>JAKYXN010000009.1 GCA_022538095.1 Puniceicoccaceae bacterium K14 | reverse complement strand
ATGTGGATCACTTCAAAATCATCTAGGTGCTCGTGGTCGGTGAAGCCGCGTGTCGGTGGATTGGCCAAGGCATCTTGCCAAGAGCTACTTTGCACCTGCATTCGCTCCGTCTCCGTACGCTTACCCCAAGGATCGTACTGATAACGATATTCCACCTGGCCGGACTCGGTCGTGACCGCGTACACCGATCCAAGGTTGTCCTGGTGGAAATAACGCATCTGCACCTTATCGTTGTAGCCTTCCGTCACGATACGCACAGCCGTGCGGCCTAATGGCGTCATAATGTAGTGTTTGTGCTCAACGTCCAAATTCGGGAGAGTCACTTTCTCGTAATTGGAGCCCGCGTACACTGTTTTGGTAACGTCGCTACCATCGGTATCGATCTGCATCACACGTTCACGACCTACACCCAAATGGAACTGGGTGTGGCGGTTGCTACTCAGCGTGATCTTTCGCACTTGCCCACTGCTTGTCCAATCGAAGGTGCGGCCGCGGCCAGTGGTCATACTTCCATTGTCGTTGTAATAGTAGTTATCATAGTCCCACGAACCTGAAACGTATTGCCTTGTCCGCGACAAGGCATTGGGACCGGTGCCATTGTAATCATAGTACTTGGCATATTCACCCAGGCGGTGCATCGACTTGATATTGCCCAGGGCATCGTAGGTAATCGTATTATTCAACTCGCCGTTCACGCGATGCGTGCGCAGGCGATTCAAACCGTCGTAGGTGAAGGTTTCCACACGGCCCACATTATCTCCATCATCGTAACGGGCAATCACATTACCCAAAGAGTCGTAAGCATAGGTGTGCAACATTACCTCGGGAACCCCACCACGGTCCCATGGGTTCGTCCCTACGATTCCTGAAGCGATGCCTTCCAACCGCCCGGTACAATCGTCGTAAAACCGGTCATCGGTAACGCCATTTCCGTATTCGGAGAAGCGGATACCTCCCCACTTGGAATAGCCCTTAGCTTCCCAGACGGTATAATTCGCGGCCACCTCCCCATAATAAGAAGTGCGACCGCCATCGACCGTTATCTTTTCTAGGAATCCTAAATCGCTGTAATGATTCTTCGTCTTGAAACCTGTGGGGTAGGTGTTGGTTTGTACACGGCTATAAGAGTCATAGCTTTGCTGCGTGTTGTACCACTGGCCATCGATAACTCGACTCACCCTTCTTAGGCGGCTATAGCCATCGTAATAATGATACTCGCGATAGCTTTTGGCAACGGAAGCATTGCTTGTAGTAAATATTACATGATCCAGCATACCTTTCCCAAGGTGCTCCGTATCATAAGTCCAAACAGTCGTTCCTTCGCCTTCGACACGCGTTATCATGCGGCCGAGGGCGTCATAGGTCATGGTAACCTCATCACCTTCCGCATTTTCTTGCCAGACTAACTCGCCGGCAGCGTTGTAGCTGTACTTCCAGTCGCCCATGTTCGGGTCGCTCATCGAGCTCTTGCGTCCCAAGATATCGTATACGATTGTGGTGACTGCTTTGGCTATTCCGTTCTCGTATACAGTAGTCTTCGTCAAGTTCCCGACGGCATCGTATGTATAACCTACCTTGCCCTTCTCAATATAGGAAGAGGCATCTGCATTGCTGGTGACTGAAACCTTACGCCCTTGCAAATCGTACTTGGTTTCCGTGACTTGGCCCTTCGCATTTTCCATTCGCGTAGTAAGGCCTCGGTAGAAAAAGTCATTGGCTGACCAACGTCCACCGAAGTATTCACTCACTCCTTGATCGGTAAGAGTGACTCCGCTTAGAGAGCCTTCCTCATCGCAGATATACACGCATTTTTCCCGCCCCAAGGCATCGAAGGTTTTGAGGCTGTTAATCTCCGTCTCTGGGTCTCTGCCAAGCTGGAAGGGTCGCGTACTCGCATAGGCTCGTCCAAAGCTGTCATACTTGGTATAAGAACCCATGATAATAGGGTCCAATTCTGGGCCGCCATTTATGCCAAAGGCATAAATTTCACGCCCATACTTATCCATGAAGGCGACTGCGGGAGCTCCTCCGCTCGATTGAGATTCTACTAAGTATACCGCGCCTGCAGGGGCTCCAGAGCCTGCCCAACGAGCTTCAGTTACGGATTCATTTCCATTGGCTCGAATTTCCTTCGTAACTGCTCCAAAGCCATTGTGCTCCCATTCCGTAGAGTGATTGTTTGGACCGGTAGTCTTTTCCAAAACACCCAAAACTTGATTGTATCTGTTATTCGTCTGGATGTGTTCCTTGGAATTTTTCGTCCAATCGACCAAACGTCCTTTGCTATCGTAATTGGTTTCAACATATCTTCCATTTGAATTCAGTCCACCCCCCGTTGTGGTTGCTTTGGTTTTGTTTCCAAAACTGTCATACACATAGGTCGTTGTTAGAGTGGCATTTAGGCTCTTGCCGTGGGCACCCGAAGCATTCGCCTTATCTGGCTCTATCACCTCGGTTTTCAACATTCCGTGAGTAGTACCAAAATAGGTGAAGGAACTTTTACGTGTAATCGTGTTACTCCCTGATTTCGTCGAAGTCACTGTTGAATTCGACAGGCGCCCAAGATACCATTTGCTCGTATCATTGCCGTAGTTACTTACAGTCGTCTTCACCTCCTCTGAACCTGAGTCACCGGTAAGAGTCTGAACGTATTTAGCATTGCCATAGGAATCGTACCCGTGGCTAGCAGAATCAAAGGCAACCCCACCCTCTACATTATAGGTAGCAGTTACCACACGTGAAAGAAGGTCGCCTGGGTCACTTCCATCTTTCCAGGGGCTTCGATAGGTATCGCGAGAAATTTGTTCAGAATAGGCAGCGTATGGAAAACGAGTCTTCCGGTTCCCCCCCTTATCATTGGTCACCATCACCTTGTATTTTGTAAGAGACTCACTCAAAACGTCATCGTTCAAATCCTTCGTCTCCGCCTTAACCGGCATGCCAATAAAGGGATAACTCTGGGCATAGCTCGTCTTGCTCTCATGGCCTGTTCGACTGTCAATCACAGTCATAGACTCGAAGCCTGCGGGACCATAGACACGGTGAGCCCGCAAACCTTCATACTGATAAGCGATTTCATACTCTCCTCCCTTCGTATCATCATGTATGAGTTTTTCTACCACATACATAGGGCCGACTCGATTGGACATGTCACTATCGCTTGATACAGCGACCGATGCACCCTTTTCATTATAGAAATAATCGCCACCAGCGTCATACACAACTGAGTTGCCTTGGGCGTCTCGCTTGGTCAATGGAGCGTATTGAATTTCAGCCGAGACCCCGAGACCATTAGTCACTTTGATAAGCTGATTATGGCGGGACGCCAAATTCCGATAAGCTGCGCCTGACGAACCTTCTGACCTACTCACGTAATCTTGGATGCCGTCAGAATCGAAATCGATCTGAGCGCTCCCCGGGTGCTCGTATTTCGGTTCAGTCGCGTTTCCATCAAGTGATATTGGAAATATATCCCTCACCACGTACTCCAAGAGTTCTGCTTCATTTCGAGCTTCGTATGGGTTGCCTTGATAAGCATCAAAGGTTCTATAACCAATTGAACTGCCTGATTCATTCAGAATTTGGAGCCTTAACTTCCAATCATTGCTACCCGCATCCCAAGTTTGGGGAGTTCCAGTAACGCCACCTTGAGTCAGGTTACCACTACTGTCACTGAAGAACACAAACCAAGTTGAATTCCAGTAATAGACATAATCCGGATAGCCGTTGGAATCTAAGTCGTATCCATAAAATACGTCTATTACATTCAATCCATTATTGAGATGGCTTTGAATTAGAGAGCTATCAAGCGACTCAAAATTCTCGAACATCATATCATGGGCAGTATTTATGTTTATTTCGTAGAACCCACTTCCTGTGTTGAGTTTGATATCGCGTTCGCCTCCGACGGCTTTAACCATATCAGGCAAGCCATCGGCATTAACATCGGCCATGCCGATTCCATGTTCTTGCGACCCAATCGTCCCCATTGCATAGGGCACATAGCTGGATGCCTCTACCCAAATATTTCCAGTTTTTGAGCCACCTGTATTGAGATACGTTTTATTAATACCGTCACCGAAAATTATATCCGTTAAACCGTCCCCATTAATATCAACGATCTGCTTCGGTGTCGCCGTTGCCTTACCGCCAGTGCTGTTCCCTCCCCAAGAAAAATGATGCGGAAGCTGGTATCGATCGTAAACGGCATCTCCCGACCAGGCGCCACTAGAAAAAGTTGCAGTATGCGTATCCCAACCACTCCCAGTATTCAACGCGACCCCTCGTTTGGCATGATCATTATCATGGTAGATTAACTGATCAACCAGCCCATCCCCATTCAAATCAATGAATAAAGAAATCTTGTCATGGCTATCTTGATAGGGAGGAACGTAACTTGCATCGTAAATCCAATACGAACCATTTACAGCATTGGGATAATGGTTAATGTAGGCGCCTTTGTGGCTGGTAGATCCGTTATTGTAGATAAAATCAACTAAGCCGTCTCCATTGATATCAATAAAATGACGCTGGAAGTCCTTGTATCCATTGTCATTCCCAGCGATAAACGTGGGTAATTCCCACTTAGAAGCCTCTGTCCCGGAACTCCAAGAAGAACCATTGTTTATACGGGCGCTACTGTATAGTGTATAGCTCGAACCATACTTATAAGAGCGAATAAAGTCGACCAAGCCATCGCCATTCAGATCAAGCATGCGAGATCCATTGTCGCCTGGCACATTCATATAAAAATGAGCTTCTGAGAAATGGTAAGGAACCGTATACGCTCCCGTATCTACCCACATAGATGATCCATTTAACTGATTCATCCAAGTATCTCGGTCAATCCGACTGCCTTCTTTGATACCCTGAACCACATCCACAAAACCATCTCCGTTAACATCCTGAAAACGAACACCGTTATCCAAATAATCGTCATCCTGGTGGTACTCCGAAAAATTTAGCTCAGCAGGAGGGCTATATTCCGATGCAGGTTCCGTTCCCATCGTACTTGTGCTATATTCAAATTCAAGAGGCTTATAAGCAATGCCATCCGATCCTTTTTCATATAATTTTGCGAGGAGCGATCTGCCGGCAACCCCAGACGCTTCGTATTCAAAATCATACGAACGTGCAACCGTACTTCCGTAATAACTCTTCAATGAGGCTAGTCTCTTATTAAGGCTAGTTTTCACCCCATTAGAGTACCCAGTAAACGAATCGCTTCTAGATTCATATGAGAAACGCATCGACGCATACGGGCTCAAGTTACCATTACCCGTGTAGTTGATTCGACTGATACGATGAGTCCCCGCAGCCAGGTCTTTCTCATAGACAAAGTCCATGTAATTGCCCGCCGTGTCGCTAATACGACTTACATGCCAAGTAGCTATCGCGCACGAACTCGCTTGCGACGTGCTTTGATCGTGCATTAGGGCCTCTCGCCGAGAATTGGAAGATATACTCGTATTACCGTATTCAATGATCAAACCGGCCTTCGTCCACACTTTGAAGGTAGCCGGCCCACCATTCACGTTGCCATAGGAAACCACCTTGCTAAAGTTGTCCATGGTCGTCCGGTAAACCGCATTGTTAGCACCATAAGCTCCACTAATCGCAATCAATCGTTGTCCGTCTAAGGCGAATCGGTCTGAGCTTGTAAAATCCACTCCAACAACGTCGCCATCAACAGCAAGCGTCTGCGGAACTCGAGAGATAGAACTTAGTCCCGAAATAGACCAACCCTGGCCGACCAGACTATTCCCGCCATTACTGTTATAGGTTAATGTGAGGTTCGGTTGCATTCCAGCCGTTCCCGGAGTAGTCCAGAGAGGAATTGAATAACTCGCACCGCCTGACCCATCCACTGAAAGCTCGCCCAGCGTAGATCCAACTACCGCTGTTTCTCCAGAGTCATCGACAACGAGTTTGTTCCAACCGGCAGGCACACTCCCTCCTAACATACTTGAAGCGCTATCATAGGAGTAGGGGTTGGAATCTTCGGAATTTTTGAGGCCATCTCCATCGGAATCAGCAAAGATAGTCGTACTATTGTATTCCGCTAGGTCGCCAATGCCATCCCCATCTGTATCCGAAGAATTTGGATTAAATCCAAGCAAGCCCTCTTCATAATCCGTCAACCCATCATTATCGGAATCATCGTCGGAATCGATAATTAGATTAAAATAATACAAAACGCCTGTTACAAAGGGGTCGGCTCCATCGAAATCCAGCAACTCGTAAGCTAAACTGCCCCCATTGCCCGTTCCCTGATCGTATGAGTTCAACAAAGCTCCATTGTAGAAACGTCTCTCAATCTTATATTTTATTCCTGCTTTGTCTGCCCATTTAAAGGATACATTAACGTCTTTGCCATCGTAGGAAATCGCCGGATCCCATGAGGGAACAAAGTCCGGTGTTTCTTCGGGTAAACTGGAAAACGGGTCGGTCCCTCCTAAGGATTCTTCCAAATTGTCGTATCCGTCTCCATCATTGTCGTCGATAGCGGAATCATAGGCAGCTAACCCATAATAGGCTTCCCAAACATCGGACATACCATCGTTATCCGTATCCACAATTGCCGATGACGTCGAAATGCCAAGTATCAATACTAAAAAAAGAGGTAGAAGGGTACGGCGTAACATTTTTCTATTAAAATTTGGAATTAGTCTCTGCTTAGCTTGGCACGTGTGAGTGTTTTCCCATTCTCAATAACGACGATGGCAGATTCACTCACAACATTGATATTATCTTTTCTACTTAGACCGATACGCCCTAACCAAAGCGCACTTGCCGCTGGTCTTAGCTTTAAGTCTCCTGACTTCGTTACTATTCGACGATACACTTCAACCTCGCTACTATCTTTCGATCTTCCGTAATTTTCTATGGATACGTCAGCTAATCGCATAGAAAAACTATCATCTACCCATGAATTACACAAAAGATTCACCCCTGGATATACCGGTACTCCTACAGGTTCCAAATCTACAACGCCTGCAACCAACAGTGGGATATTTTCCAATTCCTTACGTCGACATAGCAAACCATGGCTAGGCTTAAAAGCTACATCCGAGATAAGCTCATTATCACGACCTACTTCTGTCCACCCGAAGACTTCCGTCGAAATATAAAACCTTCTAATTAATTGTGTTTCGGGATCGAAAAGAATGACTTCATCCGCTTCTTCAATACTAGCCCCAGGTTTAAGGCCCAAAGTATTATATTCTCCAAATACCGAAAACAGTGTATAACAACGGCCGATACGAATTCGAGTCTCTCTTTTTTCTGAAATCTCCAACTCTCTCGCTAATACAATTTCACCTGCATCGGGGTCATACTTTTTGACAAACGCCCATTCCCCAACGCGATCCCCAGTAACGATCTGGACGAAATATTCCTCTACATCGCGAGGGTCCATTCCTCTTCCCTGCCTGGGATTAATAAAAAGTACGTTGTCTTCCCTACCGATGCAATCTGCGTACTGAAATCCACTGCGACTCAACGGAATCGCGAATAAATTCAATGTAGCAACTCCATCTGTTGAACTGCCCAAAAGTTCAAATGTCGAAATCGTTCTCTTCTTAGCTGCCTCAACTGACAACAAAACGAAAAGAATCGCAAAAAACGAGAAATATGTACGTATTTTCATGGATACAATTATTAACGACCTTAAACAATACAATAGATATAGGTTGCCTACTTGGAGAGAGACTTTGACCGAAGATAGGTACTCAGTTCATTCCATTCATCCCTCTCAATAAGTCCTTCTGCAGCTCGGTTCTCAAGTTTTTGCATAGTATCCTGAATTCCGTCATTCGTGGTAGCTTCCATAAGAGCTAGAGCCTTATTCGGATCCGCCTGAACTCCCCTGCCATAATAATACATGAGCGACAATTGGTAGCTCGCTTTTATCCTCCCTGCTGCGTGACCAATCTCTAGCAAATCCAATGCAAGGTCGTAGTTTTCGGGGCCTCCTTTTCCTTGAGCCAACATCACTCCCAAGGATACTTGGCTACTCAAATGTCCGTCTAGAGCGCCAAGTTCGTAAAATTCACGAGCACGAGTTTCGTCCGCTGCAAAGGCCCCTCCGTCCCCTCTTTCATACAACACTCCTAAACCGAAATTTGACCTACTGTACCCAAGCTTCAGCGATTTCTGGTAATATTCCTCAGACTTCGAAAAATCAACAGCAACACCAAGCCCCTTACGATAAATATCTCCCAAATCATAGCCAGCAGCTCCTTCATTTGACTCCAAAGCCATCAATAAGAGTTCGCGTGCTTTGTCGAAATCTACCTCAACGCCATTACCTTTTAAATAGAGGCGAGCTAGTTGGATAGATGCGGACCCTACTCCAAGATCCGATGCCTGCTGCAAGTACTCCACTGCTTTTTCGTAGTCGATTTCTAACTTCCCCTTCTGTCCCTTTAATAAAAGGCTTCCTGCTTGTTGATACGCATATTTGTATCCACATTTCATAGCTTTTTCATAATACTTCAAAGCTTCAGAATAGTCTTTTTCGCAATCCAACCCATCTCTGCACATATGACCCATTAAGCTCATCGCGTCCCCGCGTCCTCGCAACGCGCCTTGCTGTGCCAACTGGCGAGCTTTTTTAAAGTCCTTTTCGCCACCCCAGCCTTTCATGTGCATTCGCGCAAGCCCAGTAAAGCCAACCGCGACCCCCTTGTCAGCTGCCTCCCGATACAATTCACGAGCCTTCACATAATCCTTTGGATGGTCTTCCCCATGGATGTTGACATAAATCGCAGCCATATGAGCGAGTGAACGGTGATGGCCTTTGTCAGCTGCCTTCCGATACAATTTTAGGGCTTCTCCACAATCTTCAGGACCTCCCTCGCCGAAGTTATGCATCTTCGCTAAGCGTAAGGTAGCAGCTACATCTCCCGACTCTGCCCCCTTCTTTAAAAAAGAGCGTGCCTCAGCCAATGTCGCTTTTTCTAACTTACTCGAAGCTAACTCATAGCCCAAAGCGGTGTCCGAGTTCACTGTTTCGATACCTTTTCCAACAACTACAAATGGGAGAGTTAGAAGCATTCCAAAATAAGCAGATATTCTGGCTTTGAACGATAATCTAATTGCAGGCATAAATTAAACGCGTATTAGTTTTACTCTGCACAAGCCCTAGATGACGGCTCTATGCGTTCTTGATTCTAAGAGGTATAACGATCACTTATTAGCATTTATGCCCTTAAGTGTTCCTGAAGAATTTTCCCTACCAAAGAATCCGTCAACAAGTAAAACTACTCATCTCGAACAATAATATTTAGCACTACATGCTAGTAATCTAAAACACTAGGGTAAATCGAGGGATAACACTAAGCCTTGGAAATTTGGACTACTACTCTTCTGGTAAGAGCTTACCAACCAATGACTTCGCCCTAACAGGGCCAAAATATCGGCTATCCAAGCCATCAACATAATTATCCCCAAGAACAAAGTACTCGCCTTCATTTAGGGTGATCGGCTCTAAAACCCCAAATCCACGCCCTTTCGCCCCAAATTTTTGCCTTTCTGCAAACCTCGGGCTGTCTTCAACTTTTCCATTAATGACTATAACGCCATGTTTCAAATGAATAGACTCATTCGGAAGACCAACGATTCGAGAAAAACGCCTGATATTCTCACCTGAATACTCAAACTCTAAAAGCACAATATCCCAACGCTGAGGAACGCTTTCCTTGTATACTACCTTATCTACTACATACCTCTCTTGAACACGCAGTGTTGGCTCCATATCGCGCCACCGGTTAACTATTTCAATTTTTGAGCATGACGAGAACAGGCACGGTAGAAAACACAAGAATACAGAAAACAATCGCATAGCTTGGAAAAAAAGACAAAACTACCCTATAAAACCAAGCCTCAAATATTCGGTCAGTTTTTAGATTTCCCAAAGTTCTTCATGGCATTCCAAATTTTTAAGGTAAACGCGTATTATTCACTCTGCCTATTTCTTTACTTTCTGGTCTCTGGCACATCAGCGTGGTTCACATGGACTCTCTTCAACCTAACGATGTCAACTCAAGGCTCCACAGCGCTCGCTTCCATACTAGCGGCAGCCATTAGTCTCGTATTCCTTTCACTAAACTTTCTAGGTTTACTACCATTGACCAATCGATCTTCAAATGATTCGAAAACAAACAAAGAGACTCATCCATACATTTGGAATTTCGTGACACGGGTCAGTAAAAGGATTGGCGTACAGCCACCTGCTCAAATTCGTCTATGCAACGAAGTTAATGCGTACGCCAGCTTCCACTCTGGCCTCATAGGCCTTTTAAAAAACGACACGAAACTTACAATTGGAAATCCGCTAATTCACGAATTTACCGAACAAGAGCTCACCGCAATAATTGGACACGAGTTGGGGCACATAAAAGACGTAAATGCGATGAGAGCATGTTGCTTAGCCCATGAAATTGAAGGTATACGGTATCGCACTACAAATTACCTAACATCCTTAATTAGGGAACGCATAGCTAAGAATAAAAAGATAACTCTTCTAGATATTATAGCGTTGACGATACTCCGCCCCTGCGAACTGACAATCAATACGATACTACGCCTCCCGTATTTAGTAGCCAGAAAAGCGAGAGATAGACTCCTCGAGGAAATGGAAATACGAGCGGATAAGGAGGCGGCAAAATTGGTCGGAAATGAAACCGTACTCGTAACAATGCAGCTAATCCAATGCCTTTGCGAAGCGGCAGAGACGCTTGCGAGCAATGCTCCTGGAAAAATAGAAAGTGATAGCCCAATAATCCGCAAAAAATTTCAAAAGAAAATGCAAGCAATCAGAAAAAACGGACACAAATATCTAAATAAAACGAAAGCTGTCCAACAATCATATACAGAAATTGACCCCTTATGGGTACGTAGAATAGAAATTTTAAAAGGAAATTAGAATGCGTTCGCGGATACGCCTAAAGACAGATGTTCATAGGTTCCGCTTCCCTCTATACATAGATTACGTTTTAACAATTCACTACCAAGACAGGGTTCGGCGGCCCGGAGAACCGCAACAGCCAAACCCTTCACTGCTCACTACGATTACTGGAGCTTCAGCGCAGCAGCCTGAGCTTGGCGGCTGTAGTCGATAGATTCTCCAAGGATTCGAACAGCCTCTTGGTCAGCGTGGAAGCCTTTTGAGTTTTCGCTACTGATAAAGTCTAGGCGCCACATCGCTTTGCGTTGCAGCTCGAGGACGGGTGCTAATTCCTCATCAGGCACTTCTTCCGCTATGGCTGCGTTTATGGCGTCGAGCATATCCGTCATGGCGACGGCGGCCCGCTCCATGAGGTTTGTGGTCCGATTTTGAATGGTCTCGACCCGTGCCCTTAACTCGTCTTCCGGGACATTGTGGCAAGTCTGGCAGGCATTGTTGATATTGAGCAACGGACTGCGTACCCAGTGGTTGCTTACCTTCATCGCTCCTTGACGCTCATAAGGCATATGACAATCTGTACAGCTCACACCACTACGCGCGTGAATACCTTGGCTCCATAACTCGAATTCTGGATGCTGAGCCTTGTAAGTAACAGCTTTGGTTTCAGCATGCGTGTAATCCTTGAAACGCGTACCATCCGGAAAGAAATGCTCCTCAAACGTTTTTTCAATGTCTTCCGCCTTCAGACCATTTTCCCAAGGAAAGAAAAGAGTCTCTTTCGAAGCGCAATAGTATTCAACATGGCACTGCGCGCACGCTAAACTACGCATCTCTTGCCGAGACGCTAGAACATTAGGATCGTAAGGCTCATCTCGAGTCCCTTCACGCCAACGCTCCACGCTTGGCAAATGCGGGACCGGATCGTCGCTCTCCGCCAAAGCCGCGATTCCTCGAACCAAACCTGGACGCGTTACACGTAGACGCATGGATTCCGGATCGTGGCAATCAAGACAGCTCACGGGGTGAGCGTCGCCCATATTATGCACATCATCTTGAGGTATTTCTACATTCGCGGATTGAGCTAATGCTCCTCCAGGGAAGAGGGGCTCAGATTCTCCAGGAGTCCCATCAGGCGTTTTCAACAGTTCCTCGTGCACCTCGGCATACGTCATGGAACTTGCGATTTCAAAGCCTTTCAAAACAGCGGGCCAGTTAAAGTCCTCGGCAAGAGCTTCCGCATCTGCAATTTGCCCTTCAGCCTCTAACCCAAGCCTACGGTAAGTTGGAACAATCGAAGCATGACAATGCAGGCAAGCCCCTCCTTGGGAACGTTTCGCAACACGGTCTGTCACCTCTTGATCGTAGAGCATGTAAGCATGGCCCCGCAACTCTCTGTAATCGATGCTGAAAGCATAGCCCGCATACAATCGCTTAAGCCAGGGTTGCTTTTCCAGTTTGGAATCAGACATGGCCGAAGAACCCCCAAATTCGGTTTCCGTAGAATCAACCGATCGCTTGTACGTATCGAATTGATACGGCCAGTTCACACCCCAAGGCACAGGATCCGAAGTCGTCTCATCAACCTCCACCATACGAACGAAAGGGGTACGCGCTTCCTGCTTATGTTCGAAGATATCGACAAGCAACGCGGTTACGCCGAACACAACACAGGCAACGACGAAGGCAAGACCAAGCAACAACACGAGTGAAGGTCTGGAAGTAGGTTTTTGCTCTTTCATAACGGTCTAACTTTAATAGTAAACGATTGGAATTAGGGTTTAAATTATCTACGCAAGGAGTGCCCAACGTCGCTATGGCAGCGGGCGCAGTGCAGCGTTTCAGTTTCATTGCGAATCGATAGCATGGGATGCGAGGTCTCAGCATGGCAGTGAATGCAAGCGTCTTGAGTCACTTCACGATTTCTGTCTTTGATCTCTATCGGCTTGTGGTAATTGTCTAAAGTAAAAGCCAACGAGTGAAAAAAGCCGTTGTCCGCCTTAGTAACCCACTTACCTACAGGATGATGCGAAAGGTGACAATCATTGCACGTGGCAACGTTATGATGACTTGATTTTTGCCACGTATCCAAATAATCCTGCATCACATGGCAATTCGCGCATGACTGAGGATTGTTGCTCAGATAAGAAGCTCCTTTTCCGTATCCAAAGGTAAACACCCCAAGCCCCGAAATAATCCCCACGCTCAAGGCGCAAAGAAGATAAATCACGCCAAGCGAAATAATGCGCTTAGTCCAACGGGAATGTTTTGAAGTAGGGGGAGTGTCTTTCATAGGTATCGCGGAAATACCCAGATGGGATAATAATTATAAAATGGTCTTTAATTACAGAATAGATCAAATAACACTTTTGCAACACCAAAATTTGGTAAATCCCGTATTATCTCTAACAGCGGCTACCGACTCCAAGCTGGCAGCATACTATCTTATCAAGATAAAGCAATACGATGGGACAACATATCAAAGGAGTCGCCCTCCACCCCAAAAAGCCCACCCTCAAGGTTAACCCATTTTCAACTCAAGAAACCCAATTGCACCCCTGCGATTGGGTTTCTTTTTTTATCTAGAGCATTAGACGCTCAGTTAATAATGAGCTTTGCGGCGTGTCGGACCGTCACGCCCTACCTTTGGTGTATCATTAAATGGAAAATGCTCTATTCCAACTACGACATACCATCTCTTGGTCTGCCCTTCTCTTGTTTCCGCTTTGCACCCCCGAATACGAGACCATTGCATAGATCAGTCAATTTTGCGGTAGTTTCTCGAAGGTTTTTCGACTAATCACTGGACAGACTACAAACATAGTATTAAATTCATTTCATGATCCAGTTACCCCAACGCCCACAACTTAGCCCTTCGAAACTCTCCATCCTTCTATGCCTTTTTAGCCTAATTATTCCCTTCAATTGTACTTTCGCAGACGAGCAAATAACGTTCACGTTAAACGGTAAATCTTTCACTCCCCGCTATACCCCACTTGACCGGTTGTATCTAGATCAACCTGAAATTCTCATTCGGATTGGCGATCTCACCGTTTTAATGGATCCAGCGGAATCATATACCTTTGTCGGAAATTTGGAAGAAGACGGAAAACTGTACCACATCATCGATAATACACCGCACCTTGTAGGGCTTAACATAGGTTTAGCCTATCAGGAGAACGGCAAGAGACTAGTAAATCCATTTGAGAACCTTGGCATCGATGATATGAAGTACGTTCGTGGAATTCGCTTAGACGGTAACACCTCAGAAATCGCTAGCGATTTGATGAATCATATAGATTCCAGCAAAGCATTTTACAAAATCACCAACCACGCAGCAGTTGGTGATGAAATGTCCCTTCCTAAAATACCCGAATCTGTCACTTTTCTGCAAATACAGGAAAACTCTTCAAACGGCATAAGAGACTACAGTCCACTAAAGAAACTTAAGTCTCTTCGATTTTTGAACATCGATTCACTCAACAGGGAAGCATTCAATCTAGAAAACATTTCCCAGAACAAAGATTTGGTCTACTTAAAGTACTACGGGGGCGAGCTCCAAAAAACATCTGATTTTTCTAAACTAGTAAACCTCCGTTATCTCGATCTAGGCTGGCAGAGCGGATTGACCAATTTTGGTTTCTTAAAAGATCTAAAAGATTTGAGAGAGCTTCAAATCCCAAATACAGAGGTTAAAAACCTGCGTTCAATCGAAAACTTGAGGCAAATCACTGTAGTAAACGCTAACAACTCTACTCTAGAATCAATACCCACCAAATCAGTACCCAGTCTTCAAAATTTGAAGATTCTCTCTACAAAAGTTTCAGATAGAAGCATCGCAGCGTTCAAAAGGAATAACACACAGTGCCAATTATTACATAACTGGACAGATGCTCTCAAAACTCGCATTCAGAACGTAACCAGTATAAGAGTACGCTCAGGAGGAACTTGTCACAGAATCCTGGATAAAGAAAAAACTCTACTTGAGGTAACCAAAAGTGAACAGATATCGAATTTTTTGGATAATTTAAAAATAAGCAACTCAAACAATGGCTTTCACTGTATGTGCTGCGGGAGTCCAAGCTTTGAGTTTTATCAAGGGGAAAAATTGATCGAAACCATCGGCTTTCATCATGGACAGAGCCTAAGATGGATGGATGGCGAATGGCCTGGCGATGGAGGACTTACAGAAACGAGCTCCGACTTTCTTATCCACTGGTTAGCAAAGAACGGCGTTACTGGCCCTCGCGAGGAAATTCTAGAGGCTCAAAAATGGGAAAACGCCAAAATCGCAAAATTTGAACGAGCGACTGATGGGTGGCCAAAGAAGCTAAAAAATTCATTAGAGAGGGGAAATTTTGAAAAAGTGCTCC
The DNA here is from genome assembly GCA_022538095.1 of Puniceicoccaceae bacterium K14. Taxonomy (GTDB): domain Bacteria; phylum Verrucomicrobiota; class Verrucomicrobiia; order Opitutales; family Opitutaceae; genus JAKYXN01. The sequence continues at coordinate 105,106 of JAKYXN010000009.1, read as the reverse complement.
CCAAAATATTCAACAACGAAGAGGCACAAATAGACACCCTCTTATCCATGCTCGGAGCCAGCAACGACAGTTGGATTGAGTCAGGAAGGATCGAGAGAGAAGCGAAGTCCACTCTTAGTACATACGACGAAAACCTTCTTCAACAATCAGTAGAAATCGCGTTGCTAGGCAACGACCGTCAGCGAAGGCGAGGGGCTGCTAGATTCTGGGTATCAACGCCTTCCACGTTTAAAAACTGGAAACCACACAATTTGGGTCAAATGCACAAAATCGTCCTACAAGTAATGCAACAAGCCCGCTACCACCCACTTCGCCAATCGGCTATGGATTACCTACTCAAACACCTTGAAATTCTGTCCGAACAAGAAATCGCTTCCTATTTATGGAACGCACTTCGCGACCCACAAAAAGGCGTAAGAAAAAAAGCGATCATTACGGCAGGTCTACTTAACTATCATTCTGCAACGTCGCATCTGTTAATGGTCCTGAGCAAGGAGCCAATAGAAATTATCCCATTGCCGGAAGTGCCCGAAGGCGAATCTGAATATATTCTAAAAAGCTTCGAAGACATAGCCGGAACTCACGATGAATCAGAAGTCGCAGCTTTAGCTCTCGGCTATCTCAAAAGCACTGACGCCACCAATGCTATAAAGAAATTAGCAAAAACTCCCATCAGAGAAATAGCATTGGCACTTCTTGGAGATATTGGTCGACTAAACGCTAAACATTTCGATTTTGATGAAAGTGGAGAAGAGCTTCAACTTGCGGCAGTTGAATGCGTAGTTAGAAATAAAGGACGATCAGGTTTACAATGGATTTTAGGAAGTGATGCACCTAATTTTTGGTGGGAAAAGGACATAGTTCTGAGAAAAATAAGAAATATGCTATTGGAGAATAACGCCCTTGAAAAAGAGATTATAAGAGAGGCAGAATCACTTGAAGAGTTAGAAAACTGGTACAATCAGCACGGAGACCAATATCTAAAGAATATTACCAAAACTTGAATTAAGTCATCGAATCATCTGTGCCCCAAATATGGGTTATAACAGTTTTACAGGAGATTGGCAGAATTCAATGATCATTCGCTATTCGCGAATAGTAAATATTGGGTATTTAAGCCAATTTCAGAATGAGGTATCTAGAACCAATAAAATTCTATACTTCGCAAACTCTTTGTTCTAGCTTCCCCTCTCCATGTACAAACTCAGACCCTACCAACAGGAGGCGGTTGATAGCACTCTCAAGTTCTTTAGAAAAAAGCGCTACCCGGCAGTGATCGTTTTGCCTACGGGAGCAGGTAAGAGTTTGGTGATTGCTGAGCTAGCCAAGGTTGCGAGAGGACGCGTTCTGGTCCTTGCTCATGTCAAAGAGTTGGTAGAGCAAAACCATCTAAAATATGAGAGCTATGGACTAGATGCGGGAATCTATTCGGCAGGATTGAATCAAAAAGACAGCACGCAAAAGGTCATCTTCGGTAGCATCCAGTCCGTGGCAAACGCAAGTGACGACTTCTTTAGAGATTTCACACTCTTAGTCATTGATGAATGCCACCGCGTCGGCCTCGAAGCAGACAGCCAATACGCTCAAGTCATCAAAAGACTGAAGCTTAACAATCCGCGTATTTGCATTCTGGGCCTCACCGCGACACCGTACAGACTGGGCTTGGGCTGGATCTACAATTATTCGCACCGAGGGGAAATGAAGACGCAAGAGCTTCGCTTCTTCAAACATTGCATCTACGAACTTCCATTGGAGTACATGATCAGAAATCGATTTCTTACGCCTCCAGTAAAAGTCGACATCCCAGTAACTTCCTACGACTTCTCAGAATTAACCGAGGACGGCAAAGAATATTCTATGGCTGAGCTCGAAGAAGTATTGAAACAACAACGACGCCTAACTCCCCTGATCATCAAAAATATCGTTGATATCACTGAGAGTTACAAGCGCCAGGGAGTGATGATTTTCAGCTCTACCGTAAAGCATGCCCAGGAGATCATGAAAACCTTACCAGAGGGACAAGCAAAACTCGTTTTGGGGGACACTGAAGTGATCGAGCGCGATCAAATCATTGAGTCTTTTAAAAGGAAGGAATTCAAATACTTGGTCAACGTGTCGGTTCTCACAACCGGCTTTGATGCGGTGCATGTTGATGTCATCGCTATCTTACGCCCAACCGAATCGATCAGCCTTTACCAGCAAATCATAGGACGTGGTCTGAGATTGGATACAAACAAAAAAGACTGTCTGGTCCTCGACTACACAGGAATGGGGCACAATATCTATAGCCCTGAAATCGGAGACAAGAAAACAGAGTCGGAATCAGTCGCCGTTCAAATTCCCTGTCCTCAATGCGGATTTGTGAACGACTTTTGGGGAATTGTCGACGAAAGCGGATGTGTTATTGAACACTACGGTCGCAAATGCCGCGGAGCCGTTCAAAACCCGGATACATACGAAGTGATTCCCTGCGGTTATCGCTTTCGCTTCAAGATTTGTGAAAAATGTTCCGCTGAAAACGATATCACCGCTCGCGATTGCCACAACTGCGGCCACGTGCTCATCGACCCCGACGTAAAACTCAAGCAAGCCAAGCTTTCTAAAAATGCCCATGTTCTCACGCCCGACTCGATCGAAATGCTCGAACGCACCGATAAAAACGGGAACTCTTACTTGCAGGTTAGGTACTACGACTACGATGCCCGTTACCTAGCCGAAATGCACTATCTCAATAACCACAACAGTCTGAAAAAATTCGATGTTAACTTTTTGCGCTCGCATATGAGACGACCGGAGCAGAAGACAAATATCCGATCCGTCGATGACATCATTCGCATGCAACCTCTACTCAGAATGCCCGCCTTCGTAATCGGCCGCAAACAAGGCCAATTCTGGAAAATCACCGAAAAAATATTCAGCGAAGAACTCTAAACTCTCCGCCACACCCTCTCCCACTTCGTCCCCCTCTGTACGCTTCGCAGGCAAATCCAATCCAACCCAAATGAAATCCAACTCACTTCCAAAGACCTTCTGGTGGCTCAACGCGACGCAATTTGGCGGAGCAATGAACGACAATGTATTCAAACTTCTCATCGTCTATGCTTTGATTGCTTGGAATGGAGATTCAGAATCAGCCAATATACTGGCAACCGTTGGACTCGTCTTCGCCCTGCCTTTCCTGATCATCGTTCCTATCGCTGGAAACTTCGCTGACAAATTCAGCAAGCGCAACATGATTGTGAAGCTGAAGATTACAGAGATTCTCGTAATGTGTTTCGGCATAGTTGCCCTCCACCTGCAGAATAACACCCTTCTCTACGCGACTATCTTCTTGATGTCCTCTCAGAGCGCTTTCTTCGGTCCCTGCAAAGGTGGAATTATTCCCGAACAAGTCGGAGTTGAGAGTCTTTCAAAAGCAAACGGCTCAATCCAACTCTTTACCTTTGTCGCCATTATTTGCGGTACTGTCGTCGCCCCCGAGCTTAGTTTACTAGTAGACGGAAACTTTAGCCTAGCCGCCAGCGTCTGTCTTGTAATTGCCGCTGCTGGATTGTTTGCCTCTCTTAACATCGCCCCTAGCCCGTCACACCCAGAACGCAATCTAAGCCTCAATGGATTTGGCACTGTATTCAAAACTTTCTTAGAAATTCGAAAAGATGGCTTTCTTCTCCTATCCGTTCTCGCTCTTTCTATCTTCTCACTTGCGGCTGCCTTTACTCAATTCAACATCCTCGATTACGGAGAACAGCATTTAAACCTACGCCCAGAAGAAGCTACTCGCCTCTTTCTGTTAACCGCAATCGGGATTGGCGTCGGCTCCACCACTGCTGGCTGGCTAAGCGGGCGATCGATTGAATGGGGAATCGTTCCCATTGGAGCATTTGTGATGAGCCTTAGCTTATTCGTTCTAGGAAACATCGCACAAAATAGCGTTACACTTGCTGCAATCTGCATGGCATCGCTAGGTTTCTCTGCCGGACTCTTCATCGTTCCCTTGCAATCGTTTATTCAATACAGCAGTCCCAAAGACCGAATCGGATCGATCCAAGCTGCCAACGCATTTGCTAGCTGGTTGGGCATTCTTCTAGCCAGTGGGCTAATATACGTGAACTCCTCGCTCCTCGATTGGACGGCCCAAAGAGGGTTTTTATCCCTATCCTTACTTATCTTTGTCCTCGCCCTTTTTAGCCTCTGGGTACTGCCTGACTTTTTCGTCAAATTCGTTGTGATGCTGATCACTCGTTTCTGCTACCGCTTTCGTACTCGGGGAGTCGACAATCTTCCTGCGATTGGACCGGCATTACTCGTTTGCAACCACGTAAGTCTGATGGATGCGATCCTCATCGTATCCAGCCAACAACGCCGTATTCGCATGCTCATGTCGCGCGGCTACTATGAAAAATCCGGCTGGTTCACCCGCAAGATGGTCGACCTTGCCAAGGTCATCCTTATCCACGAAGCAGACAATCCCAAGAAACTCATTCTCTCGCTTAAGACTGCTCGAGCGGCCCTAGACGAAGGCTATTTTGTATGCATTTTCGCTGAAGGCACACTCACGCGAACTGGCATGATGCTGCCCTTCAAGGCCGGCTTTGAACGTATAGTTAAAGGCACTGATTATCCGATCATACCGGTCTACATTGGTGGCGCTTGGGGCAGCGTCGCCAGCTATCGCAACGGAGGTCCCAAAATAAAACTTACGCACGATTTCCGCTACCCAGTCAGCGTTCACTTCGGAAAGCCAATCCCTGCGACCTCCACAACCTTTGAAGTGCAACAAGCCGTCAGCGAGCTGTCGGTCGATTCCTTCGAGCTCGCAAAGGAAAAGCGAAAGAGCTTGGGTTATGAATTTATTCAAGCGGCTCGCCTCAATTGGAATCGCCTCGCTATCGCCGGCAGCAGTGGCAAAGAACTCACATACAAAGAACTCCTCGTCGCCGGTATCATTCTGCGAAACCGCATTCAGAGCAACACACAGAACAATGAGCGCCATGTCGGGATCCTCTTGCCGACAAGTGCCGGGTCGGCCCTAGCAAACATCGCGATAAGTCTGAGTCGTCATATCGGAGTCAATCTCAACTATACCGCACCCGCATCGAGCTTCGGCTCCGCCCAAGAGCAATGTAGTATCAAAACAGTGATTACATCCCGAGCCTTTTTGGAAAGGCTACCAAAGCTCCCTCTCCCCGACAATCTCCTCTACATCGAAGACCTCCTCAAAGAAATAAGCTCCGCCGAAAAACTCGGGGCAATGCTCAAAGGGAGGTTCTTACCAACGAACTTAATCCTGGAAGGTAACGACAACGGGCCAGACGATATCGCCACGATTCTATTCTCAAGCGGATCCACAGCAGAGCCTAAAGGCGTGATGCTCAGCCACCACAACTTAATCTCCAACATTGAGTCCTTCCGCTCAATCGTACAAATTCAAAGAGACGATGCCATTTTGGCCACCCTGCCATTTTTCCACTCTTTTGGATACACCGTGACTCTTTGGTTTTCCGTCCTATCGGGCATTAAAACGATCTGTCACAATAATCCACTCGAAGGAGAAACAATCGGGAAAATTTCTGAGAAATATAAAGCCTCGATTTTACTGACCACTCCAAGCTTTCTTCTTGCGTATACCCGAAAGATAAAGCCCGAGCAATTCTCCCATTTACGCTACGCCTTCACCGGAGCCGAAAAACTGCAAGATCGCGTGGCCGCCGTGTTCGAAAAACGTTTTGGCGTCAAACCACTGGAAGGATACGGAGCGACGGAACTCTCTCCGGTCTGTGCGGTAAGCTTGCCAAACGTCGTCATCGACAACCTCGAAGAGACCGGAAACCGCGAAGACCGCCTCGGACGTGTTCTCCCGGGCATGGCGATGAAGATTGTTCACCCAGAAACACATGAAACGCTTGCCGCCGGCAAAGAAGGACTCATCCACATAAAAGGACCCAATGTCATGTCCGGCTACCTAAACAGAAAGGAGCTCACCGAATCGGTTATTAAGGACGGTTGGTACAATACAGGTGATATTGGCGTCATGGATACCGATGGCTTTTTCGCTATAACGGGGCGATTGTCCCGATTCAGCAAATTGGGCGGTGAGATGATATCGCACGGAGCAGTAGAAAAGGCATTGCAAGAAGCCTTCAAGACCGGAACAGACACGCTTTCCGTCGTCGCAAAAGCAGACGAACGGAAAGGAGAAAAACTCTGCGTCATCCACACTCTAGAAACTTTGGATGAAGATTCCATCCGAGAAACGCTCAACTCTCTCGACATCCCCAACCTTTGGAAACCCAATCCCAAAGACTGGATACAAATCGAAGAGCTCCCACTGCTAGGAACCGGAAAACTGGATTTCCGATCCCTAAACGAGATCGCTAAGAACAATTTCTAAACAAGGGCTAAGGTTATTTGTGGCAATTTGATATTGCCTCCTCTTGACCGATTTTAACGCCCGTTGAATAGAAAGGATCAATCGAATTTTTAAAATTCTTTTTGCCTCTGCTCTGCCGAAATCGTTACCCTATTAGCGAACTCATCCTCGATATGAAAATTGCTATCTACTCAAAAGCGTACGAACAGATTTCTTACAAACTGCAAGATTACATAGAGTCAAATTTAGACAAAAGTCTGAACCTTAAGGACCTCTCAAAAATCGCTCATTTCTCTCCATTTCACACGCATCGAATATTCAAATTGATTACTAGCGAGACCCCGTATGATTTTATCCAAAGGGTTAGACTAGAGAGGTCTAGTGCAATGCTTTCCGCCAATATGGATACAAAGATCATCCATATAGCATTGAGCTGTGGTTTTTCCAATGCTTCTTCCTTTTCCAAAGCCTTCAAACAGCACTTCGGTTGCAGCCCGTCATTCTATCGATCAAATCAACGCCATTTTAACAATAGAGAAACACATGATAGCAAGAACGGAACACTAGTTCGCAAGAAAAACAAAGCAACCTCGCGTCATGTCGAGTACAGTACTGATCAAGAGTTAGAAAAACTACACAAAACACGACGAAACATGAATGCTACCATTGAAAATATTTCGAGCTACCGAATCGCCTATATGCGACAAATAGGCCCTTATGGACCCAACAATATTCAATTAATGCAACGCTTTAAGAAATGGGCAATCACACGAGATTTACTCGATGAAAAGTCCATTATTCTAGGGATTGCCCACGATAACCCGAGTGTTACGCCAGCAAATAATTGTCGATACGATTGCGGCATTGTTTTAACGGATACCTACGAGCTTGAAAAAGAAATGAACGAGACGAGGCTTTCAGGTGGAAAATATGCCGTTTTTTCTGTAGACTATTCCATTGAAGCAATTCGCACAGCATGGGACGAAATCCTTTCCATATGGCTACCTCAAAGTGGATACCAACTCGATAGTAAACCACTGTTTGAAAGATATTCGGACTCGTCTATCGGGATTCAGCCAGATGTTTGCGAAATCTGCATACCGTTGAAATAGTCCAATCTACAAGCCCCTCCAGCATTAAGAACAGAAGCCGGATCGGTTGCGGTCTAATTACGAGCTTCTCCCACTTTCTTCTAACGTCTTCGTCCATAGGCGACAAAACCTAAATGAAGATACGATTCGAGAACTCCTCAAAGAAATCGACATTCCAAATCTCTGGAAGCCTAACCCTAACGACTGGATACAAATCGAAGACCTTCCGCTATTAGGAACCGGCAAACTAGACTTCCGCTCCCTAAACGAAATAACTAAGAACAGTTTCTAAACAAAAATTAATGTGCCATTTGTGGAAGATTCATTAAAGCCTTAGCCGTGACAATTCATGCAAAATTATTTACATAGATTTACATCGCTATGACGACTTTTACCTGAGTACATCGTATCTTAGTCGCAGATTCGAAATTAATCTCAACACCCCAAATTATGAATTCGCGACTAACATCCACCACTGCTCTTATTCTAGCGTTCGCTTTACCTTCATCCTCGGTTCTTAGTATCGGCGCTCAAGGCAACGATGAAGACGAAATATTCGAGCTAAGCCCCTTCACCGTAGACCCCTCGCCGAACATCGGCTATCGGTCTACAAACTCAACATCGGGTACGAGTTTAAACTCAAAAATACAAGATAGCCCGAAGATGACCATTTCGGGAGCTAGCATCGAGGGTATCGAGATTGGAGACTTCTCACAGTTTGGGCCTGATACCGGCGTACGGATTCGCTTTGCCGTAGGCTTCTACGACGATGAAGAAAAAGTACGAAGAGACACCCTTAACCGATATCTCGATGAAATCGCTGCAGTAATCAACGTTGAAAAGGATGTTCTTTTCGAGTCTGGCGCCATCTTAGTCCCAGAAGGAGACAAGAGATGGTCTCGCGGGAGAAGTCGGGCAGACTTCGCCTCCTTCGCCCATTTTTCAGTTTCGTTCGCTACCCCCAAAGTGGACTCGCCTTTTGAAAAAGTACGCTCCCTTCGACGAATGGTCGGGCAAATAAAGTTCGATTCGAAAGACACCAAGATCTTTTACGGACAGGCCCAATTGGTCGATCTCCTTCAAAGCAACAACGATCCAATTATCCAGTTTAAAACTACTATATCTGGCATCGACACGAAAGATCCCCACAATCTAAGCCACAAGCAACCCAACGTCCCAGTATTCCTCATTCAAAAAGCTGACGCAGTCCAATTCACTGTTTCCACTGAATTTAGAAGCGACAATAGGGAATCCGCAGAAACATCTATAAACAGCTTTTTGGATACACTATCATCTGAGTACTCTTCCTCTAGTAAAGTAGATCTTCTCATAAAATATGTAAATGTGACGCAATCTGATAAAACCGTTTCCATCAGCGATAAATCTGCAGAATTTCAAGCGCGGGCAAATGCATCCGTCCTGTTCAAACTAGACGAGCAAACCGATCCACGCGCTCGCGTTTTACAATTGAAACGAACGCTCCATCAACAGGCGAAGTCTCTAAACGCTCATAAGATAGACTTCGACCAACCCAGGCTCGTCCTAGAAAATCCAGACAAACACCGCTCGGAGATCATGAAAAAGGTAGCCGCCGATGCTAAAGCCCTGGAAGACGCACTGGGAGGCGATTTTGAAGTCGAACTCACATTCAAGCCTGGCCGAGTAAAGGTGTGGCAACACTCGGATAGCGAAGCCCAACTTTGGATTCCTTATTCCAGCAAGGTAGTCTCTAAGCGTGAACAAGAACTGGAAGCGCTCGCTTTAACCAGAGCTCATGAAGTCGCAATGAAAGATACGCGACCTCAAATCGTTTGCTGCGGCGAAACCGCCGTAGATTAGAATCGAAGGTAATATTCCGTGAAAATTAGCCTTCATAGAAATTTCAACAACTACAAATTATTTGCCGTGTTGGTTTATTAGGTGGGTTGGCTATAAAAAAGTTGCGGTGCTCAAACGGGCATCGCAACTCTTGTAGCTATACGAAGGATACGATTAAACTTTCGCAATCTTTTGCTCTAGGACTTGATCCAAGCCCCAGCGCCCTCCCCCAGAGATCGTTATAAGAAGAGCCAACCCCAGCGTTAATAAATGATACTCGATTCCTTCACCTGCTTGGTTGCCCATCCAATTCATAAAGAATCCATTTGAAGCAGTCGCCATCATCATTGCGACGAACATGGTGAACCCGATTAATAAGGCATTCAGCCTCGAAAATATGCCCAAGGCCAAAAGAATAGGGCTAAAAAATTCGACCGCGATCGCGGCAAACGCGAAGATTGCAGGGATTCCCAGTGTTCCAGTGAAGAACCCCATGGTTCCTTCGAAACCGTACCCTCCAAACCATCCTAGGAGCTTTTGGGCTCCATGCGGAAAGATTACCAAAGCCAAAGTGAGGCGGGCTATGAGCTGTGCGGAGCTGTTATTAGTTGATAAGAGAGTATTGATATATTTCATTTTATATGTGTATTCGTTATGTTGATTCTAAAAGTTAGTTCGCTAAATCGAACAAGAGAACGGTTGCCTCGCTATCAGCTTCTATATCGATGTTACCAGGCTCAGTAAAGTAAGCGGCATCTCCCGCATTGAGCGTATTCCCGTTAACAACGAGTTCACCTTCCGCGACTTGTAGCCAAGCTTTTCGGTTTCTCTTCAAATCAAAGTTGATCATTTGCGATTTATCCAAGTGGGCGATTGAAAGTTCCGCATTCTGATTAATGCCAATTGATCCGTCTCGACCCTTTTTGCTAGTCACCAGCTTCCACGCGCCTTTTTCCACATCTCGTCTTTCAATCTCAGCATACGAGGGGTCCACATCCTTCGCGTCTGGCTGTATCCATATTTGCAAGAGACGTACGGATTCGTACGAGGATGGATTGAATTCACTGTGTCTTATGCCCCTACCGGCTGACATGTACTGAATGTCACCCGCTTTTATGATACGACCGTTACCCATAGAATCTTTATGCTCAAGCTGTCCGCTAATCACATATGTGATTATTTCCATATCGCGGTGTGGGTGCATGCCAAACCCTTCGCCTGGTAGAACAATATCGTCGTTGATGACACGGAGGCTTCCAAACCCCATCCATTCCGGATCGTAATAGTCGCCAAAGCTAAAGGTGTGGTAGGTATCAAGCCATCCATGATTCGCATGGCCTCGTTCTTTGCTTTTTCTTATTTTCATTTTCGTAACTCCTGTTGATTGGAGGAGTATGTCATTTTTCCGCGATTTCGTAAAAGACTATGATTCTTGCCTTAGCATAACTATTAAGCATGCTCGCTTTTTATGGAACTCCGCCACCTTCGCTACTTCATCGCTGTTGCCCTTGAGGAAAACGTCTCCAAAGCCGCTTTAAAGCTGCATGTATCGCAACCCGCATTGAGCCGACAGGTGCGTGACTTGGAAGAAGAAATGGGAGTCACTCTGCTCGAGCGCGGAGCGAAATCGATTAAGTTAACCGAAGCAGGACGTGTCTTTCTCGATGAAGCCAGCGAAGTTTTGGAACGACTCGAAGAAGGCATCGATAAAACACGAGCCGTTTCGAATAATTTCACAGGGGAACTAAATATTGGATACGCTCCTTCGCTTTCAGCTAAAATACTCCCACCTATCTTAAGAGAATTTCGCTCTATTTATCCTAACATAAAAGTACGACTACATGATCTCTCCTCAGAGGAGATGCTCACTCAGGTAAAAGATGGAACGCTAGACTTCTCTCTTTTTGTCAAACAGTCCAAAGCTAAGCTTCGTGGACTAAATTTTGTTAGCCTTCGAAAAGAAAGAATACTTCTTGCAGTTTCTCCCAATCACAGACTTGCGGTTAAAAAATCAATCACAACAAACGCTATCCTCCAAGAATCCCTCGCTAGCTTTAGCATAGAAAATTATCCCGATTACCAGGAAACGCTCGCACGGGTCTTCGCAAAATCAGCGAACCTTCCCAATATCGGGGAAGAGTCAGATAGTGCCACAAGTCTAATTGTATCCCTCGAAATTGGAAACTACGTAGCCGTGGTTACCGATTCCTTTTCCTGTTTGTCGAGTGATAGAATCGTATTCATTCCAATACGACCAGAGCCCACACCACTCGACATAGGCCTCACCTGGAAAACCGGCGATCTTTCTCAACCAACAAAGAATTTTTTGGCGATCGCCGAAAAGCATGCTGCCGTTGCAACGGATTAACTCCGTATGGCTTCAGCTCGCTGAATGCCATACTGCCTGAGCTCTAAGAGACGGCGTTCAGCGAGCTGAAGCCCTACGAATCAGCCCAGAGAATACGCGTCCACATCGATGACTTGGATAACATCGTCTGGCCAGTTGATGGATGCTTCGATTTCGCGGAGCTTGGCAACGGTCGGGCGTGCTTTGTTGGTAAAGTACCAAATTTGAAATCGGTAGTGATCTTTGATTTTTTCTATAGAGCACGGAACCGGACCGCGTAGCTCGACTGCATCGCCAAAGTTTTCTTTTACTCGTTTGGCGAACTGTTCGGCGAAAAAGGCCACTTTATCTGGGTTGGGCCCTCGGAATAAATGGCGAATCAAGTGACGGTTGGGCGGGTAATTGTGTTGCTGGCGGATCTGCGTTTCCATCTCGAGGAAATGATCGACGTCCGCCTGACGAGCAAACTGGATAGGATCCGCATGCGGCGTAAACGTCTGCACAACAACTTCCCCTTCTAAATCTCCCCGGCCAGCACGCCCACTCACTTGGACCAAAAGTTGAAACGTGCGTTCGTGTGCCCTAAAATCAGGTACATGCATCGAAAGATCGGCATCGACCAACCCGACCAAAGTGACGTTGGGAAAATCCAAGCCTTTTGCGATCATTTGGGTCCCGATTAGAATATCGATCTTTCCTGAGCGAAATTTTCCTAATATCTCGCGAAACAAGTATTTCTTGGTCATGGTATCCGTATCGATTCGTACGGTACGCGCCATGGGTAAGATTGTTTTGACGGCTTCTTCGATTCTTTGAGTGCCAAGCCCCTTCCAACGAATCTTTGAATCGTTACATTCTGGGCACTTGTGCGGTGCGGGTTCTTCGTGACCGCACATATGACATTTGATTGTTTCATCAAAGCGATGGTAAGTCATCGTGACGCTACAATGTTTACACTCTGGTACGTGACCACATTCTTGACAAATCATACTCGCCGAAAATCCACGGCGATTGATAAACAGGATGCTTTGCTCACCGTTTTCAAAACGATTACGTAGTTTTTCGACCAGCATCGACGAGAGCGAAATATTCTTCTTACTTCGCATCATTTCGCCCCGCATATCCACAATATGGATCATGGGTAGCGAGCGATCATCGATCCGCTTGGTCAATCGATCATGACGATATTTGCCCTTTAATGCGTTTTGGTAACTTTCGAGCGATGGCGTTGCCGAACCTAGCACGCAAACAGCTTTTTCCAAAAAGCCACGATAGACCGCGATATCACGCCCATGGTAACGGGGAGATTCATCTTGTTTGTAAGCGGGCTCGTGCTCTTCATCCACAATGATCAATCCCAGTTTTTGCAAAGGAGCAAACACCGCAGAACGGGCTCCCACCACAACTCTCGCCTTTCCGGTTGCACAGGCCATCCACGCATCCATTCGCTCACCTGCTGACAAATGGCTGTGCCAAACCACGGATTGAATATCGGGGCGATCCGCCAAACGCGAACGTAATCGCCCGACCGTCTGAGGAGTAAGCGCGACCTCCGGCACAAGAAAAAGCACACTCTTGCCGTCCCGCAAAGCATTCTCCATCGCGCTCAAATACACCTCGGTCTTGCCAGAGCCCGTTACGCCTTGCAAAAGGTGGACAATAAATTTCGCTTCTTTGCGACTTTCCTCGATTGAATCGACCGCAGCTGCTTGCTCCTCGTTCAACGTTACGCGCTGTTCGCTTACGTATTCAAATTCTCCAATTTCGTCTTCATAGGCGACTCGATCTTTTACGATCTCGACTTCTTTTAAAATCCCTTTGTCTACGAGCGCTTTACAGGCCGAAGGAGAGGCCGCATATCGACTAAGCAAATCACTCTTTTTTTGAGGTACCCCAAGTTTTTGCACAATCTCGTAGAGCTCCGCTTGCTTGCGAGCTCGCTTACGGAGCTCCTCCAATGATGCCTCATCCATCACCGTCCCGACCGAAATATGCTTTTCAACTTTCGGCGCCATTCCATCTCGTACGGGAGCCGGTACCATAGCTTCCAATACGGATTCGCGTGAACAGGCATAGTAATTACGAGTCCACTCGCACAGGTCCAACAAACCTTTGTTCAAAATCGGGTGCGGGTAAACGAGTTGTCCGATCGCCTTGAGTCGCATCAAATCGATCTCGGGCCGACAATCCACCGCGTTTACGATACCCATCACTTGGCGACGCCCACCTACTGGCACCTTCACCAAACTGCCGATGGCCACCTTATTCGAAATCGCCTTGGGAGCAATATAATGCAGCTCTTTCTCCAGTCCGGAGAACAACCAGACGCTTACAATACGATCGTCAATATTCATCCGTCAGTAGGTCTCTTTTCCAAAACGTTCATTCGAAGTTAATACTTTGTAAAGTCACCTGCCTTATCGGTTGACAGTTATTGAGAACGTATTGAGATTGAAAATTGTGACCATCGATGAGTGCAGAGATAAGTTCCGATCCTATTTGGTAAAGCATAACTTGCGTACCACAGGCCAACGAATGGCAATATTTGAGGCTGTTTTCAAGGAAACGAGCCACTTTACTGCCGAGGAACTGCTAGACAAAGCCCGCGAAATCGACCGCACCGTCTCACGAGCAACCGTCTATCGCACCCTTCCAATTTTTGTAGAGAGTAATCTCGTGCGGGAAGTCGATATTGGGACAAACATGAAATATTACATGCCCAACGCCGAGGAAAACCCACACAAGGCACAGGTTATCTGCAACGATTGCCAAAAGATCTTCGAGATCCCAGCGCCCTTCATGGAATGGTACGGCAATACAGTTTCCTCCAAGCTCGGTCTTTCACCTATCGGCCAGCGACTCCAAGTCACTGCTCAATGCGAAGAGCTAAAGGCAAGTGGCGTCTGTACAAAGAACAAGGGAGAAAGTTAAACTTTCCCCCTCGTCGCTATACGCTACGCTTAACTCTACTAAATAAGCGGTCGCGTCTTTATTTGTACCCCTACAACTAAATTTTTATTACCAAACCGCCTTGAGTTGAATGAGGCGTTTTTGGGATGATGTGTGACCTTGGCGCGCTGCTTCCTTGTACCAGCTAATCGCTTCTGACTTGTCTCGTGAAAGCCCTTGTCCTTTTTCAAGCATTACGCCCACATTGTACTGAGCGGCTTGATCGCCTGCTTCCGCAGCCTTCATAAACCAAGCGGCTGCAATATCGTAGTCTCGTTCAACACCAAGACCTTGGTAGAAAATTTGAGCGATTTCGCGCTTCGCTTGAACGTGGCCCTTTGAAGAAGCTTTGTTAAAGAAATTGAGAGCATTTTCTACATTCGTTTTCACGACACGACCATCACGATAGAACGTTCCGAGCTGATAAAATGCTTCGGTATCATTGTACTGAGCGGCTCTTTCGTACCACTTAAGAGCGATTTCGTCGTTTTGCTCCACGCCAACGCCGTCAGCAAACACTTTTCCGAGGTTACGCATCGCTGGGATATAGTCCTTTTCTGCAGAACTGCGGTAGAGAAGGAGCGCTTGTTGAAGATCCTTATCGAGGCCCCAACCATTTTGGTAACACTCACCCAGAGCAAATTGCGAATACGCATTTCCTTGCTCAGCAGACATCTTGAACCAAATTGCACCGGTACGAAGATCCTTCTTTCCTCCAAGACCATCGCGACACATAGAACCGATAACAGGCATCGAAGACGCGTAACCAAGCTTGGCGGAACGATCAAAATATTTGCGAGCTACTTCGTAATTGCGAAGTTCCGCAGGCCCGTAGAAACGGATTGAAGCCAAATTGTGAAGGGCTACCGGGTAATTCGGCTGAATCTCCAAAGCACGCTCATATTCTATTATCGCACCCGCTGGCTTTCGCAAAACTTCCAATGCACGGCCAAGCTGAGCGTGGAATCGAGCCTCGTCTGGATAGGCCTTGATCGCGTTGCGGCATGCTTCGACTGCTGCCTCTGCATCCAAATCTTCATTCATGATACCTTCTGCAACCGCGAACTTGTCAGATGGGATCGCAGAAAGCTCATCACTCTCATGATACGGTGCCTTGATATCAATAACCGCTCTCAACCCCACATCCAAGTGTCCTTTGCCGAACTCGGCGATTGCCACGCCTTCCATTGTGTGGGTGATCTCACCCTCAAGTGTCTCAAATGTGTTTCCTCCAAGCGCTTTAACCACTTTGACTGGATCACCCTTACCAATTTCTGAAATAGAAGAAACGGAAATAGTAGCAGTGCCAGCATCTATGGCGACGATCTCTCCTTCAATTGAATTTGCCTGGAGCGCCCCCGTTAAACCAAAACTGATGGCGACCGCTGCGATTGTCTTTGTGTAGATTCTTTTCATAGAAATAAGAATGAATGTTTGGAGAAGAGTCCCTCCGATGGATTGTTTATGCTTAGATGACGATGAATGATAGGATGTATCGTGGAGGTGATGACATCCGAATTGGAATGCTCCACGTCTACATTACCGACAGTCTTAAGGCTCTACCTTAGCGAGTTGTCCAAATTCAGAGCATTTTGAACGAAAGCGCGGACCAACTAACAAAATCGTTAGCTAAACTGACCGATTCGCCTCTAAGCGCTTTTTGCTTCACGCAGCGAGGAAAGCACTCACGCCCCTTAAGCATGGCTTCTAGATAGCAGAAATATTAATAAACGATTTGGGGCAAAGCAGAGCTTGATTCCGCCGCCCTTCTGCACAACGTTTCGCCAGCTATGAGCAAAGTTCGCGTCAGATTCGCACCGAGTCCAACCGGGTCCACCCACATTGGCACCGCCCGCACAGCCCTTTACAACTGGCTGTACGCCCGCAAGACAGGCGGCTCCTTCGTTCTCCGGATCGAAGATACGGACAAGGAACGCAACACAGAAGCTGCTTTGCAAGAGCTTCTCGATGGGCTACGCTGGCTAGGCCTTGACTGGGACGAAGGTCCGGAAGTCGGGGGCGATTACGGTCCCTACTTTCAAAGCCAACGGGGAGACATCTATCAAGATTATCTCAAAAAGCTCAAAGATGCTGGCCGCACGTACGAGAAAGATGGTGCGATTTTCTTCAAGCTCGAAGGCGAACGCTTCACTGAATACGACGACTACCACAAAGCAGAGGTCGAGAAGGTAGAGTCACAGCCAGTCGTAATCGAAGACCTTATCCGCGGTAAGGTAACCCGCCGTGAAGAACGCGATTTCGTAATAGTACGCTCCAATGGAGACCCATCGTTTCATTTCGTAAATGTTGTGGACGACATTGCAATGGGCATCACTCACGTACTTCGAGGCGAAGATCATTTACCAAATACATCTAAGCACGTGGAGCTATTCAATGCTTTTGGCATCACTCCACCGATCTACGCTCACATGCCGATGATCCTCAAGGATCCAAAGCTCGGCAAAGGCAAGATGTCCAAACGTGACAAAGGCGCGCTCATCGAAGAATATAAACAACGTGATTTCCTACCTGAAGCAGTGACGAACTTCGTCGCTCTTCTTGGCTGGTCTACTAAAGACAATCAAGAAGTACTGAGCATAGATGAGCTCACCGAGCGTTTCGAAATCAAAGATATTCAAAAAGGCGGCGCCCGCTTCGATGAGAAGAAGATGTCTCACATCAACTTCGAGCATATGAAGCGACTGCCAATCGAAAAATACTCCGAAGCTGCGACCTCGGCCCTTCGCAAAGAATCACTTGTAGACGATTCCACAGATCAAGAATACCTCCAAGCAGCTCTCCGTCTTTGCCAAGAAAAGATCGATAGTTTCGAGAACCTGCCTAGCTTCGCCGCCTTTTTCTTTAGCGACGCTTTTGCCATCAACGAAAAAGCTCAGAAGAAAGTCATGAAAGGAGAAGCTGTTCTCCGTATCCAAGAAATAACCCCACCGCTCAAATCACTCGAAGAATGGACGGCAGAAAAAATCGAAGCGATCTTCCTTAGTTTAGCTGAAGAAAAAGAGCTCAAGCCCTTCGCTTGGTTCCCAGTAGTACGTTTCGCTCTCAGTGGTACTAATTCAGGTCCCGACTTTCTCCCGATGCTAGAAGTATTGGGTAAGGAACGCGTCGTTTCTCGCTTGAACACATTCATCGAAACTCACTCCGCATAACTCCCTTCACAATGTCAGAAGAAGAAGAAAAGCCATCCAATTTTATTCGTGATTTTATCGACGAAGAACTCGCTGCGAACAAGCACGAACAAATCGTCACACGTTTTCCACCGGAACCCAATGGCTACCTACACATTGGTCACGCCTTCGCCATTCAAGTATCACACGGCATCGCTAAAGATTACAATGGTAGATTCCACCTTCGTTTCGACGATACAAACCCGGCGAAAGAAGAAGATGAATACGTACAGGCGATCAAAAAAGATGTATCTTGGCTAGGAGCCGACTGGAAAGATCATCTGTATTTCACTTCTGATTACTTTGACCAACTCTTCGATTGGGCGATACATTTAATTAAGGAAGGGAAAGCGTATGTCGACGATCTGACTCCTGAAGAAATGCGCGAATACCGCGGCACTCTAACGGAAGTAGGAAAAAATTCTCCTTACCGCGACCGAACCCCAGAAGAGAATCTAGAGCTCCTCGAAGCAATGAAAGCTGGGAAATTCGAAGAAGGAAGCAAAGTCCTTCGAGCAAAGATCGATATGGCTCACGCGAATATGAATATGCGTGATCCTGTTCTTTACCGAATTATGCATACGCCACACCATCGCACGGCAAACAAATGGAAAATTTACCCTTCCTACGATTTCGCCCATGGTCAAAGCGATGCTATCGAAGGGATCACACACAGCCTCTGCTCTCTTGAATTCGAATTCCATCGCCCATTATATAATTGGTTTATTGAAAATCTTCCAGTTCCCCACACACCACGCCAAATCGAATTCGCTCGCTTAAATGTGGAGTACATTCTCACCAGCAAGCGAAAGCTCCTTCAACTCGTCAATGAAGGCCACGTCCGCGGATGGGACGATCCACGTATGCCTACGATATCCGGATTCCGGAGACGTGGCTATACAGCAGACGCCATCAATGAATTTTGTTATCGCGCAGGTGTCGCAAAACGCGAACGCCTCAACGAGTACTCACTCCTCGAATACTGCCTTCGCCAAGATCTCGAAGCTAAAGTTCACCGTCGTATGGCTGTACTAGATCCAGTCAAAGTGACTATCGAGAATTTCCCTGAAGGCGAAACGGAATGGTACGAAGGCCCCAATCATCCAGCTAACCCAGAAATGGGAACACGCAAGGTTCCCCTTACGAAAGAAATCTATATCGAACGAGGCGACTTCATGGAAAACCCACCACGAAAATTTTTCCGCCTTGGAATTGGTCGCGAAGTTCGTCTTCGCTACGCGTGCTATATCACGTGTACCAGCGTAGTAAAAGACGACGAAGGGAACATTACAGAAATTATTGCTACCTTCGATCCTGAGTCACGCGGAGGCTCCACGCCAGACAATCGCAAAGTCAAAGGGACGATCCATTGGGTCAGCGCTTCTGAGAATGTCGAAATCGAAGCCCGTAATTACGGGCAACTATTTACCAAGACAGTTCCTGACGATGTCGAAGAAGGACAAACCTACATCGATAATCTCAATCCGAATTCCGAAACAGTCTCCACCATCTACGGCGAACCCGAATTGAAAAATGCCAAAATCGGCGAGGCATTCCAATTCGAGCGCAAAGGCTACTATGTAGTTGATCCTGACACCACGGATACAAAAATGGTTTTCAACGAGTCTGTTGGCTTACGAGACAGCTGGTCTAAAAAAGCTGGGAAATAAAACTTAGCTTAACCGTTATACGAAATACTTTTACAGTGGCAGGAGTCGCATTTGTAGCTCCTTTGCTGCTAGGTTTTATGAACTAATGAATCCATTAGACCAGTACACTCGTTATAACGAAGCTAATATTCTAGTCGAAAAACCGGACAACGACCAAGAAACAAATACTTCAATAGTCGAGAGGTACCCCTTACTCGCAAGACTCGATAAAATCTTCGAACATGGGCTTCACTAGTTGACTCCCGTTTATCGTGAGATGCATATTATCAAAATAAACTGGTTCATCGTCATGAACAACTATACACCTGCCTTCGTCTGTTAAATACGGTTCAGGGTCCAATAATTTCACCCCCAATTTTTCAACAATCGAAAATGCTCGATCTTGATGGCTAGAACGCTCGTGGTAATGATCGACTGCCATCCCCGCGCTTCTAAGATCCCTTCCCGCTTTTGAAGATTGCACCAATTTCTTTGGCAAATCTCCAACATATACTGGCACCGTTCTCATTATGTAAACATTAGTACCCGTTTCCAACATTCGTTTCGCCGTTTTTTCCAATTTTTCAGCGAAATAGTCCCACCCTTTTTCAGTCTCAATACTTCCTTGTGTCCAATATGCTATCAAGAGGACATTTCTAGGCTTGTGCTTTTCTATATAACTGGCAACTGCTTCATTCAAGGGAAGCGACAATTTTTTAAGGTCCTTTGACGGGTTTGTCGTTTCATAGTCGACCAAAGGAACTATCCCTTCATAGCAAGAGTAAAGAATTTTGGCTGATGATTTTTCCGCAACTTGATTTAGTACCGGCAACAATGCCAACGCATGGCTGTCACCCCAAACAATGAGGTCAGTTCTTTTAGAAGTATCCTCTTTTCCAGGATTACTTTTACCTAGACTTAGAATATTTCCTCTTCTTATATCTTCCAAACTAGAGTTTTTAAAATTTGGGTCTACTTCGAACATTTTCTCAGCAAACCTCAAATGCTCTTCCGCAATTCTAGTTTTGTATCCTTGATTTGCCAGTATGCATACGCCGAGTGCAGTAACTAATCCAGACGTAGCCGCAAACGCCTTGAAAACACTTGATCTCCTTGTGAAGATCTTTTTACCACGAAAAGGGCTTTCTACAAGATAGTAAGACAAAATAGCGAACCCAAACGATGCCACGACAAGGAGCCCTTGCTCAAGAGGGCTTGCAGGCTCAAGCTTCCAATGTTTATGAAACACAATCAGCGGCCAATGCCAAAGATAGAGCGAATATGAGATTTTGCCGATAAAAACAATAGGAGATAAAGACAAAAATTTGGATACAATTGTCTGATTTCGCTCTGCAGACCAAATAATAAGTGAGGTCGCCAAAACCGGAATCAAGGCTCCAAGCCCTGGAAAATGCGTACTCGTATTGTAAGCAAAATAGCAAACTGAGAGTACGACAAAACTCAAAGCAGCGATGACTTCACACAAAATCTGATTTCGAACCAGGGTTTCTTCCTTTGCATTCGAAGAGAATTGCCGCACAGCCAACAGGCTCCCCGCGAGTAATTCCCAAGCGCGACTGGGCAATAGAAAATATGATGCACCAGGTTTATACCAAGTAGCGACAAACCCAACAAGTGCCGATCCCAGCAATAGAAGAAAAATTACTTGAGTAAGCCTTACCCTAACAAACTTAAACAGCCCCATCAGCAAGAAAGGCAAAACAACATAGAACTGCTCTTCCACAGCCAACGACCAGTAATGCAAAAACGGTTTCAGCTCCGATGCTCCTTCAAAATAGCCAGAACCCATCCAAAAATGGATATTAGCAACTCCGAATACTTGTGCTAAAGCAGATTTACCAAAATCAACAAAATCATCCGGAAACAATAGAAACCACGCAGCGATCATCGACGCTAAAGTAACTACAGTAAGGGCCGGAAAGATCCGTCGAATTCTCCTTTCCCAAAAACGGGCGAGACTAAATGAACCCGCCGCCATATCCTTCAACAGGATACCTGTTATCAAGTAGCCCGAAATAACAAAAAAGACATCTACTCCGAGGAAGCCCCCAGAGAAGCCTAATCCAACATGATAAAGAATCACCGGTAAAACAGCGATTGCCCGTAGTCCATCAATATCATTGCGATAAGTCATATATTCTTTTCGTCTCCGATTCCACTAAACAAAATTACACTAATTTATCGGTTAGATTTTTTTTAGTTAAAGTGAATTCATTTCCTCCGAGTAAAATCAAGCCAATCCTCTCAAAAAGATTAACATACAAATGATAATACTCAATCGGGCGAATGTCGAAGCGATGGCATATGGCCCAAATTCCTGTACATTATACGCAGTAGGCCAGGCAAACACAATACAACAAAAGCTCAAATAAGAAACATTCGCTTCGTGGTATTGATAATCAATTCGTTTGTATCGTATTGAAAAAATAATTCACATTTTATTTCCCCATTTTTTCTGCAAACTCCAAGTAGTCCTTGTTCATGAAGACTTACTGCCTCAAGCTTCCAATTTTTGAAAAACACAAGCAATGAGGGGCTGTTGCCCAAAGGGGATAATCAGGTTTTAAAGTACCGTTCAAAGGCTTCAAACCGAAGGTTTGTTTTATACGTTTCAGTTTGGCTGAACTTCATGGCTCGCAGTAAATTGCAGGGAGACGGCTGTCAATACCACCGAATGGACGAGATTATTCGAAAAACGGAGACATTGCCGCACGGTCTCTGCATTTTGCGGCTCGATCGCTCGAGATATTAGGATTTTGATATTCTGAACGGATTCGATAATGTGATCTTGGATACGTTGACGCCAAATTCGTCTCCATCTAGATCTCTTAAAGCCATGTAAGTTCGCCGATTGGGCGAAGCTTCCTTCCATCAGCCACATTCGTCGCTTTCGATCTGATCTAGCTTGACGGGTTCGGCTTGCGGCAATGCCTTCGTCGATCAAGTCCTGTCCCCACCGTCTGAGTACTATTCTTCCGGCATTGGAGTTTGTGCACTCTCTTTTGAGCGGGCATGCGTTGCAGAGTTCTTTTCGAGCGATGTACTGCATTCCCATTCGAATTTTGTCCGCAGTTTTTGGATTCAAATAATTACCCGCAGGGCAAAGGTAAGCATCGCGACTTCTATCGTAGAGGAATTTGTCGATTGCATAGAGAGATCCGCGTCGTCCTTTGACGTATGGCGCCATATGAGTGGAGACTCCCATGGCCGTTAGATTTCGGTAATTTTCGGCCGTTCCATACTGACTGTCGGCAATCGCTACAGAGGGCTTGCAGCCTACGTTTCGTTCGTGCTGTTCAATGATTGGCTTTAGTATTGCATTTTCCTCTACGTTTCCCGGCGTCGTTTCAGTGGCGGTAATCACTCCATGAAGGTCGTCGACTGCCCGATGAACCTTATACCTCGGAAGCGACTGGCCGCCGCTTTTCTTGCGCACGCAGGCGCTGTCCGGATCCGTCGAGCTTAACAATTTTCTATTTTCTGGAATTTTCCCCTTTGTGACGCCCTTAGCCATCTCGAGCTTCGCTTCCTGCGCTCCGTAGACTTCTCTCAAGCGATCAATCATCTCGGGGTCGCTTTTCACGACCGAATTAACCGAAGCGTTGGCAGCGACCAAGCTTCCGTCGACATGCATCTTGCTTTTCCCGACCATACCCGCTTCTACGCACTGGGCTACGCTGCGAACGAACATCGATTCGAAGACTTCCTGGCCCCATCTTCTTCTGGCTTTAGAAAGCACGCTGTGATCTGGAATTTCGTCGTCGATTCCGTATCCAATAAACCATAAGTAGTCGAGCCGTTCGGACAATATTCTCACGAGCTCGCGTTCGCTCTTAATATTATCCCAAAACAACAAAAACATTAGTTTAAGGATCACTTCCGGATCGAGGCCGACGTGACCATTTGATCCATACTTATCCTTGACCTCTTCTCGAACGAAGGAAAAATCCACAACTTCAAGAACCTTGCGAAGTGGGTTGTTTTTCCGGATCCGCTTATCCAGATCGATCCCATAGCTGAAAAGGTTCTTCTGCTTCTCGTGCTTGCCCATCATGATGCCTGATAAACTAGGTGCGATACCTAGTTGTATCCAGTCAAAAAGCGCACAGACTTAACAAATAGTTGGTTTGGGCAACAGCCCCATGACCATTGACACCAATAGAACGAACATGAGAATTCCGCGATGAAAACACTAGAAAAGAAACAATAATTTGGATACTCTTTTCATATCCCATGCTGGAGGCCAAATAATAGGTAAAACCGAAATAAGAGCCCAAGCCTATTTAGAATTCGCGGTCTAAAAGCTCTCGCCTCGCATTCTCCATTTCTTCTAAATATCTGAGAACTGTCCAGTCCTTCGCACGCGACCAAACAAGGTCAGACTTCTGCCATTCGGGCTTCGGTATAGGATTTACATAACGTTCTCCGGCTAATGTGGGATTCCGACGTTCTTCCCACTCATCCCAAGATTTTACGAGGTAATGGTTTATTCGTAATTTTGAAGTAGTTGGTGTAGGGTTCATTGCCTCCGTCAGTGGTCGATAATTTTCATCCACAATATCATAACCGCCGACAGTTTCGAACATATGCCCGACACAGATAGAGCGGGTCACTCTCTCTGGTCGAACAATACATTTAACATGTGGGTCAGGGTTCTCCAAACAGTTTGTAAAACGCTTGATTACCCACTCATTCTGGTACTCTTTCGCCCCTCCACTTCCGTAGAGGATCCATGATACGGCAACTCCTGCGTGACATTCGTATTCGTTTAATACGCTGATTAAGGGTTCCCTTACCTCAGGGTAGAAAAATTCGTCATCATCAATAAAAGCTAACCACTTCACTTCACCCTTTGCCTTTTCGAGGCACTCGCAGTAAGCTTCTTGCTGTACATAATATCCTGGATACGTGACAGCGTCCACCAAGCCTAGCTTCACCCAGGGTTGAACGATTGACCTCCAGTTATCTTGAGACTCATTGTCGTAAAGGTAGAATTTTCGAGCTCCTTGAACATAGTGAAACAATAACCACTCTTCCAAATACTTGGCACTGTCTTTGAAAATCAAGCAGACTCCTAAATCTTCCATTCCCCGAAGTTACTCACAAAAAAACTGCCATCAAACTATTTTTTCGACCTCGTCGGATTTCCGTTTTTTTAAATAAGTAAGGCCTACCGTCTCCGGTAGGCCTCCCCTAAACTATACTAATTTAATGAATAAGACTAAAGTGTCGCTTTGGCATCCGCCACTGTGTCACAAAATATCCAATCTTTGGACTCTTCGAACTTGCGGCTGTCGTCCTTGATTTGAGCGTTACCCGCTAAAGCATATTTTAAACTGAGGTCGCGGCACATCTTCATGGATTGAAGTAGTAATTTGATTACATCCATATTGAGGCTCTTAACTTCTTGAGCATCGAATACGACGTTAGAAATCCCTGAATTCACCGCTTCGCTAGTCTTCTCCTTCAAGTGAGCGCTTACATCATTCACCACTCCTGCATTACAGGTACCTGGAAGCTTCACCGTCATGAAAGTACCGTCCATCTTGAAGTATTTTCCAGACGCATCGAGATTAACTGCCTTGCCAATTTTATTCTCTAGATCTTCGAAGTCGATTGGCTTACTTATAATCGTTGAGAATCCGGCTTGCTGAGCACGCTGTTGCTCTTCTATTGCAGTCTTCACTGAAAGACCGAACAATGGAACATACTTGGTCTTTGCATTCGAACGAATGATACGGAAAAGCGTGATCGCTGCGTCTTCAGGAATCGAAAGGCTAATGATGATACAATCAGGAACATTCTTTTGGCAAAAATCGATCGCCTCGCCAGTTGACGAAACCCCGTGAACATTCCAAGGTGTGTGTGAAAATCCAGATTTTATCTGTTCGATGATCGCTGGTTTGTCATCCACTACAAGGATGTCAATCGGATCGTCGATCTTCTTTTGCACCGGCTCAGCCTCACCTGCTGGTCTGAGGTCAACTACGCGGCTAACCTTGTCTTGGAGCACCTCTTCTTTAAATGGTTTAACGATGTAGTCACGCACTCCGATCTTAGCGATCTTCATAACGTTTTCGCGTCCAGCTTCTGCCGTGAGCATGATAACTGGAATCGACTTCAACGTCGGATCAGACTTGAGTTTAGTCAGCATCTCAACGCCATCCATTACTGGCATTGTAATATCCAGAAGGATTACATCGGGATTGATTTTGGCGGCCATTGCTAGTCCCTCCACACCGTTTTGGGCTTCGTGAACTTCGCAATCGAACGTCTTGAAGGACTTCTTTACGATAATCCGGACTGTTTTTGAGTCGTCAACTGTGAGAATCTTTAATCGCATGGCTATAATTTAGGGGGAATTAGTCTTCTTCTTTCATTAATATATCGATTACGAAGGGGCTGCCTTCGCACTCAAATTGATAGATGCGTCGGAGAGCAACTTCTACCGGTTCGATCGTGTAGTTTGAGCCACGAAGAATCGATGGGATTGTCATTCGACAATGGAATCCTTTGTCGCTTAGCTCATTCTTGAAGGTACCCACGATCATATTCGTAAGTTCTCCAAGCGCATCATTTACCGTTTCCGTTGATTCACTGTCCAAATCGTCCGGCTCCATATCTAGAAGCTTGCAAGTCAGTTTCTCTGCAAACGGCAAATTCATGAAAATATATATTATTCCTGTTAGCTTTCCGATAAAACCGACAGTCCCCGTCACGAGAGGTTGAGTAGTGTCTAAAGGGAGAACGAGACCTTTATTGTACGATTCGCTCTCAAGTATGATACTTTCATTAAGGGATACTTTCGTATCCAACATCGTATCAAAAACAGTCGTCAGAGCATTGTTCGCCAAGGCTTCGAGGTCTTTATCATTGATTGGGAAAGTCTGCTGCATTTTCAGGATATTGAGATTTATCCCTTTTATATCGTTTGCTTTCCGAAAAGGTTTAGAGGGAAATGTTATCGATTGAGTCAAAAAAGCGTGAACAATCGATATGCCCCCTAGAGAAAGCATGCTAAACACATGCACGTACCTACAGCTACGCGGTAAGCTTGTTTAGCCACAAACAAACAATTCAAATGTTCTTTCCTTATTCCTCGCCTGGGATATACTCCCCATCCTTACGGTACAGTGCGATCTTGTTTCGTAGAGTACGTATCGAAATTTCAAGCATCTTCGCCGCTCGGGTACGATTTCCGTCGGTTGATTCTAAAGTCGCTAAGATATGACGCTTTTCGATTTCCTCTAGTGAGACGGGCTCAGAGCTCAAAACCGGTACGCTCGGAGTAACCTCTTCAGGAATAGAAGTAGGCGTACCAAGACCCGAAGAATCTCCTCCTCCTGAATACGCAGCAACCTCAGTCAATACTCCAGGCACTGGAGCTGGGACGTTCGTCGAGGCAGTCGCCATAACGAGCCCCAAGCTAGAAACCGCCACCTTGGAATCGTCTTCTGAAAGAATAACAGCTCTCTCAATCGTATTTTGCAGCTCCCGCACATTGCCCGGCCAATCGTGACGTTCGATGCTACGCAGTGCATCCGATTCAAAGCCTGTTAGCTTCTTCCCGTGCTTACGGGACAACTTCTGTAGAAAATTCTTAGCTAGTAGCGTGATATCGCCCAAGCGTTCGCGAAGCGGTGGGACGTGAATTGGAAATACGTTCAATCTATAGTAAAGGTCTTGGCGAAATTCTCCTCTCTCCACCGATTTCAACAAGTCGCGGTTAGTCGTCGCGATCACGCGCACATCGACCTTAATCGTTTTGTTACCACCTACTCGCTCAAATTCGCGTTCTTGCAAAACACGCAACAGCTTCGCCTGCACCTTCGGCGAAATTTCACTAATTTCGTCCAACAAAATAGTCCCGCCATCTGCGAGTTCGAAACGCCCTTCTCGTCTTTGAGTTGCTCCCGTATAAGACCCTTTCTCATGCCCAAAGAACTCGCTCTCAATCAGAGTTTCCGAAACAGCAGCGCAATTTACCTTGATAAAAGGTGCACTCCGTCGGGCACTTGAACGGTATAACTCGCTTGCCACAAGTTCCTTACCTGTTCCGTTTTCACCACAGATTAGTACCGTAGCCTCAGTCGGAGCGACTTTTTTAACCATGTCTTGCAAGCGGACAATTGGTTCGCTCTTGCCTATAAGCTCAACCCCATCAGCTTGCTCATTAGAAAGGTACTCATTTACCTTAACCATCTGACGATAATCCTGCGCCTTCTTCATCAAAACATCTATCTGAGAAGAAGAGAAAGGTTTGATAATATAATCAAAGGCTCCCGCACGCATGCAACTCACTGCCGACTCAACGGTACCGTACCCGGTAATCATCACCACAAGCGGGCTATTAGGAATGTTCGCAATCTTCTCCAAAATTTCGGTCCCATTTCCATCCGGGAGGTGCACATCCAAAAAGAGCAAATCAAACTCATCTTTTCTCAAATGATTTTCCGCCTCCTTCAAAGTGGAAACACTGCACACCGAGAAGCGCTTTCGCCTCAGTTGCTCTTCCAGAGCTTTACGAATTACGAGCTCATCGTCTAGGATGAGAATTCTTTCCAAAGTCATAATTCGGGTTAGTTTTTATTGTTCAAAATTGGGATTTGCTGTTCGCCTTCAAAGTACCTTTTCACCAGTGAAGTCATTAATTATACAAATCTTGAATAATAATCGCGAACTTGCGAAACCCTAAATTGTAAAAAACGGATCAAACAGTCTCGCATGTATTCCATTTCCCATTAACTAGTCTCGCATACTCCACTTACTTCCTCACATTCCTCATTCAATCCATGCTAGAAGGCAAAACGATATTAATCACAGGCGGCACCGGTTCCTTTGGAAAATCCTGCTGTCGCGAGATACTTGAAAATCACAATCCAAGCAAAGTAATCGTCTTCTCGCGCGACGAACTCAAGCAGTCCGAAATGGCCGCTTCTCCAGAGTTCAATAGTAAGAAACTGCGTTTCTTTTTAGGGGATGTCCGGGACAAAGATCGTCTCAAACTTGCCATGACAGACGTGGACATAGTGATTCACGCCGCCGCCCTCAAACAAGTTCCTGCTGCAGAATACAATCCGCACGAATTCATTAAAACGAATATAAACGGTGCAATGAATGTGGTGGAAGCATCCTTAGACCAAGGGGTAAAGCGAGTCATTGCTCTTAGCACAGACAAAGCAGTCAACCCAATCAACCTCTACGGAGCCACTAAGCTCTGTTCCGATAAGATCTTCATTGCAGGCAACAGCTACAGCGGACGCCGCAAAACTCGCTACTCCGTTGTACGCTATGGAAACGTCGTCGGTAGCCGCGGATCCGTAATCCCCCTTTTCCTCAAACAAAAAGAAGAAGGAAAACTAACGATTACAAAGTCTGAGATGACCCGTTTTCTTATAACGCTCAACGAAGGCGTAAACTTCGTTCTTCAATCTCTAGAAGATATGAGTGGCGGTGAAATATTTATTCCAAAAATGCCAAGCTGCACAATTGGAGATCTTGCTACTGCAATCGCTCCCGAGGCAAAAATCGTAGACATAGGTCTTCGGCCCGGAGAAAAGATGCACGAAGGGCTCGTTCCATCAGACGAATGGAGCTACACCATCGAACAAAAGAACCGCTTCATTATCGAGCCCGCCAACGCATCCTGGAATTACAAACGAGGCCGCTACAAAGGATCAACTGTACCTGAACGCTTTAGCTATGATAGCGAAAACAACGCTCAACGCATCAACGTAGAGCAAATTAGAAATTACATCAGCAGCTTCATTGACGAGTTCAACCAAATCTAATGAGCGACAATCTCGCTGATAGAATTCTGGATACAAACAAGCCACCGACTGTCATTGCGGAAATGTCGGGTAATCACGCCCAATCCTACGAGACTGCGGAAACAATCGTTCGTCTCGCAGCTAAATCCGGAGCCGACGCCGTAAAGTTACAGACTTACACAGCCGACACACTCACCCTTCCGAGTAAAAACGAAGAATTCATGGTACGCGGCGGACTCTGGGATGGAAGATCGCTCTACGAGCTTTATCAAGAAGCAGCCACTCCTTATGAATGGCACGAGCCCCTAGCAAAACTTGCACGATCGCTCAGTATTGAAATACTAAGCACGCCCTTCGACGAAACCTCAGTCGATTTCATCGAAGAGACACTACAACCGCAAATCTACAAAGTATCTTCCTTCGAAGTCACCCACATTCCCCTTTTAGAAAAGGTGGGACAACAAAAGAAGCTCACCCTTCTCAGTACTGGAATGGCTACCGAAGGTGAGATAGAGGAAGCCATCGCAGCCTTAAAAGACAACGGCTGCCCCGACGTCGTTCTTCTAAAATGCATCAGCTCTTACCCAGCTCAGCCCAAGAGCTTCAACTTAAATTCTATAACAACCCTCGCTAAACGATTCAATTGCCCAACCGGTTTATCAGATCATTGCATTACCAATGAAATAGCGATCGCTTCAGTTGCACTGGGAGCTCGCGTCATCGAAAAACATTTTACGGATGATCGCGCAGCCGGTGGCATTGACGCCGGATTTTCAATCGAACCGGATGAATTCGCTCAACTAGTGACTCAGGCACGTAACACTCATGCCGCTCTTGGATGCTCCCAAGTTGGAACGACTCAGCAAGATGTCGATCAAACAAAATTTCGGAGATCTATTTACGTATCCAAAAACATTAACAAAGACGAAATTCTTAGTATTGATAATTTAAAGATCGTGCGGCCCTCTTTCGGTCTTCCTCCCAAGGAATGGAAAAACATCTTAGGGAAAAGAGCGAACAAACATCTCGAAGCAGGCACACCCCTAAAACAAGAAGACATTCTGTGATCTTAACGATCCGTGGCATCCAGCGAGCTGGAGCCCTACGTTTGGACCTTATCAGCTAGGCAATCTCTAACGACATCCATAATACGATTACATCCACTGGTATCAACTGAGGAATAGGGAAGCGAAAATCTTGAAGAATCTTCCAACAAGGATTCTACCGCTGACACAACACCGATCGGTTGTCCTTCTTTTCTATCCTCTAAGTGTAGAATCGGCAGCTTCCAATTCGTTTCAATTTTCCGAGCCGTTGCCGTTTGATTATCGACAATAGAAAGCCCAACAAACGGAATATTCAATGCTGCCATTTCAAACACTGAGGACCCGCATGCGGTAACTCCTAGAGCACAGCTCGACATAAGTTCGGCCATTTCGTTACTAGAAATTGAGGTCACCCAACGAAAATGCGGAAACAACGCAAAACACTCTTTCAAATTTCCAAGCTGATCAGTTTTTTCCCCACTTAAAAGTGTCGGTGAAAACGAATACCGACTGCTCGCAGCCAATTCTCGTAAAACAGGGGCCGATAAATTCCAAGGGTCGGTTCCTCCGATCATAACGAAAATTGGAACCGGTTTATCTAGATCCAATTCGATCAAACGTTTCTTCGTTTTCGAAAACCCACGACGTAGATAACAATATTTTTCGCCGAGCAATTGGTACTTTTTGGGTTCATAGGCCGTTTCATTCAAACCAATCTCTGGATTTACCACGATATCGACTGCGTCCATTCGACGTTTTTGCATATCATCCGTAGCAACAAAAACTTTCCCTAACTCACCTTTTCCAATAAATGAACGCTGTATCGAGTGGTAAAATTCGTTTTCTCGATACATAAAATCGGCAAACAAAACATCAGAATTCAAAACGCTTTCCGGCAAAGAATCGAATGATCCCACAAATTCAAATGAGTCAAACGCTTCCTCTGCCTCCTGCGGCATACGTTCGCATGGCCCATCGGCAACGAGAATAGTACGCCACCCTAAAGAGCTCGCCGCTTGGGCCATCGCAGTGCAACGAATCAAATGTCCCCAACCATGAGCCCCACCAAATTCACACAAAAACGCAATCTGCATAGTTGGCTCTCCTTAAATTGACTGACAAAATAATCGCAAGGCATCGATCACTCGATCTTGCTCTTCCACTGACAAGCTCGGGTACAAAGGAAGACTTAAGCATGTTCCATAAAACTCCTCCGCTCCAGGGAAAAGCCCCGGATCAACTTTATCGTAATACGGGTGATGATACACTGGTATATAATGCACTTGCACCTTGATTCCATGAGAGTGTAGATAATCATAAGCTTGCTCGCGTAAGTTAGAATCTCGAAAACGTACAACGTACAAATGCCACGAACAACCATCATCCGGGTGATAATTCGAGAGAATCCCATGAAATACCTCACAATTAAAAGCATCCGAATATCT
The DNA here is from genome assembly GCA_022538095.1 of Puniceicoccaceae bacterium K14. Classification (GTDB taxonomy): domain Bacteria; phylum Verrucomicrobiota; class Verrucomicrobiia; order Opitutales; family Opitutaceae; genus JAKYXN01. The sequence continues at coordinate 73,412 of JAKYXN010000009.1, read as the reverse complement.
GCGAGCTAGATTACGACGGCTCTCTAAAAACCCATCCAATTTTTTAAGTTGGCTCACCCCTAAAGCTGCCTGCATTTCCGTAGCTCGATAGTTGAATCCTAATTCTGATTGAGCATATTTCCAGCGGTCCCTAGATCCTTCTTTGAATACAGGCTCTATTCCATGAGAGCGCAGCGCTCGAACTCGTTTGGCCAAGGTCACATCGTTCGTAAGGATCGCACCTCCTTCACCCGCACACACATGCTTCACCGGATGAAAACTATAAATTGCAGCATCACTGTGACTACACGACCCGCTAGAAAACGAAACGGACTGACTATTCGTATAAGTCGCTCCAATACTATGAGCGGCATCCTCAATCACAAACGCATCGTAAGAATCTGCCAATTTCCTTATAGCTTCTAGCTCACCAACACGACCCGACATTGAAACGGGAAGTAATGCTTTTAGCGAAAGGTGGGGTCTTTCATTGCCTAAAATTGCGGTCTCAAAATGTTTCGCAGAAGCAATTCCCGACACCGAATCCGTATCGCAAAAACGCACATCTGCACCCACATATCTCAAGCAGTTGGCTGTCGCCGCAAACGTTATGGCTGGGACAACGCCGAAATGTTCCTCATTCAACCCCAAGCCAAGAATCGTCAAATGCAGTGCGGCGGTACCGCTGGAAACAAAAATTGCATATTGAGCTCCAGAAACTTCTTTTAAGGCATCCTCAAACCAAGAAGCCCGAGGTCCTTGAGTAATATAGTCCGACTTTAAAGCATCGACGACTGCTTGGATATCCGCATCATCGATACACTGTCTTCCATAGGGAATATCTTTATTTTCCTTATCGTCGCTCATGCTCCAGCAATTCGAACGATTTAGGCTTGGCCCCGTAAAGAGCTTGGCGCCTTACGTTCCAATTTGGAAATTCCATATGCATTGCGAACTTTTCCTGCAGAATCGCTTCGCTTAGTCACTATGCGGTAAACGTCGCGGTTTTTCTTCATAGCCTCTTCCAACACTTGAGCATTCGAAATCTCAATACTCTCTAGTTCTGCGACTTTTTCGCTAAACGAAGGTTCAATGTCCCCGTTCAGTGGCGAGGTTTTCTGTAGCTCCGCTATCTTATCGAGCAATTTCGCCTTCTTCGCCTGCACCTCTAGAGCGACCTCTATGTTCGCTTCACGTAAGCACACCGATTCTTTTCGGGTCAATTCTTCGTAGGCTTCTAGCAATACAACTTGCTTCGGACGTTCACTCATTTCTAGAATAATACAGTGCTCCAGCGGGTGAATAGCAAAAATAAAAAAACTCAGCTGGGCTAGCTGAGTTCAATTCATTTTCTTTTTATGGTTTTGCCAAGATTTTATGCTCGCAACGAGATTCCGCCGCCCACTCCACCGGCTTGGTTCCTACTAACGACTTCGGCTTTCATCGTCTGCTTTGTGAGCATCTCCGCCCAGGCGTCTCGGATTTCCTGAAACATCCGTAGAACTGTATCAATGGGCTCTTCGATTTTTTTAAAATTCGCTTCATTTAGCTTATCAGTATAAAAGCTATAAAGACCGTACATGCGCTCTGAGAACTCACTCTTTTTATCCATTCGTAAGGATCGCTGTAACTCCGAGAATATATTCTGCGCCTTGATCAGATTATTGCTGATCGCTTCATTGCGTTCCTTGAGCGATTCGATTTTGAACCCTTCCTTAGCGCGATTCATAGCATCCATAGCTCCATCAAAAAGCATTAGGATGAGTCTCTCGGGACTAGCTGATAAGATTGCTGCTTTTTTATAAGAGGCTGCTTTAGGGTTCATACGGTCAATGATAATTTAATATACTGACTAAGGATGGTGAATCCTGTCTTACTTTCTTAGTATCAATTACTCATCGTCAAACGGTACGATAAGTTTAGCGATTGAATCTATCATTTCTTTGGAAGGGAACTCTGGGTCATTGAGAAGCTCCTTGCCCTTCGCTACCATTTCCGGTCGCACATCTGGAAGATCACGCAGCTTGTCCAAAGCGTTAAGCTCTACCTTATCTTGTCCCACCGGAGCAGGTCCGGACTTTGCTGCTGCATCCGCCTTCTCACCTGCTGCTGGCTTAGGCGGCATGTTGTTCGCGTAGATGTGTCCTGCTGAGTTGTTAGTGTTTATGTTCATGACTATCTTTTTAAGGTTTCTTCAGGTTTACTGTTAATTTTATGTTTAAAGAAACGACTCTCTCCCGAAGAACTTTAATCTTTTTGTAAAGAAATTGTATTAAAAACTGAATGGGCCACGTATTTCGAGAATCTCGCTGGGCTTTGGATTACCGTGTCTGTGGCATTCAGTGGGTATTGAATTAATGATTCTGACAGGTAATAGGTTTTTACGCTATTCTCAACCGTAGGACTGGATGAATCAAAAATCTCGTCGACCGCCCAAACAATTTCGCCGGTGCGGCCGTCCAATAACTTCAGACGAACACCAATTCCAACCGGCTGGTAAGGACGATAATAACTTATATCTGTTAATAAGATGCCATCGATGGCATAAATTTGGTGTAACTTCGAAAGCAGTTCCGCTGGTAAACTTTCAATCGAAGAAAAACTTTCCTCCTCGAATTCAGCCATCATCTCATCTGCCTCGACTTCAACGATTTCAAAAAGATTTCGCTTTCCAAGCTCCATCATAAAATTTCGCTCCATTACTGAAAAATCGATGTGCTCGTAGTTACCCGGGTGAAATGGAAGTATGGCTACCCGCCGTAGATGCTTTGGCAGTTGCGTTACGTGTACATTGGTCACTTCACGCATAGGCGTTTTGCGTCCTAAAAGCCCCTTGGTATGCATCGCATCCGGATTTTTGGGCGTATAACAGCCACTCAAAACGAGAGTTGCTAAGGCGCCAACTATGACAGCCGCCTTCGCGCTAAAAGCGAATTCAGAAAACTTCATGCCTTTGGAAATAACCGTCCCTATTCATACCTTAAACCAATGTCTACTACTAAGTTATAATAGAGCTGAGTGCAGCGGATTGGTTATTGATATTAGATTGAGCCGTTTCCATGGCGATGAATCCCGCTTCCAGTGCGGATCTTTGAAATTCTAAGCGACGCTCCATCTCTGCGATCTGGTCGTCGATGTTTTGATTCTGGTTTGTCAGTGTTTCCGTCTGAACATCCAACACACCATCATCAGCGGTAAAGTTTTCTACAAGGTCTTTCATTCGAGCAGCGAAGCTGGTATCTCCATCCATGAAGAATGTCTGAAGAGTGCTCAGATCTCCTTCCAAAGCACTGTTCAAAGCGTCGCTGTCCTTAACTTCCAACTTCGAAGTTCCGCTAATAAAATCTATTCCGAGGTGCTCTAGGCGAAAGAGGTCGCCTGACATACCTTCGATCGCTGAGAATGCAAAGCTTCGTAACTTACTATCTATGCTCGAGACTTCTCGGTTTCCCGAAAGCGTAGAAGTCTCAACTTCGTCGTCTTCAACCTCCACCTTCGTCTGTTCCAAGATGTAGTCCTGTACATCATTGAAATCTAGGATGAAGCTATTGATTGCCTCTTCCAAACCAGAAGAATCTCGTGAAATTCCAATTGTTTGCGTCCCCGTTTCGGATGCTGTCACAGTCAGACCATCGATGCCGTGACTGTCGCTTGAAATACTATTGCTACGGCTGCTCAATGTAGAGCCACCGTCGATACTGTATTCCATATCATCTCCAACATCAGCCGCGCCATCTAGTCCGAGAGCAGCCAACATCCCGTTGCCGCTATCCGAAATATGCATATCATAGGCACCGGTTTCGTTATTGACGATTTTAAATTGGTCGGCCGCAGAATCGTAAGTCATAGTGACATTCGCATCCGACTCGTTGATACTAGCCATCAATGAGCTCATGCTCTCAGTATCTGCGTCAAAATCTATGGATACACCATTAATAATCAAGGTACCAGATCCGGTAATAGGCGAACCACTACTGATTCCACTATCAGTGATCGTATCGTTTAGGTCAACCACACCGAGATCAACTGTACTCGTGATGGAAGAGCTTCCTCCGCCGGCATCCACAACCTCTAACTGATCCAATCTCATCGCGGAAAGGAAATTGCTATCATCAGAATCAGAACCTAGCTCTAGCTGGCCCGACGAGCTTGTTAAAGTGATCTTGTCCTCACCTGAATCATACGAAGCCGAAACAACACCACTCGTAGCAATAGAAATAGCATCGAACACATCTTGCAACGTGTCAGTCTCTGCAACTGTGATATCTTGTCCGTTTATCGAAAATGTGCCTTCGGTAATATCTTCGTTCAGGTGTAGATTCGTTAAGACCGTAGATTCATCCCCCATTGTACCTCCAACATCACTCGTTCCTACCCGCTTGGTAGTCGTGGCTAATTGAGTGACATTGAATGAATAACTTCCAACGGAGGCAGAAGTACTCGCGCTCGCAGTGATATCCAAAGTCTCATCAGATAAAGACGTATTCTTTGCATTATATAGAGATTCGCTTTCAAAGCTTCCCAATGTGCTCTCCAAATCTGTGAGCTTCGAGCTAAGCGTGTCTAATGCACTTATCTTAGAGGTATTTTCAGTCTGCGTAGTCCGCATACGCTGCTGTGGAATACGTTCGATCTCCATTAGTTGATCAACTAACGAGCTCCAATCGAATCCACTTGCTAAACCTGCGACTTGAAAATCCATATATCCTTCTTTGTCCTATCGGTTAGGAATTAGGCAACTTTAACGCACAATCGAAAAAATCTGCTAATTCCCTCTAAGAAAATGTTAGAATCATCTATACTAAGCCTCAATTCTCTGAGTATTTTTCTCTAAAGCATGGCTAATTGAGTTCGAAAAAACGAAACAAGCCTCCGCGATAGCCCAAAAATGTTCGAGGTGCTCTCTGAGGCCGAGTTGCAGAGCATCCTGATCTTGGGCCATCGCCCTTACCGTTCGATTGCACACAACCAACTCGTATTTGAGGGCTCCATCGTTCAACACTACATTGAGGTTTGGGTTTCTTTTAAAATCATCCTCCAGCTCTTTTTCCAACGATTCCGCATCCGCCAATTTGACTTCAAGTAACGCTCGATCCACTTCCTCTGACAAATTAGCTTCGAGCTCAATTGCCATTGCCAAACATTTTCGGCAAAGAGAATCAGAGAAAGCTCTCATTTTTCTCATCTCTTCCAAGGCAAGCTCAACAAAACGCGACTCAATGGCTAGTTTGGGTTGAATCGCACACAAACGCTCATCCAGTTCATTCGAGCCGCATGAAATCCATTTTTCCGCCTCTTCGAGGTTCCGATATTCCATACTTGGAATTTTCGCTCCCAGGCGCGAGCTGTTTAAATAAGAGACCGAACCACCCTTTCGACTTCGAACCACCGACTCGAACGCCTTCAGATAGATGCCCAGTTTTTCATCCACTTTCACGGATTCGAGCGTATTGCCTGGAACAATCTTCACTGTAGCGGCAGTCGAAACAGTATTCGCATTGTCATCCGCATAAAATGTATCTCCGGCGTGCATTTTATCGTCTTCTACGAAGCCAAGATCTTGCCCAAGAAAGAGCAGCCGCTTGCAGCCAAAAATTTCCGCGATATCAAAAATACAAGCCGACACAGTTCCGAGTTCTAAAACCTGACTTCCAAACCCAAGTCCCAGCTGCAATCTCAGGTAAGACGCCAAAACATTGTTTTTGGACCACGACGCAATTCGCCCCTCAAACCGTTTCACAACTTCAGGATAAACAATAAAAGGCGCTAATAAAACAGTGCCATCGCAATCAACCCCCGCAAACCCTTTCGCTGTATACTCGTACGGATCCGCTGCCAACACGAAGTGAGGGACAATACCTGCGTTTCGCAAAGCGCGGTAAGAAGAATTCACTGCGACAACAATACAGTCAGCGTGCCTTCGCCTAATAAGATCCAATGATTCGTCGAGCGATGGTCCCGCACTCGCAATAATCATATGGCACCCTTCGAAAGTATTTCGAAACACCTCGACGTCAGGAGCTCCAATCAAACGAACAACATTTTCAAACGTATTTCTTTGCCACTCGCCGGATGCATTCAAATTAGTATTAAAGAGGCGTCTCCAATATTCCAAAGCCTTGGCAAACTCGCTAAACCCAGATGAATAGTAACCTGGATTTTCATCGAACAAGGGCGAATAGACTAAAGGCATCGCACCTTCCACCTCCAAAACAGGAAATGTCGACAAGGATTCGAAATACTCTTGTCCCAGCTCACCGAGCCCTACGAAAAATCGAGGGTCTTGCAAAACAGCCCTTACATCAGGGTCCTCACAGGCCGCTAAAAAACGCGGGACGTTCTCCTCCATGCAAAAGAGATAGCTACCTTTAGGAATTCGCTTCAAAAGCTCGATCACATGACGCCCATCTCCAAAACCACTCAGGGCAATCGCTTGGTATTTGTTGAGTTCTACTCCATCTAACCACCGCTCGCACAAGGCCACCCAATCGACCGAGCGTTTTCGGTATTCCTTGAGCCAAGCAAAATCGCTTTGCGAAGCCTCACATGCCAATACACGATTCGCAATCCGAGGAAAACGGTCGGCCAACACTTCAGCTATGATTTTTCTTCTACTCATCAGAAACCAAAGCTCTTAGCGAAGGTAAAGCATCCCTCTCAATCATATCGTAGCTTTCTATTAAAACCTTTCGAAATTCGTAAGCGACCAGATCTGAAAAACGAATCGAATCTTTCGATCCAATAGTATCGATCAATTTCCCTAAGCAAGTATTTAGGCTATTATTGAGCTCTCCAAACCTGCCCCCCCAGTCAAACGCCTGCGACTGAGCAACGTTAGCCAGAGTTTCTGCTAACTGAATCAAAGGCTTCAAAGACTCCAATGATTCGACAGCTTCCGTTTGGTAGGAAGTCCACGAAGTCGACAGTACTTTTCTCCCCGCGTGATCCCAAGAATCTAGCATCTCTGTTTTTTGCAGAACGAATTGCTCAACGCAAAATATTAGGTTCTCCAACTGCGACCACGAGCGGATCTCAATTTTCTCAAATTCTCCAATTTCAACGCCTGACTCTGGAGTCCAGCCATTCCCGTCAACAGTCATTGAACGAATAAGCTTTCCGGCTCCGCCCAAGAACCCTTCTACCAACGACCATACGGCGTTTACATCCTGAGGAGGCGGGCCCTCAAAATTCACGACCTCTTCATCTAAGTAAACCTCAGCCATAAAACGTCACCCCAGTATTGACAATTTTGAAATCCCTACCGAAAGCGTCCCCGTAGAAAGAATACGGCAACGTAAACCGCCCTTACCCTTCATAAAATCCTCAGAGCCTGGGCCCACTGCTTGGTCCATCCAGTAACACGGAGCGCACTCCTCCGATCCAGAAAACCTAACACCATCGAGCTCAAACTCGCACCCAATTAAAGAATTAAGATCTATCCCGTCAATCAATACATTCCGTCGGACCTGAGAAGCGTCAAAATCATCCAGGTTCAAAAAGTCCTGTAAATCATCCACAACCCTACGGTCCATAAAAGTAATCTGCCCTTTAAAATTATCGCGGTATCCAAAAAATCGATCCCCTTCCAAGCCTTTACCCATCACACAATTGACTAACTCTACACTCTCAGACCCATGGTTTAACCGCTCCCTACCATGCCTACCTTTAAAGTCGTGTCCGCTCGAGATGTATATTCGTTGTATCTGTACGTTAACCGAATCCTCGCTCATTACTATAATTTATAAATCAATTTGCTTACGGGCAATTTCCGCTTCCTCAGGTGTATTCACATTTGCAAGCGATGCAGACTCCTCATACGCAAGCCTCTCAACAATCCCTTCTTTCAAGAAGCGACGCAAGCTATATGATTGTTCCTTTGCCAGGGCTTCCAACAAAGGGCGACAGGACGGTTCATAGATAGTGCACATCGGCTCTGGGGCTCCGTCTGAGGCAGAAAAACACGTCGCGTGCATTTCCGAATTCCGTCGACAGACCAGAGAAAGTAATAAGGACGCATCCAAATGAGGCATATCACAAGCAATTGCCAAAACTGGGAGCCCCTCACTCACGCGCAGCCCAGCTAAAACACCAGCCATAGGTCCGAAAGCAAAAGGATCATCGACTAAGCACTCCACATTAGTTGCCTGAGACCGTTCCATCAATTGATCTTCACGCACCGATACTGCTAATCGCGAACAGTATTTTCCCAGTAATTGAAGACAAAATTCAAGTTGATCCAGCTCTCCATGAAAGTGCATCCGAGCCTTATCTTCTCCCATACGACGGCTATGCCCGCCACTCAGGACCAAGCCAAGAATATCACGCTTCATCGGAACAATATCTCACCCAGATATCGCGTAACGCGTCTCCAAATTTCGATGCAAATCCTGGTGAATCCATTAATTCCGATGCCTTCATTCGATCACGCAATCCTAAACGCACCCCCTCCAATGTCTCCAAATTTTTTGCCTTTTCCCAAGCATTGGCCACAAAATGCTCTGAAGACTCTGCCACCCAATCCTCCAAGCCAACCGCGCTCATTAAACTCGCTCCCACTCGTGATACGTGGCGATCTCCCTCCAATGTAAGTACTGGGACCCCCATCCAAAGCGCTTCACAAGTCGTCGTCGTTCCATTGTAGGGAATCGTATCCAGCGCTATATCGATTCGATTATAGGCGTCCAGATGATCAACCGAAGTTTTGATACGTCCAAGTAAATCCAACCGAGAAGTGACGATTCCTTTTTTTTCCATCGCAGTTAGTACACGACTCCGAATTGAAGCATCAGCAAACTGAGCGCTCTTCAACACTAAACGAGAGTTCTCCACATTCTTCAGAACACTTGCCCAAAGCTCTAAACAACCGTCGGATATCTTCTTTGAATTATTAAACGACCCAAAGGTGATATAGCCATTTTTACGAGCAGGTAATGGAGCCACAATTGGCCCCTCATCAAATCTACTATAACATATGAAGCATCCGGGAAGTTTATATAGCTTCTCGCGACTACTGCTCGGCACAAAGGCGTCCGTGATCTCATCTCCAATACGATAATCGATATTCTCAATTTCAGTACTATTAGGGTACCCCAGCCAAGAAAGTTGCAATGGAGCCGCTCGCATCGAAAGAACCCTCGGTCGGCCGGCCGCACTATAACCACTCAGATCTAAGAGAATATCAACTTCATCTGATCTAATTCTCTCAACCAGAAACTCATCGCTTTCCGAATACACATAGTTCCACTTGTCGGCAAACCCCTGAAAAATCTTCGAAAAAGAGTCCTCCTTTTCTGCAGTAGAATAGCAAACGACCTCGAATTTTTCCCGCTCCAATTGCTCAAACAACGGTCTCAAAAAATAGGCAACTGAATGCCCCCTCAAATCTCCAGACAAAATGCCAATTTTCAACCGCTTGTTAGGGTCTAATTGATTTGGATTGATCACAATCTCAGGAGAGAGAGAACAGCTTTGAGCAATCGCCTGAGCTGCTTCACGGTGCGTTTCCACAATTTCTTCGCTAGAAATTTCGCGATAATTCTGTAGGGCAGCTAGATTGACCCAGGCAAAGTCAAAAGATGGGTCGAGTTTCACTGATAGCCTAAGCATACCGTCTGCATTTTCATGATCGCCGCCATCACCCAGCGCTTTCCCGTAGGCTAGGATTGCCCCAACATTGTCCGCATCCAACTCCAGCGCTCTCTCTAAATTTGTAAAGGCCAGTCCAAGTTCACCTTCGGCAGCCAAGAAAATTGCATAATTTATCAGCGCTGAAACATTTAGAGGATCCAATTGCAAAGCTACCTCAAACGCATTTCTCGCCCCATCTGAGTCCTTTGTTTTTCGTAAAACGACTGCCAAGTTCCCTTGCAAAACAGATTCTTCGCTTCCTTTTAAGACAATCCCCTTTTCATAAGCCTTGATTGCTTTTCCCCAAGCCCCTTGTGCCCGATAACAATTCCCCAAATTATTTAGGAGCTTCTCATCACTAGAATTGAGCTCGTAACTCTTCTCCGCCAAGTCAACGGCCTCATCAAGTTTTCCGGTACGGCGACACAAATCCGAATAGCTACACATAACCACACAGTCTTGTGGGTTCAAACTCAATGCTTCCTTATAAGCTTTAACCGCTTCATCCACATTCCCCAAATGCTCTTCTATAAGAGCGAGGTTTTGAAATAAACTAGACTCAGTCACTCCCATTTCTTTAAGAGCAAGCAAGGCTATTCTAGCAGCTTCCCACTCTCCCTTAGCCTTACAAGCTTCAACCAATGACTCCAAACAAGCCTTTTTGTCATAGCCATACTGCATTGCAGATTGGAAAAGCGGAATCGCTGCTCCTTCATTGCCCAGCTCCAACTCTATTTCACCTAATGCAAAATAAGAAACAGGAGACTCTGGCGATAACTCGACGGCTTCTTCAAAATACTGCTTCGCCTCCTTTAAAGCGCCTTTCTCCTTTAAACAAATACCTGCATTAATCCATGCGTTAACGAACTTCGGACGCTGTTTAATCACTTCCAAAGTGGACTTCAAGCCATCATCAAATCTTCCCACATTAGCATACTCTTCGCCCAAGTTGTAATGTGCCGCCAAATGATGTTCATCAAGTTCAATTGCCTTTTCCAAGGCCGCCAGTGCTTCGAGGCGCTTCCCCTGCGAGCGTAAGCACAAGGCAAGGTCCGAATAAAAGTCTGCGTTGTTCGGCTGCAGCTCGATCGCTTGCTCAATCCGCGAAATCGCATCTTGCGCACTTCCAGATTGATAAAGGAGCGTACCCAACAAATGGAGAGCATCAGGTGTAGGCTGTTCTGCATCTACAAAATTTTGGCAAAGTTCTGCCGCTTCGCTTAACTTGCCTTCCGCTTGTAGTGCATAAACACGCTTAAGAAAATTTGCTGCTTTCGGTTCCTCGCTTATTCCTTTTGTCATATTCAGTGATAGATTCGGTTTAGTTTTTTAAGCTACATCGCATCCTACAAGAAACAACCTTAGAGTCTAAAACTCAGACGTTTCATGTGGAATTTACTCATTGGCTTGCGGAATAAACTCAAAAAAAACGCGCTTTCCTCTAAAGTTCTTCGTAGAGGGCCGATACTACTAGGCATAACTTAACCCGTTATCGGTGCAGCCAACACCACCAAAAAATGGCTCGTCGCGACACGGACGTCGCAAACATTAACAAGGAAGTTAAAATGTCAGTAGTAATAAACAGCAATAGCGCAGCTACGGTTGCGAACAATAACCTATCGCGAAGCAACAACATGCTTCAGAACAGTCTCAATAGACTGTCTAGTGGAATGAAGATCGTAAACCCATCCGATGATGCGGGTGGACTAGCGGTGTCTATGAAATTGACAGCTACGATCAATCGTACGGCAGCAGTCAATACAAACATAGCGAATGCGCAATCGTTCTTGCAAACGCAAGACGGCGCTTACGAAACCGCCTCTAAGGTTCTAGATAGAATCTCAGAACTCAAGATCCTCAGTCAGGATGTGACTAAGAATGACACAGATATCGCCAACTACAACACCGAGTTTCTCGAACTCCAGGATCAGCTTGAGAAAATATCTGAAGAGAAATTCAATGATGTTTCTCTATTCACATCAGCAGCTACAGTTACGACACTCGGTGTAGCGACCAACGAGGCAGGTGAAGGTGATGTTAATATCACGCAAGGTAATCTAGCGGAGGAATTAGACGATGTCATAGGCACTGCTGCGACATCGCTAGACGATCCAACGATTGACCAGATCACAACTGCCATCGAAGACCTCGCTACACTACGAGCCACTAATGGCGCGCAGTCGAACCGTCTCACGTTTGCATCAGAGATGCTCACTACAAACGGTGAAAACCTCGAAGCAGCGAACTCTCGTATCATCGATGTGGATGTAGCTCAGGAATCGACTAAGCTAGCACGATATAACGTGCTCGTACAGGCAGGAGCCTCTATGTTGACACAAGCGAACTCTTCTTCGCAGGTAGCACTACAACTTTTGGGTTAGTTATATTACTATATGACATGAGCCTCCCCGTTTAGCGGCGGGGGGCGCTTTCCCAAAGTCTATAGTCGTAACCAATCCATAGTTACAGCGTTTCAAATTCTTCAGGTTGGAGACGAATTTCTCCATCAGTCGAATCAGTAGGCACTGAACCTACTTCCTAATATTAGTTGGAAGTCGAACTCAGATACTACGCAGAAATCGTAACGCTACCACCAAAGATCGAGTCAGTTCTACACGATGAGTAATTTAGCTCAAAACGCTAAACCTAGGACTAACTGTGTTCGATATGCTTCTCCGGAGCGATCGTGTTTACGAGATACTCTAAAAACCTCAAGGACGAGGTGTTAATCAAAAATTGCCGAATCAAGGATGATCACATACGCAAATAATTACTGCATAAGGCGGAGCTCTGTTGCTCGCCCACGCATCCCGCTCGAAAATACGTCGAGCGCGAAACGTAGACACTGCGTCTGGGTGCATCGCTTGATCTCACGGTTAACTAAAGTTCAAGACGGCCCACCATTCCACAAAAGGCTCAACCATGCCCACAGGAATAGGCTTCTAAGAGCGAAACCAAAAGATCAATACATATGGACTCAAATATTCGCGAAGTGAAAAACCAAGGTTCTGTCTCATCCCATGAGCTCGCCCCTTGCAAACTCATAGGACTCAAGCAAAGCCCGTCTTTGCTTTTTGTAAGACCATGTAATCAACCAACCAAGGAAGCTCATGATTAAAAATGAATTTTCTTCGAAGCCCTCCCACCAGGAGATGCCTCGATACAATTTTCCTCCACCATTGGAGGAGAGGCGCAGTCTGACGCTTTCTCAGACACGTGCGGCACGGATGTCGCAGCTTAAATCAAGGATGATATAAAATGGCAGTTACAATAAACACCAACTCAGCGGCAACAGTCGCTACTAACAACCTCAATACGAGCAACTCAATGTTGCAAAAGAGCTTGAACCGCTTGTCAAGTGGTTCCAAGATCGTAAACCCAGCGGATGACGCGGGTGGACTTGCGGTATCTATGAAGATGTCTGCAGCCATCAAACGTACAGAAGCAGTTAATACAAACATCGCGAATGCTCAGTCGTTCCTACAAACTCAAGATGGTGGTTTCCAAACAGCCGCTGGTATCTTGGACCGTATGTCTGAACTCAAGACCTTGAGTGAAGATGTTACTAAGAACACAACTGACATTGAAAACTACAACACGGAGTTCCAAGAACTTCAGTCGCAGTTAGATGCCGTAACAGGCGAGGCCTTCAACGGAGTGTCATTGTTCACAGATGCAGCTAGTGCTGCTTCTCTGACGGTAAATACATCTGAAGATGGTACTCAATCCGTTACAATCGATCAGGCAGATCTAGAGAATCAAGTGGGAACCGATCTTACTCTTGGTACTACTGAACTAACTGATACGGACCTCAGCGATATCACAGACGCCATTGAGAACGTTGCGACACTTCGTGCGACCAACGGTGCTCAATCAAGCCGATTGAGCTTCGCATCTGAGATGTTGACTACGAACAAAGAAAACCTCGAAGCTGCAAACTCACGTATCATCGACGTGGACGTAGCATCAGAGTCGACTCAGTTGGCACGTGCGAATATCCTTGTTCAAGCTGGTTCTTCCATGCTTACACAAGCGAATTCTTCGAGCCAAATCGCTCTAAGACTACTCGGTTAATCTTAGTAGGATTACTATACGACTTAGCAAGTGGTTCCTCTTCGGGGGAACCACTTTTTTTCATTAAAAATCTAGGTCTTAAGAATTAGCATCATGTTTTGTCGCTTTGATCCGCATATCGAGATTTTAGATCGACACTTGAGACGCAGTCAAAGCATGTCGGCCTGCCTTGGCACACTCCGCTTACTGGATCTCGCTAAGGCGAGAGCAGGATTTCACGATCCGAAATTTAATTCTGCTGGCTTTGATCCCATCTCGTTGCTTGCCTAGTAGGCATCCGTCGACAGCAAGGTGACACTATTTAGAGTCCCCCTAAAACATGATTATCCACCCCATACTACTACTGTAGGTCCTGCTGTTCGCAGGACGACTTAAATAATGTCTCGCTAGCAGCGAGACCTACAGTCATTTTTTACCAAAAATCGATTACAAAAGGAAATTCTCTATCCATGCAGCCCAAGAACATCCTTCTACTTTCAGCTGGAAACAAAGTCGCACTAGTCAAGATCGCAAAACAGGCTGCCCTAGAACTAGGAGCAACTCTTCATGTTAGCGACACAAGACCTAAGGCTCCCGCCCTCACATTCACGGACAAATACATAGCTCTACCCAACTTCGATACTGATTACTGGATACAAACGATCATCGAATACTCCATCAAGAATGGCATTGGCCTAATTCTGCCCACTCGTCATTCTGAACTTCACATTCTTGATACACACCGATCCTTATTCAAGGATGCCAATATCAAACTGATCATTTCCTCCTCGGCTATGCTCTCTATGAGCCTTAACAAGCTCAATACCGCAATTTTTTTCCAAGAAAACCAAATACCAAGTCCGAATACCTATTCACTCAAAGCCTGGCAAGAGCATCCGATTTTTCCCGCGATCGCAAAACCGATATCTGGATCAGGATCGCAATCAATTTACGAGATAGTAAATACCGAGTCGGTTCCCGCTATGACAGATGGGCTACTCGTCCAAGAAAAAGCGCTAGGAATAGAATACACAGTCAATGCCTACATAAATCGTGAAGAGGAATGTATCTGCACCATCCCGCACCGCAGAATTTTCGTCGAGCAAGGAGAAGTCATGCAGGCTGAAACTGAGCGAGTTGAAATTCTTATCCAACAAACACAGAAGATAATAAAATCAGCCAAGGGCTTCGTCGGCCCCGTAAATATCCAGGCATTTTACGAGGCATCTTCGAACAGCTGCCAGTTTATAGAAATCAATCCACGTATTGGAGGCGGCTTCCCACTCGCTCATCAAGCCGGCGGACACTTTATTCATTGGCTATGCCGAGAATACATGGCCAACGAAACGATCGAACCTAAAAACGATTGGACGGAAAATCTCACAATGATGCGCTACCGCGAAGCGATATTTTATTAACGATACCTTCTCTAGAAAGCCTCAGCTTGCTGAGGCCACTCCAACCGCGATCCGGCAAGCTGAATTGCCCCCCCAAGGCCTCATGCATTTTGGCACTCTATACCCGCTGTCCCTTCATTTTGACCCTTCTTTTAAGCTTTAAGTATTTAAGCCGATACTAAAATGAGCCATAGTACTCATTTAAAACACATTCCCATTCATGGAGAATATTGATCAAGACAACTCATCTGCTGGAATACTCATCCCAAGGGAACTTGAGACTCAAGAGTTAGCCAAGCAAATGCCTTTACAAGGCTTGGATCCTAAATTTGCAAAAGTATTCAATATTTGGGGCGAATCGAGTGTTGGTAAAAGCGTTTTCATCGACCAATTCCGAGATAGCGATGTAATGCTAAACAACAAAGTCCTTTGGCTTCAACCAACCGAGCAGGAAGAAATTGATACACCACAGGAATTCATATCTGCTTGCTCCAAGCACCTGAAATATCCACAGAATCCAGAAAAAGAAGAGCAAATAAAAAATGCTCTCTCAGAGGCGCAGCGTGGCAAGGTGAACCCCATTCAGTCAGACGACTCTATTCTGATCTCTCGCTCCACAACTGCCACTAATAAAAAGCCGTATATTAATCAAGCCGCAGCAGCTTCCGTAGGACGAACAGAGTTTATTCGCGAAGACATCCAAGTTTCTGTCGGACTAGGAGAAAATAAGTACGACAGCTTAGCAGAAGCGTTTCTTGATTGCTTGCCGCTTCAATCACTGGGAACAGATGCAATCATAATCAGCCTCCGCTATTGGGATAAGCTATCCACAATGGTTACTGATTGGATTCGTGATTACGTTATCCCCGCCGCCAGCAAAGGACCCTATCGCCGTAATATCATTTTCCTCACAGAATCTGTAGATCTAGATAATCATTGCCGCGAAGATAGCCGATGGAACGAGTGGGAAGAATTCGTTTGCGACTACAGAGTCCTCCCATTCGAGATGGAGACGGCAGTCAACTACTTAACCTCAAATGGAGTCGCCCCATATAAAGCTAACTTACTATTCTCCGAAAGCTTGGGCTATCCTCAAAGAATAACGAACAGTTTGAAGGAAGACGTTCCTTTGTTTGCAATCGAGGAAGGCATCGATAAGTTCAGCCTACCCACTCTAATTCCTCTACTTACTTTAGACGAAATCCACCTTGAAGAAGCCAAAGCAATTTACCACTCTGCTACGAGTAGATCAACCTTAGAAAAAGCTTACGAAAAAGCTCCACACTTATTCGAAGGAGCCAAAGGCAAATCCTTCCGTCTTACGCGCAATGCCAAGCTCAATCTGTGCGAAGAACTCACTAAACGCGGGGAGCGCGGAATCGCCGAAATCAATAGTTCATTGGCTCTCGCACGCCTGATCAGAAGCGTTCCCAATAAGTCGGATCGCGTCAAATTGCTTCTGTTATCCCCTCTCCAGTGGATGAATACAGCATCAATCAACGCTACATTTGAAAAAACAGCTGATAACGTCCGCGCATTTGTCCAAGGCAACGAAAAATATTTCGTCAGCAAGAGAGAGCACTACCGCATCTCCGAAAGGATCCGCAATACGTTAAGCCTTGTTGAATCCAACTTGCGGCACGCTCAAGCGGATGAAATATCGAAGAAAGCAGGATTGCTCTGGGACAAGCGATTAGAAGAAATAGTCGAAGAAAAAGCACTGCTAAGCGAACATCTAAACCAAGCAAAGGATGAGGCGAACCGCCTCAACAGAAAACTAAATGAAACGGAAAATAGAATACGCGAATTGGAAAAAAAGGGCAAACTCGACTACATTCCTAATAACGAAGAAACCTCAGCAGCCAAACACAACGGCAGGAATATCCTAGTTTGCTCACTTCTATCGATCACTCTCTTTGGCCTATCCAATGCCCTGCCAAACACCTACAATTACATCGCTTTTATTTCTGGACTGGCCTCTCTTTGCATCGGCCTAGCTCTCATACCTAGCTGGATAAAGTATCGTCGCCTTATGTCGGCTTATAACGGCGGACACGATATCACACTAGAAGAATTCCTAAAAGATCGCGACAATCTTCATCAAAACGCCCAAAACCAAGAAGCTCGAATCGCACAGCTGACAAAAGACATACTGCACATCAAGCACCAGCTTGATTTCCCATTCGTTTAGGCTTAACGTTACATTCAGCAGTACGCGGCGAACATACGCTCGGACGTACCCTCAGCCCCAATACGTATTTCATACAATTTGCCACACTTGGGGCAACGACCTGAATACCCATTTCCAGTATCGTTAATATATAGCCGACCATAGGTCATACAATTGATGAAGCGAACACCCAGAAATCGCCTACCAACCTTAAGCTTTCTTGGAGATGATTGGTTCATTGCTACAATAAACTGTCACTACATTCGAACTTCGATAGTTCTGAGCCGCTCGTAGAGACTCTTTCAAATTGTTGACCTAATGTTTGAAAGCCGCTGATCACATGGTGCCACGAAGAACACTCTCGACCAAAAGGTTCCCAACACTCCACTGTTTGCAACTCACCCTTAAATTGGTAAATCAGCAAATAGTAATCTAATCCAGCAGAGCCATCGCTGCAATCGTCACAACTTTTAACGACACCTTCTTTGAGGTATGCAATAGCTGGGTGATCTGCCCGTATTTGAGATCGAAGAACATCAACCTCCGGCTTAGCGGTTTCTCCGGTCATCACGTAATCAGAAACCGATTGTTTGAACGCGGCTTGAGTATAGGTTACAACGCCATCGTTGGCGTGCAAACTAAACACCTTTTCCGAACCTGATGCCGGAACATGAATCAAACATATAAAATCTCCGACATCTCGAACTTGGCTTATCCGGGCTGGCGTATAAGCCAACAAACTGGACAAATAGCGATCAACGGCAAATGGCATGGTCCGAACTACCTTAAAAGGCGCAAAACGTTTTCTGGAAGAGAATTTGCTTGTTGCAACATAGCCGTTCCGGATTGAATCAGGATATTGCTGCGAGCCAATTTTGTCGATTCGTCTGCAACATCCACATCGCGGATACGCGAATTCGCTGCTTCCAAATTCTCAGATTCAATTGTTAGCTGAGCGTTGACTGTTTCCAGGCGAGATTGAACTGCACCGACCTTTGCACGCTCAGAAGCAACTACATTTAGAGCATTCTTTAACGCTTCGACAGCGTCAGGGCTATCGATTTCAATATTGTCCTGTCCACCACTAGCAGAATCCCCTCCCACATCGCTATCCCAGAGTATGTCTGAGAAAGCTCCTCCTACTTCGCGTAAATTGGTTTCGGCAATAGACATCGTTTGGTCACCCGAAGTCCCAACAACAAATGTCATATCCTCACGAGCACCGAACAGGATAATTCCGTTGAATTTACCACTCGGCTCTGTGTTAGAAGTATTCCAATTAGGCAACGAGTCTGTACCATTGTCTCCATTTCCGACGATGTCACGGAGTTGGTCCTTGAGCGAATCAAACTCCACTCGATACAATTCTAAATCAGATGAATTGTTTGTCGCGTCTTTGGCAAGAATAGACAACTCACTCATACGATCCAAAATCCCATTCATGCTAGATAAAAAGCCGTCTGCTGTCTGCACAAGAGATGCCGCGTTCTGCGTATTCACTCTAGCAGCATTGATACGTGTACTTTGGGCTTCAAGTTTTTCTGAAATAGAGAGCCCAGCAGCATCGTCCGCCGGCCTCACAATTTTCATACCTGAGCTCAATCGCGTGAGCGATTGATGCATCGCTTCATTCGTCCTATTTAAAGTAGACGCTGCGTCTACGGCTGCGCTATTCGTATTGATAACCATACTATCTCCTTATTTTTGGCTGTTTAAACACAACCGAATCCGACTCAAGATCCGGTGACTTCCTTATCCTTTTTCTTAGAAGAAAAATTCTTCGCCAGTCCTGCGAGCTTGGGCTTGACCGCAGTTTTGTGGGCAGCATTGGGCGACACTACCGCTTCTCGATTCGTTTTCTCCAGTTCTTCAAAAAGTTCCTTACGCACAATCGGGATTGAACGCGGGGCATCGATTCCGAGACGTACAACGTCCCCCTCAACACGTGTAATTTTTATTTCAATATTATCAGCGATAACGACCGCTTCATTTACTTTACGTGAAAGTATTAACATGGCATTCCTTCCTTGGTATTTAAATCGTTAGTTACTGACGCTGTTTTGCAACAATGGGTGCTTTGACGTATACTTTTGGTAGTTACAGGTAATTATCTGTCTCCCAACCAACGTCTTCTTGTTTATAACTAACGGGCCAATCAAATTTACAGTAGCAGATTCCAATGACTCTCCATTAGGAATCGTTACGATATTCAAGACCAACGCATCCTGAGAATCTTGAATCCCCAGCGCTGCAATATCTTCATCGCTTATTTCAATTATATAATCGTTCAAAATTTGGGAAGGCTCAATCACGACAAATCCGAGCTCATGACGATCAATTCCTCGTATCCACATAAACGGGAGCTCCTCCTCATTCACCAGCATTTCAAACTTGTTAACATCGGACAGTCCGATGAGCCCTTTGGGCAAGGAAAATTCCATCGGCCTCGACCAAAGCTCTACGTTTTCTTTTGTTTCTGTTGCTACTTTCATTGTCGTATATTTATAAAGGCGTTTTAGAATTTAGACGTAGTCCAAGAGCGAAGAATTGAGAATCTGTCCCGCACTTTGCAAGGTCGCCTGGTAGGATGTCTGCGCTTGCGTTAACATAACCATAACCTGGGCTATGTCCACATCCGCTTCCGCAGAAATATTGGATTCCAAGTCCGAAAATCGTTGCTCATTCAAATTCTTATCGAAATCGATACGCATTTGAACTGAACCTTGACGACTCAATGTAAAAATCAGGTCATCCTCCGAAGCCTCGAGATCTTCACGCATTGTTTGAGTTACCGCATTGGAGTTTCCGCTTTCCAACGCATCGCGAAGCTCTACCATTCGATTAAGGAAATCACTAAATTTTCGGTTCGTATCTCCGTCAGTGAACGGCTCGACTTTTCCGGTTTCTGAAAGATGGAATGAGGGGCCATCTTCAGCTCCGACATAAGTAACAGCGTCGCCTGTTGCCGGTTCTACGATATGTCCATCGGCGTCTGTATTCACTTCAAACGGTGGGTTGCCACTGGCAATACCCCCAAAAATATATTCACCATTGAACCTCGAGTTAACGCTTTGCAACGCGTGCTCAATCAATTCATTGACTTCCTCGGCATACGCTTGCAAGCCCTCTTCACCCTTCAAATCATTCGAAAGAACCGCGATTTCATTGATTCTTTCAGAAGTAGCAAGGAGGTTATTCAGCTGAGAAATCGTTGTATTGTTAATGTTCTCAGCTCGTTCCGAATTCCTCGTGTATTGAGTTATGCGCCCCTTTTCCTCCTGCATATCAAGGATTCGGTTTGCAGAAGCGGAGTCATCAGAGAGCTTGTTGATACGCTGACCATTAGCTGCCTGGTTAGAAAGTGTATTCATTTCCATGGTCGACGACTGCAGATAACGCAGTAGTGAATCAGGAAAAGTGTTATTTGTAACTCTCATAGCGTGGGAATACTAATTTCTGGATACCAATACTTATATTAGTCGATTTATTACAACATCGAGCATTTCATCGATTGCAGCGATCAACTTACCTGTAGCTTCATAAGCTCTCTGAAATTTCATCATATCAGTCATTTCCTCGTCAATGGATACACCTGACACTGAATCTCGTTGTTGTAGAAGAAGGTCTAAAACTACCTGCTCATCCTCTAATTGTGAGTCGACTGCCGATACCTCTGCAGCCAGATCCGAAACTGTGGCACGGTAATAACTGCTAAATGTTCGTTCTCCCAATGAGGAAAATTTCACCTCGTCTAGCTCCGCAATTGCTAGAATCAGCTCGTTGTCTCCACTAAACTGATTTGCGTCATTTGTTGTACGAAGAGTGGTTGTAGAAAGTGTCGAATCGAGGCTTATTCCAGCAGCAGTCAATTCGTTCGCTCCTCCTGTATCCGAGAAGAAGTTACTGAATGTACCATTATCGCTGTACAAAGCATTGATTTCCGTCACTATCTGCTCTGCAAGGTTGTCTAACTGATTCATGTAATCAGCCATCGCTCCATCCCGAGCTTCCAATGCTCCATGGACACTCCCACCCTCTATCTTAACTTGAGTATTGTCAGAGTCACTAAGGAAAAACTTGGGAGATCCTTCAACTGAGTTATCAAATTCAATTGTGCTATAGCGCCCATGTTCTACCAAATCCACTGCGTATCCACCATCAGACGGATAAAGTGTTACTCGGATCTGTCCACTGCTGCCAGTTATCTCCTCGGTCTGGATCTCAACCAACTCAGACAAATCTTCCAAACGTCCCTGTCTTTCATCTCTCAGCGAGAGAGCCTGTCCAGCGTGGGACGCTTCCGCTCGAGCAATCTCCGTATTCAATTCTGCAATCTGCGCGATCAACGCATTCGCTTCCGCGACATCCGTTTCAACTTGAAATGTTAAATCTTCCTGCAAGTCACTGAATCTCTCAGCAGTTACATTCATATTATTGGTGAGGATATCAGCTTCTTGCATCAATGCCTCTTTCTCCGCGTCAGAAGAAGGATTCGCTGATAGAGCGTGAAAGCTATTGAAAAAGTCGTTCAAAACCTCAGCAAACCCGCCAGAGCTCGATCCACTCGCGCTATCCACAAACGCAGAGTCTCCGATTCGGCTAATTTCTTGCCCAGTGCTCGCTTCGGCTTTTTGCAATGCTTCAGACTTAGCAGTCAACGAACTGTTCAAGCTTGTCTCACGAAGAAGTTCTTTATCTAATACAGCGTCTCTAGTTTGTGAAAAACCTAAAACTTCGACTCCTAGGCTCACAGGACCTTCAAGAGTCATGGTCGTGCCACGATCACCTAAGATTGCTTGTTGGCGCGAGTACTCCGGGTTATTTACATTCGAGATATTGCTACCAGCTGTGGTAACACCAAAGCGATGCGCGTTTAACGCCTTAGTCGCATTTGATAAATCTCCAAATATATTTCCCATTTCTTCGTCGTGCTAAATCGGTTACTGCGAATACAGCTCCTAAACAAACGCCTTATATCGAGTAGGCATCTTGCCAGTCATACCCACCTTGCCTTTGCGGCTATACGTCTTGGTATAGTTATCCGGCTGCAAAGAGCTAATTGCCTCTTGAGTGAGCTCCATCGTACGGGACAACAACAAGAAATTCTGCCTCGCTTTTCTGCGAGTACGGCGAACCATTTCGTTAATTTCATCGATCAATGCTTTAAGCAAGGGACGAATAAATTCTGGAAAATAATCGAGCATGTTCGACAAAGACAAATCCGTGTCACAACCGAATCGATTGGCCATGAGCACAACCTGTTCTTCTCGGCGTTCACGAAGCAATCCCATTTGTCCCATATAATGCTCTACCTCTTCGTTGGTGGACATAACAGACTCAGGGGCACGTTCGAAGACTTCCCTTTGTTGACGCTCCAGCAAATTGTAAAGGCCTCCGTATTCTTGAACTTCTTCTCGAAGGAGCTCCAGTAATGGATCCCAGTCTTCTTGGTTAAGATCTGTATTCATCTATTTCGTATCCGTTTTGAGATTATCAGCTTCATTTAGCAGCTGAGTCTGCAACACCGAAGAAAAGCCAAGCGACTTTTGTCCTGTAATGCTATTTGCCAGCGTATCTTTTACTAAATGTTCGTACATAGGACTCGATTTCATCCCAAACATTCCACTGTCCTTGTCCATTGGGGTTAATGCCTTGTCCAAAAATTGTCTTACAAGTATGTTTTCAAACTCCTTTGCCAGCTCATCGACTTGCTGCTGTTTCTCCAAATTGCCCGTAAGCATTTCGGATTTCCAAGCCATTCCGTCACTTCCTGATAAACCTGTAGGTGCTATATCCATACTATTCAATTATCAACTCAGCTTGAAGTGCGCCAGCACTCTTCATAGCCTGAAAAATAGACATCATTTCTCGCGTAGTCACCCCCAACATGTTGAGAGCAGCGATTACTTCGTTGATGGTTGGAAAGTCTTCTACAATAGCAAATTGTCCTACTGATTCTGACACAGAAGTGTTTTGCGTTGGCGTCACTTCGGTTTCCCCTCCTTCGCTAAATGCGTTCGGCTGGGAAACGTTTTGATTGTTCTCCACCGTAATAGTCAAGGCCCCATGACTAACCGCAACCGTGGATACACGTACTCCAGCAGTGGCTACGATTGTACCCGTTCTTTCGTTTATTACTATCCGAGCCGGCGTATCCGGAGACACATTAATCGCTCCAATCGCAGAAATAAAATCGACTTCTTTGCCATCGAAAATCTCGGGGATGGCCACACGAATGGCCGTCGAGTCCAATGCGATTGCACTAGATGGAAAAACTGTATTGATCGCTTCCTTAACTTTTGAAGCAGTTGTATAGTCAGGGTTCAAAAGAATAAAATTTAGAAGACCTGTCTCGGCAACATTTGCCGGGATCTCTCTTTCCACAATCGCCCCGTTAGTGATGATTCCTACCGTAGGGTGATTCTTCTGTACAGTCGCTCCCCCTGCTCCGGCACCGCCACCGATAAATCCGCCTACTGCGATTTGCCCCTGAGCGACGGCGTAAACGTCTCCGTCCGCGCCAATAAGTGGAGTTTGTAAAAGCACCCCACCCTGAAGACTCTCTGCATCTCCCATTGATGAAACGGTAACATCGATACGCGTTCCTTCGCGAGAAAACGCTGGGATGTCTGCGGTTAACATAACTGCGGCCACATTATCTGACTTCAGTTCCTCAGGATCTACATTAATCCCAAATCGCTGCAAAGAGTTGGCTACGCTATTGATAGTTAACTCAGAGCCAGAATCCCCATCCCCAGACAAGCCAACGACAATACCATATCCGATCAACTGGTTATCACGTCCCCCTTCAAGGATTGCCAAATCTTTTATGCGCGTTGCATAAGTCACGGAGGTGACAAATAGAATAAAAAAAACTGTATAGTAACGTTTCACTAGGTGCAGGTTAATGACTAAAAAGATCACCAAAGATTTAAAGGATCCAAAAGCCTCGGAATGAGACCTTTCTTTTGATTTTTTTCGATTTCTCCCTTCGACATAAAGGTCACTTGAGCATTCGCGATATACGAAGAATCAACTGTATTGCTCATTGTGATATCGTCTCCACGTACGATTCCTCGAACAATCGCATATTGAACCTCCCCACCCATATCCACTTTCTTGGCACCTTCTATAATCAAATTTCCATTGGGAAGCTTGTCTACGACCATGACTGCCAGGTTCGAATCGATGCTACTTGTATCCGACAGGCTACCATCTCCAGAGAAGGAATCGGTCGTAACATACTCAACATTGGGTAATTGACTACCACTCCCTATCCCTAAAAACGGAATTGAGAACCCATCAAAGCCTAATTGCTTATTGTTATTATTCGAAGATGCATTCTGTCTCTGCTTCGCCATTGAAGTAGACTCGGAGATGACCACCATCAGGATGTCACCGACATTGGATGCTCTTCTATCAGCAAACATACTTTTTTCGCTGTTCGCTTTTGATTTCCACAAAGATGTCGCATAGGCGGATGAAAGAGCGGCCAAAGCCAAAACGACCGTAAGTAGTATCTTCAAAATTCTCATTATCTAAATTTAACTTGTACTTTATTTTCAGATACAACTAATCCTGAAAACTCCTTATTAGAGTCCAAATTTCTCAAGACAATAAAGTCTCCTTCTACTCCATTTTGTCGCGCAATCGCCCGAGTTGATATCGCTAACAAACCACTCTTGGCATTAACCTCCACGACTTCTCCTTTTTTTATAATCGAGCGTTCGGTAAGATCTGCCCACTGTAGAACTCTCCCTGAATTAAGGTTGCGACTGTATTCATGACGTTCGAGTTGTTTTGGGTCTGCTGGGATTGCTGAAGATTCGACCAATAGATCAGCCCTTCTAACTTCTAAGTCCGAAGCAGCTGCAATCTCTCCGGCTTTTAAGTTCGTCTGAATATAGAAGACATTCGAATAAAGGTGCGCTCTGAATGGAGCTGAATATTCACCGACCAACCCTTTTTCGTTCTCCACTTGGAAACGAAGTAACATATTGGCTCGAGACAATCGCCCTGGGTACGAAATTAATCTGAGGCTAAATGGCTTTGAGTGATTACTAAGATCCGGAAGAGTACGTAGCGGTATCAAAGTTAGTTCCGTGCTAGGGCTCATTATGTCCGAAAGCTCATTGCTAATTGCTTCTCTCAAATCAGCAGCCGTAATTGGGAAAAACGGTTTCTCAACTACTTTAGTGGTTTCCGAGTACGATTCCTCGCTCACCGCTACGTCCTCAGCGAGAACAATAGGATCTGGAAGCGGTGCCAAGATCGCGTCTAAACTAGAGTAAGACGCACCTGCAGGTGAAAAAAATAAAATAATGGATACAATTACTTTATTCATTATCGTTTGATCTGGGCTATTTGTTGTAGCATAGAGTCTGATGTCTGAATCGACTTCGAGTTCACTTCATACGCTCGTTGCGCCATAATCATATTAACCATTTCTTCAACGATATTTACATTGGAAGTCTCCAAGTAACCTTGTTGGATAGTACCCACTCCATTGGTTCCAGGGTCTCCCAACGTAGGCGTTCCACTTGCCTCAGTTTCTTGGAACAAATTGCCTCCAATAGGAAGGAGGCCTGCCGGGTTTCTAAATCTGGCAAGATCGAGTTCACCCGTGCCAACAATTGCCCCATCACTCAAGAACGTAACTTCTCCACTTTCTGAAAATGAAATATCAGTTGTTCCTGCGGGAACTTGTGGAAATCCGGTCAACGTCATCCCTTGACTATTCACCACAATACCATCGGGTCCCACTTTGAGAGCTCCGTCACGCGTATAGAGATTTCCCCCACTAGGGTCATCCACCTGGAAAAAGCCATCACCCACGATCGCTAAATCCATATTCTCGCCTGTCTGATTTACTGATCCCTGAGTGAATACCTTCGCTGTAGAGACAACTTGGGTACCGCTACCAATCTGAACACCCGTCGGACGGATATTGCCTCCCGCATCTGCCCCTACCGATGCCTTCTGCTGGTAGAACATATCCTGAAACTCTACTTTGCTCTTTTTGAATCCAGTGGTGTTAACGTTCGCGATGTTGTTCGATATTACGTTTAGGTTCGTCTGCTGACTTTCCATACCGCTGGCTGCTGAATAAAGTGAAATACTCATAACTCTATATTCTTGTGTTCAGTAATTTAAAATTGACTACGTGTTCCCGCCAAGGCTTCGAATTGCTTTTCCGAGCAGGTCATCGTGGTTGCTGATCGCACGTTGGTTTAGTTGAAAGGATCGCGATACGTTAATAAGATTGACCATTTCTTTGGTCGCAGATACATTGCTACTCTCTAAGTAGCCTTGTCGAATTTTGGATTCGGTTTGATAGAGCTCCATATCCGAATCCTCCGGAAGAGCGAAACCTCCATGAGATCTAACAAGCTGCGAAGGGTCAGCCGCAACTTGCACGCCAATCTTTCCTATCGTTTGACCGTTTTGCTTGAGTGTTCCATCAAGCTCCCCTGACAGCTCGCCGCCGTCTGGGATCAAAGTAATTTCGTTACGGGTATCGGACATCACATGATAGCCCTGTTTGCTCACCAATTCCCCTTCATTGTTAACGTGGAATTGCCCATCTCGCGTGTAAACCAATTCGCCGTCGGGTCTGCGGAGCTCGAAGAAGCCTTCCTCTTCAAGTGCGAATTCGAAAGCGTCTCCTGTATGACGGAGCGTCCCTTGCGTAAAGTCTGTCGTTGCCTGTGACGTAGCAGTCACAGATTCAGCGAAACCGGCTTTACCATTTGCACTCTGATACGCCATCAAGCCAGTCGTCTTCCCTTCAAAACTTACAGACGCTTGCTTATACCCCGGAGCCATAGACTGGGAAAGGTTTTGGGCAATTCCATTATTCCAGGATTCTAATCCTGTCATGGCCGCTGCGTTTTGATAGACTCCGTTCAACATTTGTCCGTTACATAGCAACAGACATGCCAAAGTCATAAATCACTTATCTGCATATACTTAAGAATAAGCAACAATCGATGGACAATTTTTGCCTACCCTAATCCGGCTAATAATAACCTACAATTCGTACTTGCAGTCGATTTCCGTAACTTGACCGCAATTGCAGGTAACCAAGATCTTAACAACTCGTCCCGCCTCACTAACGTACTGCACTTTAGTACCAGATTCGCCGCAAACTTCGGCTAACTCCGATGAGTCGTCTACATCCGATTCCTGCAAGGCATCCAAGGGTTGAGGCGCCAGCGAAAGTTGCTCCTTCGCTTTCGGTTTTTCACCCAAATGTTCTCTACCTGATAAAAAGCTATCCATCTCGATTTTGTCTAGATGCCGTCATACTTGTTGAAACTCTCGTTTAAAACAAGGCTGATTGCTACTCGGTTATTAGATTCCGCTTCAGGCTCTATTTGCGGCAACGGTTTGGTGCTCCCGTAACCGGTGACACTTGTAAAGCGCTCCGGCGTTACACGATAGTACTGCAAATAACGCCGCGTCGCATTCGCTCGACCGGTTGACAATTCCCACTCCGTGTAATCCATGTCCTTTGAGACAAACCCACTAGCTGAATACCCATCGATTCGGATCATAAAGTCATGTCGCTCCAAAAGCCACGCCATGTTTTCGATAACAAAAGTCCCCCATTCAGTAAACTGAGTGCTACCCTTGACAAAGAATGGATAAGCATCGCGATTGTATAAAGTCACTCGAAGCCCATCGCTAACAACTTCTATGTCCACTGGACGCTCGTCTGGAGCCACATTGTCAACGTTTAGCAAGCGCATGAATTCTTGGGCCATCCTGTAAAGAATTTCCACATCAGCGATATCCGCTTTTCCTTTCGATTGCCCAGCATTGGATTCACCATCGCCCTCGCCCGAGCTTTCCATCATGCCCATGGAACTCTCCATAGGCGTATTGTAAGGGTCTTTGAAGAAGTCCGCCATTTCCTTGCGAGTCTCATCATCCTGCGAAGTCAGCCACAATACCATGAAAAGAGCCATCATCGCGGTCACGAAGTCCGCATACGCCACCTTCCACGCTCCACCGTGGTGCTTGCCGAGATTCTGCAAATTCGTGCTCACCGTTATTTATCAACCGCCTCCGGTAGACTTAAGAATGTTCTCCAAATCATCCGCACCTGGAACCAAGTCGGCCTCCAAACTACGTCGAGCCAATTCAACTGCCATAATTGGCGCCAATCCACGGGCAAATGCTCCAATCGAACGCGACATACAGATATAATACGATTCCTCGGCTTCGTTGTTGAAAACGATCAAATTGCAAAGGGGGTTAACAAACCCATACGCCGCAAAAATTCCATAGAAGGTACCACTCAACGCTGCCGATACTTTAGCGCCAATGACCATAGTTCCTTGGTCAATCACACTCATCGTTAAGATAATACCCATAACCGCCGCTACGATCCCAATCCCAGGAAGGGAATCACCAATAAGGTGGAGTACATTGATCGGTCCATGAGATGCCTGCTTCTTCGCATCGATTTCCGCTTTGAGAAGCGGTTCTAACTGATCTGGCTTTATCTTACCGTCAATAATTGGACGGAGTGCCGAACAAAGAAATGTTACCTTATTCTTGTCTCCCACAAACTTGGGATAGTTTTGAAAAATTGAACTCGATTCCGGAGAGCTCACATGCTCGTCCAAGGCGAGTAGCCCATTACGGCGTCCCAACATAAAGAGTTCGTAAAGGATTTTAAGTAGGTCCAAATAATCGTCCTTCCCCGGGGCACCTCCCTTGAACACGCCCAATACCGCGTGAATCGTGTGTATCAAGATAGACATCGGAGCACATACCAAGACAACACCCGCCGTGATCCCGCCGATGGCGATCACCTCCGTGATGTGTATTAACAAGCCCACCTGACCGCCCGCCATTATGAAGGCGCCCAAAGTTGAACCAATGACAATTATGTACCCAATTATTACAAACATACTTCTGGACCTTAGTTATCGTCCACGCAGCAGAGTACTTTACCTACAAAATGAAGGAAATTACTTATGCATCACTGTAGTGATGTAACTACGAAGCCCAATGATCGCTTGGGAATGAATTTGACAAATACGAGACTCGGTCAAACCGAACACTTCCGCGATTTCCGCCAAACGCATATCCTGAAAATAATACATCGCCAAAACCTTGCGTGGCACATCCGGAAGCTGGTTGATTCGCTCGGCAACTAAACGCGTCACCTCATCCTTTTCCATCTTCGAAGTGACCGGCGTGATATTGTCATCTGGAATGATTTCGTACAAGTCAGTCGACTCCGAATCATCGCCACCTCCAGAGGAAGAAGATGTGTTATCAAGCGGTAAGAAAGTAATTGGCCGCACTTCTGCCATCAATTGCTCGTACTCCTTATGCGTCAAACCAAGCTCGAGACGAGTTTCCTCTTCCGTCGCCGGACGACCGAGCTTTTGCTCAAGCTCCTCAACTGTCTTTCTCAGTTTTTTGAAATTGGTACGGGCATTTCTTGGCATCCAGTCCATGCGACGCAATTCGTCCAAGATCGCGCCCCGGATACGCATCGCGGCATAAGAGCCGAATGACTTCTTTTGCTCGGGATCATATTTCTTCAGGGCACTAATTAGTCCCGTGATCCCCACACTGTGAAGATCCTGCTCATCGATGTGAGGAGGGAGGTTCATCTTGATACGATTTACGATGGACTTCACCAACGGTAAATAGGTATCAAAGAGCTCCTCTTGTTGAACTGCAGGTTTATCCTCGCTTGATGCGTAGGCTTTAGCGACCTTCTTTTTTGCCGCTGTTGTCGCACGTTTCGCGGGCTTAGCAAATGTATCGTTCATGGTTTCTTAGGTACTAGTACGGGTTAGGACGCCATTTCTTTAGCATCTCTTTTCTTGCGCTCCTCAGCTTCGGCCATCGCTGCTATAGCTGCCTGTTGCTTCTCCATGAGCATTTGCTTAACATTCCTTATCCAAATCATCCCCCACCAACGAAAGAGAAGGCCAGCAATGGCACTTCCCATACTCGCTTCCAAGAGAGCTCTGCTTGGGTTTTTGCCAACCGCCAAAGCAGTCGCAAAAATGGCTACGAAGCCAAGAAATCCACCTAACAATAGTGCAAATTTCATAATTAGCTTACAAGCTCCCCTTTCTCGAGATCAACCGCGTTCGCTGCGGATTCTCTTCGCGTGGATGACATAATAGAACGTCCATGTGGGAACGAACGTCCTAACAAATAACTAAACGAATCAAAGGTGTAGTCCCCTGCTGGATTCGTTCCGTGACTTAAGAACAGCGGCTTAATCCGGCCGTTCAAAGCATACTTCCAAAGTTTTCCAATTTTTATGGTCTCATCAAGATGAGTAAATACCGCAAACTGAGCGCCCAGGGTTACCCCAATGTTAAAAGTCGCTGCAATCATGTCGGAATCATAAGAGGCATTTACAACCAACACACGCTCGTCGACCTCCATCTCATCAAGCATACGCTTGTACTCCTGGACACGGTCCATTTCCGTCAAATTAAAACCGGGCAAATCGATATAGAGAGGCTGCTCATCGGAAGAGCTTTCGACTTCATCTATACTTCTAGCCAATGGGCGCCCCATAATATCGCAAAACGCCTCCAAGGCATCACTCGTATTCGGAATATCCGTATCAATTTTCAAAATATTTGGCTCCAAGCCATGCAAAAAAATGTCCGACGCTAAGGATTTGCAGAGAGCAGACGTCTTGCCCACCGAACTCGTTCCAATAAAAGCGCGACGCTTACCGCGTTTAAAATCCTTCGTATCCGGAAAATTTTGTCGCAGCCAATCACAAATGAGGCTGTACAAATCCATAGTCTGGCTTTTTTCCCCTACTTTCTTGAAATCGATATCGTAGCGAATGCGCTCAATCAACGTCTCGTCAAAACCGACAGACTTTAACATTGAAATTCCGCGAGAAACCGCATCCACAGTTCCACGACGAACAGGGTTAGCCGCTGTTCCTAAAGGAGCTTCTTCAGCCTGTTGATTTATTTCACTCGGAATTTCATCCTCCAAACTTTCGAAATAGTTCGATGGAGCGGCACTCGACTTCGAGTATAATTTTGAGATTGGGTTCTTGGGTGCCTCAAGTTTCTTACCGGAATCTACAGAATTCGTCGGCAACGTCTCAGAGCTTTCAACGCTTGCCTTAGGAGATGCAGGCTCGGCGTTAGGCATTTCCGCCTTTTTCACTGCCGGCTTCCCCTTGTTCAATGCACTTTTCTTAACCGCTACAAAAACCTCTAAACGTGGCTTACTCATCAAACGTTTCAAACCACCGGATTCGGATTTTTGTACCTTGATGACCGTCGCCTGATCACCGAAGCGTTCCTTGATAAGGTTAACCGCTTCATCGGCAGAATTTGCCGTTATCTTAACTTGTACTGTATCCGAAGTATCCATTGCGCTTGTCGTAATTCAAAAATCTGGTCTTAGTTCTGACTCTGAGCCATCTCTGGAGCGGACTCGTTTTCAGCCATCGCATTCGCCTGTTGGTTATTACCGAAGTCTGGATAAAGAATAATCGCATGATTGCGGATCTCAGAGCTAGAAGGTAATTCTTGGTAGCTCAGGATATTGAGCTTAGGCAACGAAGGATCAAAGAACTTCTTAAAAGGGAACCGTATCTCCCCGGCGGTTACTAAAACTGGCAATAATCCATTCTCAATCATGTCGTTTGCTTTAATTGCCAATTCACGTAGCAGGTACTGGGCCAAGTTCGGATCTAGTGACAATGTATAATCCGTATTTGTTCTTTGGATCTTAGTTGAAAGCAACTGCTCTAGACGAGGATCCATTGTAATCGCCTTTAGAATACCTTTTTCCGCTTCATATTCGCTTACAAAAAATTCACCAATTTTTCTTCTGACGTACTCTGAAAGGTCATCCGGATTCTTTGAGATATGGGCAAAATCTCCTATACTTTCCAAAATCAAAGTGAGGTTCTTAACAGGCACATTTTCCTTAAGAAGATTTTGAAAAACACGGTGTATCACACCGACAGTGACAAGATCAGGCAACAATTCGGACACAAGCGCTGGATTCTTATCCTGAACGTGGTCGATCAAATGCTGCGTATCTTGCCTACTAAGCAAATGATGAGCGTTATTCTTCAAGACTTCGGAAAGATGAGTAATCACAACTGAAGACGCGTCCACGACAGAATAGCCGTTAAACTCAGCCATCTTTCGTTCGCTATCCTCAATCCACATCGCTTCGATGCCAAAGACAGGTTCCACTGTAGGGACGCCATTTAGTTTCACATCGCTTCCTGAAACGTTCATAGCCATCCAACGCTGAGGTACGATTTCACAGCGTCCAACTTCCTTGTTATGGAGTAAGAAGCGATATTCGTTCCCTTCTAATTCCATATTGTCACGCACTGCCACAGGGGGAATCACAATACCCAACTCCCGGGCAAGAGTCTTACGTACTCCGGTAACTCGCTCCAACAGATCTCCGCCTTGTGTCTTATCCGCAAGGCCCAACAGATTGTATCCTATTTCTAATGCAAACACGTCTACTTCGATTAATTTTTCAAACTCAGTCGGCAAACTTTTCCCCTCCGCAACCTCATTGGGTGAAGGAGCCTCGCCACCGCCACTATTCTCGGAAGCTAGATTAGCCTCCTCCTCTTCTTTAACTTTTCTTTTTTGGGTGTTAAACACGACAAAAGCAGCGAACGCAAAAATCCCTGCCATCATCATGAATGGAATCATTGGCATTCCAGGAACAAACCCAAAGAAAGTTAACATCACCGACAAAGTCGCCAACGCTTTGGGATAAGATGTAAGCTGTCCTCCGATATGCTCACCAAGATTTTCGCTACCCTCTCCTGAAGTCCGAGTAACCAATAAACCAGCTGCCAACGAAATAATAATCGAAGGTATCTGACTCACCAAACCATCACCAATCGAAAGTAGCGTAAAGGTCTCCAAGGCACGATTAAACGACATACCTTGTTGCAACATACCAATACCGATCCCGCCTAAAACGTTGATCGCCGTTATCATTATCCCGGCAGTAGCATCTCCTCTAACGAACTTACTGGCACCATCCATCGCGCCATAAAAATCCGCTTCCTGCTGAATTTTCCTTCTGCGTTGCGTCGCTTCGACCTCATCAATCAGCCCCGCATTCAATTCAGCATCGATAGCCATTTGCTTACCAGGCATTGCGTCCAAGGTAAAACGTGCAGAAACTTCAGCGATGCGCCCCGCACCCTTCGTGATGACCATAAAGTTGATCGCTACCAACACCAAGAATACGACCGTACCCACCAAATAATTATTTCTTACAACAAAAGATCCAAAAGACTCAATCACCTGTCCTGCGTAGCCATCCAGTAAAATAAGTCGCGTGGAAGCCACGTTCAAACCGAGCCGGAACAAGGTTAACCCAAGAAGAACAGTTGGGAATCCAGAAAAATCAGATGGCTCTTTTACATAGACAATTATCAACAAGATCAGAAGGGCAGAACCGATACTGGCGGCCAACAAAACATCCAAAAGTACTGGAGGTAGAGGCAAAACCAACAACATCACCGTTCCGAAAAGACCGAAGGTGATCGCCATATCTGGTCTTTTTAGATACGATATAAGACTCTTACCTGATAAAGTATTCTCCGCCATAAAAATTATCTTCTCTTAGCCTGTCTACGGGCTTTCAATTTGTGGAAATAGTAGCTGTGAGCCTTGTACACGAAGGCCAATATTTCAGCCACGGATTGGTACATTTCCATGGGGATAGCATCCCCCACTCTGCCAAATTTGTACATCATGCGAGCGACAATTTTGTTTTCCACTATTGGTACGCCATTCGCTTGAGCGACTTCTTTAATACGTTTCGCGAATGCGTTCTCACCCTTCGCCAAAACCATTGGAGCGTTGTCGACACCCCGCTCATACTTCATCGCCACAGCATAGTGAGTTGGATTGGTCACGACAACATCTGCATTCGGTACCTCGTCGAGCATTTGCGTTTGCATCAGCCGAGCCGCCATCTGCATACGAGCCTTACGGACTTCAGGACTCATTTCCTGGTCCTTACGCTCTTGCTTGACCTCTTCCTTAGTCATCTTGAGGTCGTCCTTCTTTTTCTTAGACTGATA
Source organism: Puniceicoccaceae bacterium K14 (assembly GCA_022538095.1). GTDB lineage: Bacteria > Verrucomicrobiota > Verrucomicrobiia > Opitutales > Opitutaceae > JAKYXN01. Next base: position 39,091 of record JAKYXN010000009.1, on the reverse strand, counting down.
AATATAGCTAATTGCCGCAATAATCGCCAATGCGATAATCAATCGCCACAAGACGAAAATCATCGTATCCACAATGAATATACCTATATGCTTAAAGTCGATACTTGCAAAGAAGATTGGATCGCTGGTTATCTTCTTTACAGCCCCGTACATAACCCAGCTGATTGCCGCCATTTTCAGCAAATCAATCCCAAATCGGACGAGCACGTCCTTACCGAAAAGTCGCTTTGCTCCAGTTACGGGATTCAACTTATCTACGCCAAATTTAAGAGCTTTAGGGGTGAGGCGAAACTTAGACTGCAAACCTCCTGATAAAATTCCTGCAGCCATTCCTCCCACCAAGAACGGTCCTGCCATCTTTGTTAAAGCGGTGAAGCTTTGGGCAGACCAGTGCTCAATATTGTTTTCGTTGATGTCGAAACTACCCAAGTTCGAAAATATAGATGTCGTGATCTCAAATACACTATTCACGATCCCACTTCCGTAAACAGCTACTACGCCAAGAGCAGCGGCTAAAGTGATCGCAACTCCAACCTCCTGCGATTGCGCAAAATTCCCCTTTGCGAATTCTTCCTGAACTCGCTTCCCGGAAGCATCCTCTGTCTTCGAATCTTTATCTACATCCGACATATTCTAGAAACTGGGTCGGAATGGGATGAATCGAAGCATCATCTCTGGGGTTTCATGAAGGTAGTTCATCACGTATTGCACGATCAGAACAATCGAAAACGCGAGAACCGTAGTCCCGCATATAATACGGACGGAAAAACTCAGTATAAAAACATTCAGCTTAGGAACCGCTTTCCCTAGAACCGCAAAAACGAGGTTCACCAAAAAATTCACCGCGATCACAGGCGCCGCAATCAAAATCCCTATTTTGAATACTCCCACCGATCGTAGCACAATCGTTTCTGCAGAATAAGCGTTTACTCCCAAATAACCAATTGGCGCGACTTGGTAGCTGTTTATGTATGTTCGCAAAATATCGTATTCGCTTCCCATTAAGAAAAGCATCATCCCGAAAAAATACATAATCGATCCCAACGGATTAAACCCACCAGAACTGGGGTTAAATTCCGCTCCTGGCATCAAACCGATTTCAACGGTAAGCACATGGGCAGCAAGGTCTAACATAAAGAATAGCATTCGCACAGCAAGTCCCATGCACAATCCTACAATTAATTCCTTCGCCATCCATAAGATCAACAACCCCAAAGAGTTAGGAAGCACATATTCGAACTCCACCATCGGAAAAACCATCAATGCAAACGCAGAGGCAAATCCTACCCGGGCAATCACCGGAATGGAGGAATGAGCAAAAAGCGGAACAAAGAGCATCAAGCCCGTGATCCGCATCAAGACCAACATAAAGACAAATATGGCGCCTAGCTCCATACGCCTAGTAAAGACCGATTTCAGAAATTTTCTGAAACACAGTGATCGTGAAATTCATCAACGTCTTCATCAACCAAGCGGACGAAGCAATCAACACTCCACCGACAGCAAACAGCTTTGGAGCAAACGAAAGAGTCTGTTCTTGAATACTGGTTACGGCTTGCCCCAAACTAACAGATAAGCCAACTGCAATGGTTGTCCCGAGGATCGGAGTTACCAAAAGCAATGCATTCATAATTGACTGCCTAAAGAGTTCTATCGCGGTTTCTAGATTCATAAATTAAAACTTTGTACAAGTGATTTGATTATAAGTGCCCACCCATCGACTAAGACGAAGAGGAGCAATTTAAAGGGAAGCGAAATTATGACAGGGGGCATCATCATCATCCCCATTGCCATCAAAGTTGTACCCACCAAAAAATCGATTAGGATAAACGGGAGAAAAATCAAAAAGCCCATTTGAAAGGCAGTACGAATTTCACTCAGCACAAAAGCTGGTACCACAACTCTCATCGGGATCATGCTCTCTGCCGTAGGCCCCATCCCTGACAAATCGAGAAAGAACTCAACATCGCTAATCTTTGTTTGCTTTAACATGAAGTCCTTCAACGGACCACTACCTCGTTCGAACGCTTCTTGTGTTGTAATTTCCTTAGCAAACATCGGCTCCAATGCATTCGTATTCACATCATTGAGCACCGGTTGCATAATGAAGAACGTAATGATAAGTGAAAGACCTACGATCAATTGATTCGCCGGGGCTTGGTTAACGCCCAATGCCGTACGCACAAATCCTAAAACAATTATGATACGGGTAAAGCTAGTCATCATCACGACAATAGACGGCCCCAAGGTAAGGAGCGTCATTAGCAATAGAATTTGAATTGCGGTGCCGACATCCTGCCCCTCTTGACCGTCTCCCAAATTCATATTTAAAGAAAGCCCTTGAGCAGAGACTGTGTTCGCAAAAACAAAAAATGCGATTACGGACAATAATATGGATACGATTCGTTTATTCATCTTCCGCCTTGGATTTTTTCTTGAACATTTTGCTCAAGCTCGAAGCCCTCGTCCCGATATGTATTCAAAGAAGTAAGATAATCTATCTTACCAGGACCTACACCTAAAAGAATTTTATTGTCCTCGTATTCAACAACCATGAGAAACTGTCGATTCCCAAGCATTTTACTTTCCTTGATCTCGAGTTTTCCCTCGACCTTGGAGAATGGCTTGCGAAAGACGCCTCGCTTGAACAAAAACCAAGCAGCTACCAAAAAACCGACTAATATAATAAGGTACCCTAGGAACGTAATCGCCATACCGACTACTGAACCATCATCTTCAAACATACCGTTAATCGGCTGAACGTCTGAAGAATCGGCGGAACGATCATCGCCTCTAGGATACACAACGTTCTCTGTCTCAGGAACGGGTTCTTCGGGCGGAATTTCTTGTGATTCTTGCCCCAGAAGTGAATAGGAAAGGAGCAAGAAGACTGCAGGAATAGCTAGGTGGCGCATTGATTGTTTGGGGTCTAACCGCTCATTTCTGTAATCTTGATTCCGAAGTTATCTTCGACAACCACTACTTCGCCATAGGCGATTAGTTTATCATTTACATACAAACCAACAGGATCCTTCGCTTCTTGATTTAGTTGTATCACCGATCCAGGCACAAGCTCCATGACTTCTTTCATGGGCATCCTGCAAGAACCCAGTTGAACCGTCAGCTTTACGCGGACATCCATCAACAGGCCTAAATCTTTTGGTTGATCTAAAAGGTCACTCATTATTTCTCTTCCTCTTTGTGCTTTTCTCTAATTTTCACAGCTACGCGGTTATTATCCAAACCAACGTCGCCCTTAAATTTGCATACGTTAGAAAACGTAAGTCGTGTCTCGTTTAATACCGACTTTGGAAACCGAATCACATCTCCCGGGCGAATAGAAAGCGTTTCTTGAACCGTCAACTCGTCCGCATCCCACTCTGCCTTCACCGGTATATCAATCTCGTCAAATGACTCACTCCAAGCCTTTTCCGAATTTCCAAGGTTGGGGCTCAAATCCTTCTCCTTATCATCGTGCATACGCTTGATGATCGGCTCCAAAGTATAATAAGGAATTCCAATCTGGACCGGCTCCGAACAATCACCGACTCCAGCTTCCATCGTAAGAACAAGCATGATCGCGTCAGGAGGAGACGTCTCTAGGAATCGACCATTGCTTTCGTGCCCAATTATGGACGTATCCAATTCTTGTTCACCTGTCCATTGACGACACCACTCTTCAAGCATAATCGAAACGATATCATCTACGAGATTAACTTCGATCTCAGTTAGGTAACGCTCTCCTTGAACCGAATGCCCCTTGCCTCCGAGCATGCGATCGACCATTGTTAATGCGAGCCGTGGGTTGATGTCTATAACGCCTACACCGAACAATTGCTCCACCTTAAAGAGTACGACGTGTGCCGGGTTCGGAATAGTTTCAGTAAATTTACTATACGTCAGCGTCGATAGACGTGACATTTTCAAAGAATACTCCAAGCGAAGAAAAATCGAAAGACGAGCTGCGAGGTAGCGAATAAACTCTTCATGACGAATACGAACTCGACGAAGCTCTACCTCAGAAAGGAAAATGGGGTTGCGAAAATCATACGGTTCAATACGCGTTCCCTTAGGAGCTGCAATCCGAACACCTTCTGGGTTGTAGATAATCTCATCCGGCTCATCAACAGCTTCTGAGATCAGAGCATCTATATCGCTTTGATCGAGAAGCTCCCCTTCCATTTCCTGATTCTCTTCTTCAGACATAGTGATTATTGAACTACAAATTCAGCAAAGACAATCTCTTCGATAATTGGCTTTTTAAGAACGTGCTCGAACCCTTGTTTCATTTGGTTTCGCATCACGTTTCTGATTTCCGGCTTCTCAAGATCGGCCAATGTCTTACTACCGATCACACTGCCAATAACTTCTTTGATGCGACCTTTGTTACTTTCAACAACATCAGTCAGTTCAGGATCTGCACTGCGCAACACAGCGGCCACACGAATAAAACGCGTTTGAGCAGTCCCTCTTAAATTTGCCGTTACCGGATCCAGGTCAACTTTGTATTCCAAGTCTCCGCTCGCATGTTCTACATTGATATCTTCTGGTTTGATATCATGAAGCGCGTCTTCACCCGGCTCCGGAATTTCCGCTTTAATCATAGGAATAAAGAGGAATTTGAACATCGCAAAAGAGACAACCGGCATAAGCACGATAATCAACAAGGCAGGCATCATCCCACCGCCACCACCGCCACCTGCAGGCTTTGCCTCTGCGGGTGCTGCTTCTGCAGCTTCATTTTCATCAGCCATTTTTCTTAAGATTTATGGGTTAGGAAGATTTAAAGAAATTATCGTTTCAGATTCACAACTTCTTGCAGAATGTCGTCCGCAACCGTGATTATACGAGACCCCGCCTGGAAACCACGCTGAGTCGTGATCATACTGGCAAATTCAGAAGTGAGATCGACATTTGACAGCTCAAGAGCCCCCTGTTGTATCGTACCCAAACTTCCGCTACTAGCAGTTTGAAGCCCTTCATTAGTCTCAGAATTCTTTACACCAGCAGCGTCAAAACCCGAATACAGGTTGCTTCCTTCTCGAATCAAAGCTGTTTTATCATTGAAATCGATAATACCGACTTGGCCACGAACAAAGCTATCTCCGTTATCCAAGAAATAGGTAATAGTTCCTTCAGTATCCACCGCAAAACGAGCAAGGTCAGGAGCTTGATTTGCTCGTTCAGACTTAATAACTGATTCTGCTTCAGAAAACTCTGTTGGCATCAGGCTTATAGCAGCTTCAATCTCTGCAAATGGGTCTTTCGTGCTATCCCATGTCAAAGAAGACTCGCTGGCGTCTTGTATAGTCGCTCCATTTGCTCCCAAAAACAATTTTTTTATGGCATTACCATCCAAATTAGAGTCCACTAGTTCACCCGTTGCGTCAGTCGCACCTGTAACACCCTGGACCATTGTATAATAAAAATCACTACTAACTGCAATTTCAATTTGAGAGTCTGTTACTATCCCTGAGATACTTCCTTCTTCACTTTGGTCACGCAAATCCTTTAAATTCTCAACAGTTTCCTGAACAAACGCATGCCAACCTGTAACTCCCGTTACTTGAGTATCCCCAGTTCCATCATCACCAAAAACAAGGCCTCCAACACGGTGCCCGTAGGCTGCATCAACGTCTAAATCATTCCCAGCATCGAATGCCGTAATTGCAGCATCCCAATCTCCGAGATCAGGCGTTTCTCCATCCGCTTGCCTAGATATCAAGTTGTTAGTAAATTCGATCGCATTTCGATTCGTCGAATTAGCATCCACTACTCCGGCATCTCCTTTATTAAAATCCAATTGGATATGGTTCACAGTTTCCATATCCGGAGCAATCGTTCCACTAATCGTATTTAAGTTCTTCGAGTAAGTCCAGTTTCCAGATTCATCAACATCAACTTCGTATCCGATTGACCCACCTGAGAAGCCTTGAACATTCAAGCCACCACTCGTCACCAAAAACCCCCTATCATCGATACGAAAATCGCCCCCACGAGTTGCAAACTCTTGGTTAGCATTCGGATCAACAACTTTAAAGAAACCTTCTCCTGATATCGCTAAATCAGTTGGCTGACCGGTAGCACTTAATCCCCCTTGTTCAAAATTCCCTGAAATGCCTTCAACTTGCACCCCAAGTCCGACCTGAGAAGCCTGCACATTGGACCCCTCTCCCGAGCTCGGCGCCGACTGTCTCAAAACCTGGTTAAACGTCTCCGAATACTTAATCGATGAAGATTTGTATGATGTCGTATTCACATTGGCGATATTATTACCAATGACTTCCATTCCCTTTGAAAAACTTTTGAGAGAACTGATTCCACTACTGAGTGCTCCGAATGCCATAATCTTGTTTCCTTATTTGTGTTGTGATTCGTTTATTTTGTAATTGCTAGAAATTCGCTTAAAATGAAGGCCCACCGCTGCTCACAGTGCTGTAGTTGCTACGCGTAGATGCAAGCGCATCAAGCGAAGGCCCACCGTTGCTGACGCTACTACTACGTGTAGCTGTAAACGAATCCAAGGTTGGACCTCCATCGCTCACTGCATTGGCTATTTGCCTGACGCTCTGGATCACGTCGCTCGACTTGTCCGCTGTTGGCTCTGGCGTAGATGAGCCTGATTCAGATGACTCACTATTATTTTCCGTGGAGCTATCTTCTCCATCGTTCGATGAGGAGGAAGAGTTTTCCGTGCTAGAAACCACAGACGACCCCACCGAAGAAATTGTATCCACAGTGTACGCGCTTCCATCTACGATCACCTCAATTTGATCTCCTGACCTACGAACGCCTTCGGCGATCCCACTGATAAATTGACCTTCGTGAAGTAAGTCTACTTGCTTACCAATCATCGATTGAGCTCCAAGAAACTCCTGATCTTCAGTAAACTCACTAAAATTTGTATTCAGGTCCGACTGCATTTCCAACGCACTAAAATTGGCCATTTGCGCAATGAACTGCGTATCGTCCATCGGCTCAAGAGGGTCTTGATTCGCCAATTGCGTCGTCAGAAGCTTAAAAAACTCCGCCTGACCTAGAGCCTCTTGCTCAACTCGCTCTTCTGTAGAAGTAGTCGGATTCGCAACTCCACCTATCGCACTAAAGCTTTGCAACTCCTTGCCTTCACCCGCTTCCCAGAGTCCAGTTTGAGAATTAAATACATCAGTTACTTCCATAATATCTATTTTGCTTATCGATAACGTTTCTCATTTGGTGCAGGCACCCATCACTAAGCAACATTGATGCCAAAACGATTTAAAAAACTTATACAATTAACTATCAACAGCTTACAAAAAATCCTAAAACCGAATTATCGCTTCTGGAAATTGTTGCCTAGAGGCACTAGGCAAGAGTTGAAACGGGCAAATTGCAGGATTTCAGTTTACCGAACGTAACACCCCTTAGACCGAAAAAGACCCTCCGAAACTCAGCAAGCGGAGATCCCCACAAGTCGCGAGTAGGCACAAAAAAACAGACCTCGGCAGGATCTGAAAAATACGATCCGCCGAGGTCTGGGTTAGGTTACTATACGACAAAAATTCTACCAACTAGGCATAAGTCCGCAGCTCTGAGTCGCTGCTAGTGTTTTCCTTTGCCTGAGAAGCCCTCTCCTGTCCGCTAGCGATATCCTGGCCTCTCGTTCCCGCTGATCCTCTTCGCAGCTGGTTAGAACCACTTCTTTGATTATTATTTGAATTCTCGTTAGCACTATCTCCTGCACTCTGTGTCTGCTCCTGACCTCTTTGGTCGAAGGATGCAAACCCGCCATCTTTTGCAGTGGATCCATTCTGGGCAAATTGTGGAGTATTAAGCTTCAAGCCCTTCTGATTCCATTCTTTGGAAAGGTCATCCCAGCCCGCTTTAATCGCTTCTTCCAAGCCTGCGAGATCCGTATCCATAGAAGTATTTACCTGGCCATTCTCCACCGAAAGCTTCATCGCAATCGAGCCGCCTTGATCGAAATTGATTTTCACGTTAATGGTATCTTGCTTGGACGAAAGCATGCGATCGATGCCGCGTGAGAGCGCAGCATATATATCCTTCACTTCCTCTGCAGATTTACTCGCATAGTTTGTTCCTTGAGCCTTCGCAGCCGCGTCACTTCGACGGGTAGACGTGGATGAACCTGCGTCGTTCAAGCTGAAATTTTGATTCCCTTCAGAGTTCGATTTTTCCGTTCCCTTCGCTCCGTTTAGAGCGTTCTTCAAGTTTGCGGAAAACTCCTGCTTACTGCCCTCTCCTTGACCAGAACTCTGCTGTTGAGCCTGAGCACTTCCGGCCTGGTTAAGTCCTCCGGTTCCTTGAGTCGCACTCGCTCCACCTGCAACGGCCGTCGATGTAACCCCATTTATGGATACAGGCTTAGACTGCACATTGGATTTACTTGCAGCCTGAACCGCGACCGAACGTACATCTCTAATTGCCGAGACATTCTGAGCGTGAACTCCTACGTCACTTGCCTTGCTCGCATTTGCCGCCTTGGTTGCAGCATCAGCAGAAGCGACTGTACTTTCGCCACTAGCCTTTTGACGTTGAGCCAAAGTATTCTTGGCTTCGTTTGAATCCTGGCTCAAACGAGCCGACTCGATTTTTGCATCGAGTTGAGAATTTTCCTTTGTCCCCAATGTTCCGCTAGAGCTATCAGGCAATTTCGCATTGCTCGGTGAAGTCTCTGTAGACGCCACTCTTTGCGTGTTCGCATTAGTCGAATTTTCCGAAGCGATAGAAGCCCTCGCTTCGCCAGTGCTAGCTACTTGAGGCTTAGTCTTTTTCATGGCTGCACTTAAATCAGCCGTTGCCTTCTCTGCATCGATTGCCAGTTGTTCACCATCCGTCTGAGACGAATCTCGAGACTCAGGATTCACAGTCGCATTTTGTGGCACCTTATTAGCTCCCTCAGTCACTTTAGGCTGTTGCGAGGTCAGGCTTTGTCCATTCGGTTGTTTGGCCTCGTCATTGTTTGTCCGCGCCGCATCTGCAGCCTTCCCATGCAGGTTATTAGCAGCCTCCAAGGTGTTTTTAGCTACCCCTTCCAGAGGTTTCACAGTCGCTTCGACTACTGGCTTAGATTCCTGGTTCACCGTTTGAACAGGCGGTTTCGCTGACTCTAAGTTTTTAGGTTGAGTTAAATTGGGTTCGCTATTCGTTGCAGCATTATTTGCCACTTGCGGCGAATCCGTAGCCTGAGAGGGCTGAACTGCCGGAGCAGATACGTTTTTTGCGACGCCACTATTCTTCTCCGATACAATCGCTGAAGCAGACTTCACTTCGCTCGTGGGTTTTACTTGAGCTGGAACCAGTTCACTCTGAGGCATCGTCTCGCTCTGCGATTGAGAGTTGACCGAGCTCGTACGAACGGATTGCGCGATCAAGGCTTGCCCCTTGCTCACTCCTACTGGAGAACGACGTTCTTCGGTTTTGGATACAGGTTCTTCCTCTTCGCTTTCTCCCTCCTCGTCTTCAATGGACTCGATACGAGCTTCCGCATTTTCTCCAATCGATTTATTCGAAGTCATCAAATTCGCACTTTGACCACCTTCTGAATGCTCTTCAATACGACCGAACTCGACCATATTGGACATTTGATCTCTACCAAAAGCCATAGTAGAAAATGAAAAATTTCCTCCGGAAAATCCGGGAGCCTGTGAGAAGTTCAAAGCGTTTTCTGTTCGACTTTGAGACGATGCCTTACCCTCCTCAGAATCAGTTTGGTTTTCCGATTCCAAATCATCGCTACTACTATCGGATGCAGCAACCGCATCGTCCCAGTATGAGTTAAACTTTTCCTGAGACCTCGCACCTGAGAAGAGATTACTCACTGCGTCCTTTCCGCGCACATCAGATTCTTGATACGTTTTATTATTCGCGATGATTGGTTCGATTGACATATCTATGCTTTCTTTTCTGCTGTGTTATCGGTGAATAGTCTGAGCATATCTGAGAGCTTAGCAGCACGTTGCACTAATTTCCCATCTTGCCCCCCCGCCGTAGCCATTTCCTGAAAAATGGATCCAACGATGTCGCTTTTCATGAAAAAGAGGATTTTTACCACCGTGGCATCATCCAACTCGCTAAAAATGCTTACAGTCGCAGCTGGTTCCAGTGTACTGTAAGTCTTAGATAAAGTTTTAAGGTTACGCGCTTCCGAGCTTTCTAGCTTAACTACTTCGCTCAATAACGTTTGGCGCATCAATTCAACTGAATTCTTAACATCCTCGATTTCAGCTCTATCCGAGTTGAGCCGTGCTTGGTAAAGATCCAACTCCTGCTCTTTTGCCTCCACTTCGGCAATACGCATATTTAGTTCGTCACGTAGTCGATCGATTTCCTCGCTCGAAAAACTCCACTCCAACGGAGACGGATCGCCACGCTTAATCACCGTTACTTTCGGCGGCGGGGGAAATAATTCGCTCCATGACATTTTGAGGGCGACATACTGAGTTCCTAGCATCATCACCAACGCAAGAACTGCTAAAAACCATGGCTTAGATAACATACTCATGACCAAACTCCTTTTCGTCGGGCGTTAAAAATATCTTCGATTTCGTTCGCTTCCTGCTTCTCCGCTTCGCGCGTGTACTCCAAGAATCGCTTTTCCTTCATTCTCTCTACAATTCGCTTTTCTTGGGACGCTTTCTCAAGCTGCTTAAACGCCTGCTGGCGTTTCGTTTCAAAATTCTTCAGCGACTGCTCAAGAGCTAAACTTTGCTGCTCCAAACTTTGTATTTGAAATTCAAAGGCAACACGATCTTTGTTACTAAAGCCTTCTTGAGTGCTTGAAACCCATTGCTCTGTCGCACTACTCCGCATCTCCTTCAGCTCATTAATGTTGCGCTTAACGTCTTCTATTTCTCCCAAAACTCCGGCTAATGCCTGACGGGCGATCTGCTCATTTCTCTCCCTCAAAGTCATTAAGGATTCTAACTGGAATTTGAACTTTTTCATGATACCAATTCAAGAAGGCGTTGGTGAGTTTCCTGGCGAGTTATATGATCCAAGTGACCTTGTTTTAAAAATTCCATTACGCGTTCATTTACTTGAATCGCGAAATCTAGTTTTGGATTCGTTCCTGAAGCATAGGCTCCCAAATTTATGATATCTTCATTTTTTCGATAGAGTGCCAGCGCATCGCGCACTAGACCGACGAGCTGCAATTCTTCTTCCGTAGATATATCAGTACGCAAACGGCTAATACTTTCCAAAACATCGATCGCCGGGAAATGATTCGCCGTAGCCAACGAACGAGAAAGTACGATATGTCCATCCAAGATACCGCGAACTGCGTCCGCTACTGGGTCATTTAAGTCATCTCCCTCTACGAGAACTGTATAAAACGCCGTTATGGAACCCACCTGCGAATTCCCAGAACGCTCTAACAGTTTTGGCAGCAACGAAAATACTGAAGGCGTATAACCACGGCTTGCTGGCGGCTCTCCCACTGCCAAACCAATCTCACGCTGCGCCATTGCGTAACGAGTAACGGAATCCATCATAAGCAATACATTTTGCCCCTGCTCACGAAAATCTTCTGCAATCGAAGTCGCTAAGCTCGCCGACCTCAGACGCAATAAAGCGGACTGATCCGAGGTTGCAACTACAACGACCGAACGCTTCATACCTTCTTCACCTAAATCTTTTTCGATAAACTCCCTCAACTCACGCCCACGTTCACCCACGAGAGCGATTACGTTGATTTGAGCATCAGAGCCACGGGCAAGCATTCCCATCAATGTCGACTTACCAACACCGCTACCGGCAAATACACCCAAACGCTGCCCAACGCCAACCGGGCTAAACAGGTCTATCGACTTTATTCCTGTTTCAAAATTTTCTGTAATCCGCTTCCTAAGCAAGGGATTCGGCACTTTAGTCGCTCCACCTCGCTCTGAGCGATAGCGCAAAGGTCCTTTGCCATCGATCGGTCGTCCCATTCCATCAACAACACGTCCCAAAAGATCGGGACCAAACGGAACCTTCTTAAGCCCTTTTACTAGACTAACCTCGCTGCCAGGATGAACTCCTGCCATATCTTCGAGAGGCATCAATAAGATTCTATGATCACGAAAACCAACGACCTCTGCGGTAATCTTGGAATTCGAACCTGGTGATGAAATTTCGCATACATCCCCTAAACACGCTTGCGGCCCCTCCGATTCAATTAACAATCCAGTAACCTGAGCAACCTTGCCCAATCGCGAAACGCTCTCTAGCGTACTCACACGAGATCCAATATCAGAGGCCCAATCTGGTAACAAACGATTTTTCATTGCTTACCCTCCGAAGCTCTCCTTAAGCCGTCCGATTTTTGTCGCCATCAATCCATCCACCTTGCCAAAGCGACTGTTCAAAATACAATCCCCTCGACTCAAAGACGTATCCTCCTCGAAACTTAAACCAGGGTGCTTCGCCTTCATTTCTTCATCCAATTCAGACAGAAGTTTTATGTCCTCAGGATGCATTCGGATTTGCATCGATTCCTCGTTCAAGCCCGATTCTTCGATCATTGTATCCACAATTTTGGAAACTGCTTCCGGCTCCATTTCAAAACCACCTAAAATTCGTGTCACGCATTCGTAGGTCAATGACATCAATGCCTCACGGGCTTCTTCTACAATAGCGTTAAACTTATTTTCCAAATTTGCAAAGGATTGCTCACGCAACTCATTGACCTCTGCCCTGAAATCCAAAATCTGTTGATTGTAATGAGAACTGGCTTCATTATAGCCCTTTTCATAAGCGCCGTCGACAGCCTCCTTATGATCCGACGCACCAACGCGCGAAGCCCCCTCGTAAGAAATAGATACGCTTTGCAGCGGCTCACCCAAATGAAGCTCGATACTAGACTGTTTGGCTGCCACCATCTAAGCTGATCTCCTCTTGTTCTTCCAAACGACGTACCACTTGGATAATTCTCTCTTGGGCTGCTTCTACCTCCGTAAGCTTTACTGGGCCCATCATTTCTAGTTCTTCCTTCAATGTCTCGGCTGCTCTCTTGGAAACGGCCTGCAAAATAAAGTCGCGTAGAGCATCAGATGCAGACTTAAGGGCAATCGTGAGGTCACCAGAATCCACTTCGCGCATAATACGCTGCAAGTCTGGAAGCTCGAGGCGAATAAGGTCGTCGAAGTTGAACATCTTCTTGCGAATCTCGCCACCCAGCGTTGGGTTGCGCTCTTCGATATTCGCCAAGATCGACTTGCTGTCTTCTTTGTCCAAAGTATTGAGTAACTCGGCAACCATTCGAACACCACCACTTTTGTTCATAGTAGACTTTTGCTTCGTATCCAAATTCTTGCTCAACGAGTTCGCTACCTTGTTAATCAATTCCAAGGAAGTCGGCTCCATCATACCCAGACGTTCGATCACTTCTTCACGTATGTCCTGATTGAACATTCCCAAAATCGGCCCAGCCTTGTCGTTCTCTAAGTATGACAGTACGAATGAAATTGTCTGAGCCTGTTCCGTCTTGATCATGTTAAAGATCTGACGAGGCTCCATCTGTTCGATTTCTTTAATGACTTCCGCCGAATTGCTTGTAGGCGCAATTCTTTCTAAAATGCTCGTCGCCTTGAAGTCGCCTTTTGCTATTTCCAAGGCTTGGCGAGTGTATTGAGGTCCCCCCAAAAGCGAACCATAGCTAGACAGAATCACACTGGAGAACTCCTCCACCGCAAGTTTCTGCGTCGCATCTTCAATCGCATTGATCTTCGTCATCTCCTTACAGATGATTTCTATCTCGTCGTCATCGAACTGCTTCAAAAGATAGGCCGCCGCCTCGGGTCCAATCACGACGAGGAAGATCGCGAGCTTCTGAACTCGAGTCATGGACCGATAAGCTGATTCAGTAGCGACTGTCATTACTTAGCTCCCTCCATATCGCCGACCCACTCCTTGAGTGAGACACCTATATTTGCAGGTTTTTGCTTAATCAGCTCATTCAGCATATCAGGTGTAACAGAACTGGTGTCCTCCATCTTTTTCGAATTGAGCATCTGCTCTGGCTGAAGCACTTCTAAGGAAATTTTTTCTGGCTGATTGCTCTTTAGCATTTTCAAAAAGAAAATGATCACACCAATTCCAAGAGCGATGCCCCCAAAGCCTTTTGCCATGTCGAGGTAGTAAGAGATATCTACAGAGTTCGACATCTCATCAAATTTGTAAGCCATTGGATCTGGAGCGAAGTCCATCTCTTGCACAGTTACTACCTCTGCAGGATCGAGCCCTCCTGAAACATCAATACCCAAAGCGTTGACAACGATCTGTCTCAAATCGTTAAGCTCCTGTTCATTACGTGGCTGTAAAACTTGCTCGCCCCCTTCTTCGCTGTAACGTTTCGCGACAAGCAGGGAAGCGGTAATGCGACGGATGCCACCTGGAGCCTGTACCTGATTTTTGACTACCCCAGATATTTCATAGTTTGCAACGACTTCTTTATTCTTATCATTACTCTCGGAAAGGTTTCCGTTTGCACCCTCAGCCGTTTCCACATTTGCAGCGATTCCTACACCCGCTCCTCCACCTGTGTTTTCTCGTGAATTATTCGTGTTCTCTCGAGTCGTGGTTGAACGAGCAACTTGGCTTTCTGGATCAAAAGACGTCTCGGTTACTTCGGATGACGAGGTATCGATATCAACAGCTACGCGCACTTCGGACTGATTGGAGCCCAACACATTGTCCAACATTGTTTGCACTTTAGTCGTAAAATAGCTTTCCCACTTCGTACGGAAACGTATGGCCTCGTTGGATATTCCGGTAATCCCCTCGCTTCGCATCTCAGCGGTCCAGTCGATTCCTGAACTATCAACAACAGCGACATCATTGATATTGAGTCCCTGGATAGCGTTTGCGACTAAACGCCGAATCGCGTTTACGCTCGCTTGTGTTAACCCACCCGACGTATCCACGAATACAGAAGCGGTCGGTCGGTCTCGTCCTTCATTAGAAACTACAATTCTATTTTCCGGCATGACGACCATCACACGAGCGCCCTTGACGCCACTGAATTGGGCAATCGTACGTGCGAGTTCTCCTTGAACCGCTCTAAGAAAATTTGTCCGTTGTACAAAATCACTGATACCAAAACCGCCCGCATCGAAGAGCTCAAACCCGGGTCCAGTACCGCCTGGCAAAATACCTTCCGTCGCCAACTCTGCCCGGATCTTATGCACTTGACTGGCATCGACATAGATTGCTCCGCCTCCCTTGCCCATCTCCGACGAATAGCCCTTTTGTTCTAGCTTTGATAAAATCTCGCCCGCTTCGCCATCGGACAAACCGCCGTAGAGTAGCTGCATCTCCGGCTTAGACGCCCAAATAAACATTGCGATCATGGAAAGCGCCACCAGTCCAGCTGCAAGAGTGAGTGATATTTTCTGGTTTATGCCAAGTGGCTTCCAGAGTTCTGAAAATTGTTTAGTAAGTCCGTCTAACATTTGCGTAATTCTCTCGTATCAATTTTCAGGATTAAACCGGCATACGCATGAGCTCTTGATACGAAGTCACCAATTTGTTGCGAACTTCAACGAGTGTGGTAAAAGCCAAACCTGCTTCCTGAACGGCAATCATCGATTGATGAATATTATCTGTTTCACCAAGAAGCATCTTGTTGGTCTCGACCTCTGCAACTTGCTGCTTCTCCGCCACATCTTTGACCAACTGACCTAGAACGTTGCCAAAAGGTTCACTGGGGGCAGAACGCTTAAGGCCTTCGAAATCCTTGAGTTCAACCGAGTCAGGCGTCTTCAGCTTATTAACATCGAACTGCTCAACGGAATTATTATTCGTCAAGGCTTGGGGAGATAATTGGGAAATTGAGCCGATCATGGTAGTGCGAGGAGGTTAGGTTCGTTCAAAAATTTTTTGTGGCTTAGCGCCCTCTTCCGATTCGGAGAGCATTTTGCGCCATTTGTTTGGCCGTCTTCACGACTTCTAGGTTCGCTTCGTAGGAACGAGAGGCAGTGATCATATCCACCATTTCGTGAGTCACGTTAACGTTGGGCAATTGAACCATCCCCTTTTCGTCCGCGTCGGGATGACCCGGATTGTAGACAATAGCGCCTGGAGTTTTGTCATCTCTAATACTGCTAATCGCAACGCCTTGCCCATACACCGTGTCGCCGCTGGAATTCTTTCCGTGATCCATCAACGCGCTCTCAAAGGATACAACTTGTCGAGCATAAGGCTTTCCATCCGGTCCGCTGGTTGTATGCGCGTTAGCGATATTTTGACCGATTATATCAAGCCTAACCTTCTCCGCTTGGAGCGCTGAAGAGGTGGCATCTAGTCCTGGCATTATGTTCATCGTATTTTCCCTTCAGTTGGAATTAGCCCTTAGCTCACTTGCCCCGTAATCGCAGTTTTGAGGCGTTGCATAGAATTTGCCGTGTAGTAAGTGAGGTAATCGTACTGCACCGCGTTCTTATTCATGTTCAAAAGCTCCTTATCGAGCTGGACGTTGTTACCATCCGCTCGAACAGCTGGAGTTTGATAATCTACCATTAACGTTGGCTTGAGCTTCTCGATGCCGTCCAACTTATCAGTCTTGGCGAGCTTCGATAGCGCTTGCTCAAAAGTAGGATCAACGTCCTGACGCTTGTAACCTGGCGTCTCCACGTTGGCGATATTCCCCGCTATCGCTTGATGCTTCGCATGAGCCATATCCAATAGCTTTTTCGCTATCGTATAATTCTCGCGCTGCATAATTTCATCTAACATGCCTCGCACAGAGCAAAAAATATGCCCAGCAAAACCAAACCAAATTCAAATAATTGAATATCAACGATTTAAAAACTAAAAAAAGTTTCTAAAGATTTCAAAAATGAGGTCGGAGGTATAAATTGCCTATCACTTAAGCGGCGCTCGGTATCCCGTCGGCGATAGGGTTTCGAGGAAGAAAGAATCTCCTGCTTCCGACATTTTTTGTCCGCGGATCCCCGCTCGACTCCTCTTTCCACCCCAAGGATAAGGACACTGTTTCGCAAACGGCGGGACACTCGGCATTGAAATACGTTGGCTATCTGGTCCACGCCTTTTCTCCAAAATCTCAGAGCTTAGGTTCAAGCCGTCAAAAGCCACCGGATCACCTCCTACATCTACCAATCCAAGCAGAGTGGGCCCCAAATCCAGAAGCGAAATTAACATATCGCTGCCATACCTTGGGAGTCCGTTTACCCAATTCATAAGCAACGGAACACGAATCGATTCTTCGTAGGGCCATCCTTTCCTGAAATGTCCGTGAGAACCGTGCATATCTCCGTGAACCGACGAAAACACAAACAGAGTGTCTTCCCACTCTCCTGAATGCTTAAGCTCTTCTACTAACTTCCCCACAACTCGATCCATCGCTTCAATGTGTGCGTAGTATCCAGATAGCTCCCGCTTCGCCGTCTCCTCGATAATCGAGTCTTTAGGAACGTTGTCTAATAGATGGATCGATGCCGGCTCCTTCGGATCAACCCCATTAGCTGGCGACGCATAGGGCGGATGAGGCGAATCGAAACTTAACACGCTAAACAGCGGTCTATTCGGATCTGCACACTCTGAGCGATAACTCAAAAAACGATTCGCAATAATCTCAGCTTGATACCCTTCGATCCGGATCGGCTCCGGCAAACGCGATCCATGAAAAAAACAGTCGTTCAATAAGAAACCAGACTCAAAGCCCTCCCAAAAATCGAACCCACCTTGCCTTTCCTTTGGCACAACAACCTTCGCATGCTCTTCTCCGACAACCGGCGCTTCCGGGTCGCGCTCATACAATTGCCACTTCCCAAAGAAAGCCGTCTGATAGCCAGCCTCAGCGAATCGATGAGCCAAAGTGACTGAGTCTGCAGGCAATGTATCATAATAATCGTAGATACCAACGGACTCCGAAAACCGTCCGGTCAAGAACGCCGCTCTTGCAAAAACACCAAAGGGATGCGGAGTGACCGCCTCGCAAAAGTTAATCCCATCTTTAGCCAACAAGTCCAGATGGGGAGTCACCGCGTTCGGATCGCCTGCATAGCCGCAAGCGCTGGCACGCCACTGACTCGTCAACACAACAACAATATTTGGCTTTTTCGAAGAACCGCCCATCATTGCGAAAACTGACGCTTCGCCCCTTCGCGAGCAAACTTTTAAATAGGATCGATAAAGCCCTTGGAAGTTTCTTTACAACAACAAGAAGCAACACCAAAAACTGTATACATCTAAGCGATGCCTTCTCTTCGATCTATCCACTGGCTCACCACACTGTCACTTGACGCGCCTCTTGTCGCCCTAGCGTGGCAAGAACTTATCTCAGAGACAAGTGGAACAAAGATAGACATACATCACCGTATTCTCATATTTGCGTCGGTTTGGCTTGGATACAGTGCAGATCGATGGATTGATTCAATCCGATACAAAGAGACGAAATCGACGCGTCATCTTTTTCACAAAAAACATCGCTACCTCTACTTAAGCATCTGGCTAGGAATTCTTTTAAGCTCCCTTACATTAGCTCGCATTAAACTAGAGCCAGCGGAACTGACTCGAGGATTTATTCTAGTCGTCGCTTCCCTAATAGCTACATTTCTCGTGCAAGCCAAAATATTCGGGGCAAAGCAAAACTGGCCAAAATCAATCCTAACAGCACTGCTGATCACCGCAAGTTCGACACTCTTCACGATTCCACAAAGCGGGTCTTTAAATTTCGACTACATCTTTCTTTTCGCCGTCCCCTTTGGCCTCTTTTTAGTCAACTGCCTTCTGATCCACAACTGGGACAAAGAATTGGACATAAGCCACCAAGAAGGACTTGGCTTAGAATGCGAATCCCTCAAAAAACGCCTCATAGCAACCTTCGTTATAACCGAAGTGCTCGCCATCTATAGCTATTTCATATTTAGTCCTAAACTATTTCTTGCAGCGACTCTCTCATTTACCCTGCTTTTCTTATTACAGAAAAAAAGCGATCGTATTCATCTTGATACCCGTCGAACACTAGCAGATCTCGCCTTACTAAGTCCCTTTTTATTAATTGCCCTGTGACTTTTCGTTCATTCGACACCATCGCCCCCTCTTATTCCTTCTTCGAAAAATTCGTTTTTGGAAATGCTCTCCAGAAGGCCCGATCATTCGGACTAAAAAGTATCAACCGGGAGATTACACGAGCCTTACTAGTCGGAGACGGAAATGGCCGCTTTGCAGTCAAGCTAATGAAAGCGTTTCCCAATTGTCAGGTTGTCAGCGTTGATAGCAGCCCTCGCATGCTAGAGTTAAGCATAATCCGAATAAACAAAGAACCTGCAGTAAACCCCGCCAACTTTACTTCAATTACTCAAGACATACGTGGCATAGAATTCCCAGAAAACGATTTCGATTTTATCGGTCTCCACTTCATCCTCGATTGCTTCTCAACAAAAGACTGCAACGCATTACTCAGAAGCGCGAACGGCTGGCTGAACCCACTTGGGTTCTTGTCCTATGCAGACTTTGAAATTCCACCGAAGCAACCGATGCGATTCATTTCACGCTCATTTATCGCCTTTTTGTATGCCGCATTCAAAGTGACCTCAAACACCCAAACGAGAAACCTCCCAGAGATAGAATGGCCTCCGAACTTAGTAATGAACAGCCAATACAACCAGATCGGTGGAATGCTATGCAGCAAACTTTTCGTAGGGCCTCAGCTCCCTGAGCGCAGTAAACCTTAAGCCTCTTAGGACACTAATGTCCTCTAAAATTCACCTCACCATTCTCGGCAAATCTGAATAACGATCCTTCAAGGAACTAACAACATCCTTCAGAGCATCTCGATCAAATTGCGCTCCGATTCCAAGAGAATCGGCTACAAGGAGCTCACTTACGATTACACAATGTTCACGATCAACCATAACGCCGAGCAATTCTCCGGTTTTCGAAAGAACCAAATCCCCCTTGGAAGGAGAGAACTCGCCAAACATACGGTTTACGATCTTGGACTTCATCTTCACGTAGCCAGGCGTACGAGCGTCTAACTTAAACTCAATCTCTCCGTAGTAGTTCCCCCGGGCATTGACCAAGACCGCTTCGTTGAACTTGAATGGCTCAATCGATGTAAAGTATCGCTCAACATTAAGTAACTCGAGTTGTTCACTAGATATCTCAATAGCTCCAAGACGTGGATCGATCTCAAGGAAATCTAATTCCCTCACAACAAGCGCTCCCGTATTGCTACGAATCTCCCCCATAAGTCCGCGATAACCAGAGGCCCTCGCATTGACACCCAATTGAGCCCGATCAATGTGCACTAGAGCATAGCTCTTCTCACCTGCTGTCACAACGACCGTCTTAGCTTCTTCGCGCTGCTCTTCTAAACTCCCACCAATATTTCGCACGCTGCTAAAAACTGTTTCTACCTGATTCTCGAGGAAGGTATTGAATAATTGGTTCGCATTGATGGGAATACTCGACCGAAACTCCTGCTGTAAACTCTCGGACTGCTCTGCCAGTTGAGTTACACCATCAGCCAATTTTACCGCTTGTTCCTGGATTATTTCTTTCTCTTGGCGAACAACAGTAATTTCTTCTTTAAGAGTATCCACATTTTCGCGCAAAAAGCGTTTTTCTTCTTCGGATACTTTTACTTTAAGATCGAGCTCTTTGGCCACTTGCTCGGATTTCAACCGAGCAGCCTCGGCGACTTGCAAGGCCTTTTCCTTCTCTTCGACCTCTGCCATGCGAATTTTCAATTCTTCCTGCAGCGCAAGCGATTGAGCATTGGACTGCTTAGCTTGCAAGGCCATTTCCTCATAGTTTACGGACAAGGTTTCTAACTTCGCATTCGTTTGCGCAACCGTCTGTTGGAGGGAAGCAGAATCGTTTGCCAACTCGGCAGCTGTCTTTTCTTTTTCTTCTAGGGATTGCTCAAGTTTTTGAATCGCGGACTCGCGCTCCTCTAGTAACGCTTGCGCCGAAGACAGCTCTTCCAACTTTTCGTTGGTTTCGCGCAGAGCCAGTTCCTGCAACTCTCGTTCCTCTTCCAAAGAGCTTTGTAAAGTATCCAACAAGCCCTGATCCATTACTGCAACAGTGGCTGTTGTTAGCTGAGCATCGGTCTCGCCACTAGCCGGCTTCGTCTCCGTCGGCTCATCCCACTTCGTCATTGAGAGGAGCGTTAGTAGCAGAAAGTCGACTAGTATAAGTAGTAAGGTCTTATTCATTTGTAGCCTAAGCCTTCTTGAACACGTTCGCCGTTACGTACGCTTCACCGCTTTCAAGGATGAGTCGATTTTTGTACGGGCGAACAATTCGTATCTTAACAATCGCTACACACAAGATGCCAAATAAGTTGGACGAATAAGCTGAAATCAAATTGGCCTCAATCATTCCGAGCACCTGAAGCACGAGCGAAATACACGTCCCCGCAATACCAACGTACAGACCCGTGTCGAATAGGTTCTCTTCGTTGTCCATAAGCTTGAGCTTCGTTTCAGCTGTGACTGGTTTACGGTTTATTTCTCTCACCTTTAACAAGCAGATCACGAACACGAGGAGCTGCAGCAGAAAGAAAAATGCGATGGATATGAGCGTTGCTGTTTCCATAGATGTTGAGGGTGTAGTTTCGACAATTTGAGTTTCGCCATCGACTTGCGCGATGACCGGTAGAACGAATGAAAAAGAATAACCTTCGAAAGTGTGTCCGCCTGCTAGATACGGCTCGCTAAGTATTACGAGCACTAGCAGCGCTGTTAATGAACCAAAAGATCGTTGAGCATATGCCAACGCCGCAGAGTCGCGTTCACGGTAAAACCAAGCAAAACGACTCGTTCCCCAGAAACAGAAAAACGATCCAACAAAGAACAACGTGTATTTGGCTGCCAAGGACAGATTTCTATTCTGTAGGCTAAAATTAGAAAGACGCGTGTTCCAAGAAGTCGCGATTTTGGCAGATTTATCAATTCCTTCGATCGGCAATTGCTCGCGAAGAAGCATTTCGACGCTTCCCTTCCCATAAATAACAGCAGTACGAAGCGTATCCACACCTTCATCGCCAAACTTTTTTAGATAAGACATCATGCCTTCTGGGTCTTCCGTCAACGCTAAGGCTGCGTAAAGGAGATTCGTCGCTTCAGGAGAACGGTGGAAAACGTATCGAAGCTGATGTAAAACTTCGGTGTCTTCTACATTGGCAACCAGCGTTTTCAATTGGCCCCAATTAAACAAGCGTCCTAAGCCAAATACATCCAAATAAATATCTTCCAACGTGGCAGTCCCATCTCCCGCTTTCGCGGACCAAATTGCGACCCGGAGGTCCTTTCTCACATTCAAGCTAAAAGTGTCGCTTTGGGCCAAGAGAGCCACGATGTACAAAGTGGCCTCAAGCGGTCTACCAGACGAGCTGTAAACCGGAAAAAAACGTTGGTACGTATCCAATTCTCCAGTCGACATAATCTCTTCGACCAAGGGACTCTTGGATAACTCGAAGTATTCCTTGAACGCCTGTCTATTCTCCTTCGACAAAGCAATGCCAATTGCCCCCGGCTGATTCGAATATGACTCCAAAGGCACATTCTCCAAAGCCCCACTCACAAAAGGATCCCAAACGCCCCAGTGAAATAACGGAATATTACCGCTCGCCACCAACTTTGCTCTCGATTCGATAGATTGTGGTACCGGAATCTCTAATTCTGTCAGGGCTTCCGCCAAAACTTGCGAAACGCCCGAATTGCCATCGAACAAATAGGATTCTGCGACACTCGCTATAGTTTCCGTGCCCGACCCTGCATCTCGTAAAACCTCGTGTGGAATCGATTTAAAACGTGACGGAATCGCCCACCCTAAAGCAACCAGCGCAGCGCCAATCACGATCAAAGTGATCGTGAAAAAAAGCGATTTATTGTTTTCTGGTTTGTTATCAAGCATAGACAATCATGTCCCCGATTCAGAGAAAGAATTTGCCTTAGACATAGCAGGCGTTTTGGCTAGGTCAAAAGAGAAGACCTATGACACTGGAAATTGTTCAATACGGCGATGATGTGCTTTTGGAAAAAGGCAAGCCCATCGAAAATTTTGACGAAGAACTTAAACTCCTTTTCGAGGATATGGTTGAAACGATGATCGAGGCCAATGGCATCGGACTAGCGGCTCAACAAATCGGCAAGGCGATTCAATTCTGCGTGGTAGACCTTCGTGACTGCGAAATCGATTTCGAATACAAGCTAGACGGAACGACTCCTCCAGTCGACCTCTTTATGCCAATGGGCATGTGCAACCCTAAGGTCGAATTTATCAAAGATAAAAAAACGACCAGCTACGAAGAAGGTTGCTTGTCGTTTGCCCACATCCGTGGCGACGTGGAACGCCCCGACTGGATACGCTGTGAGTATCAGGACGTGGATGGAACTCCTCATGTGATCGAATGTAATGGCCTTCTAGGACGTTGTATCCAACACGAAGTGGATCATCTAAATGGAGTGCTTTTCATCGACCGAATGAAAAAGAAAGCGATCAAGAAAATCCAATTGGCGATCAACCAATGCAAAGTAAAAACGCTCCAACGCCTTAAGCGATAGGCATTGGAGCATGGAAAAAGTTCTGAAATCTCTCAGAGTAGATCAGCTGCGAGCTCCGCTAAGATCGAGCGTTCACCCTTAGTTAACTGAACATGGGCGGCGACCGTTTGTCCACGCATGCGATTCGCACAGTAAACGAGCCCATTACTTCTTGAATCGACGTAGGGATTATCGATCTGTGCAGGGTCTCCGATCAACACGATCTTCGAACCTTCTGAAATACGCGTAATCACGGTCTTAACCTCATGCGGAGTTAACTGCTGAGCTTCGTCTAATATAAAGAACCGACGAGCAATTGAGCGCCCACGAATAAAGCAAAGCGCTTCGATTTCGACTAAGCCAGATTCCAACAATTTCTCGTAAGGTTTAACTGGTCCCTTGCCGGCTGCTGTTTCCTCTGCTTCCTTATCGCGCATTTTCCGGCGCTGCCTTTTGTTTTCGAACTGCGGCTCCTTGGGCATTTTAGCCGGCAGCAAGACCTCAAGAGCATCATAATACGGTTGAAGCCAAGGGTTCATTTTCTCCTCCAAGGTACCTGGCAAGAATCCAATTTCCTTACCGACACCAACCACGGGACGCGATATCGATACGCCATCGTATAGCGGATTCGACTGCGTCGTCGAATAGATGGCACTCACTATAGATAGAAGTGTCTTACCCGTTCCCGCTTTTCCATAGCAGGTAACCAACGAAAGTTCGTCATCTAACAAAGCATCCAAGAAGAAACATTGCTCAAGGTTACGTGGGCGAATTGGAATCCCGCCCGGAGCTTTCACCGAATCCGGGACGATCAGCTTTCTCAATACGCCGTCATCGTAGTAACGAGCGGGAATAGTCCCCCCCTCTTCTGAAATCAAGAGCACATACTCGTTGGTGTACAAGGGGTACTCTAGTTCCTGCTGAAGCTCAAACTCGCCTTCAGAGGCAAATCTTTGTAATTCGTATTTAGATACAGTGATTCGTCTATAAGATTTTGTGTCTGGCTCTTCCGGGGCCTTATCGTTAAGATAGTCTTCAGCCTCCAAGCCAACTGCACGAGCCTTGAGCTGAACATTGATATCTTTACTAACGAGAGTTACCGGCGGCGGGTAGCTTTCCTGAACAAAGAGAGCAGTCGCAATAATTCGATTGTCCTTCTTTTCGAAATCAAGAATTTGCTTCAAGCCTTCAATCTTTCGCGCCAAAGGCGAAGAGCTATCTTCAAAGTTCTTATTTATTACCACCGTCAAGGAACCGCCATTCTCAAGCTTTACCCCTTCTTCCATAGAACGGGTGTCGGGTAATAGCTCGCGAAGAATTCGATGCACTCTACGGGCATTTGCCCCTCGAGCGCTCGAATGCTCAATCTTGATTGAATCAAGTTCCTCCAAAACCTCTATTGGGATGACCAAATTATTGTCATCAAATTTGAAGAGGCAACTGGGGTCGTGAAGCAAAACATTCGTGTCTAGAACGTAAGTCTTAGCTTTCTGAACCGCAATCGGTCGTAACTTAGTTTCTTGGGAAACGGTCGTTAGATCCATGTAATTCTTAAGCTAATACACTTCAGAAATGTGTCGAACATTTTCTAAAGGAAAAGGCGGATTTTAACAATTATTACCAATACAAAAAAATGGTGAGCCGCCTACCCCTAAGCGACTCACCTTGGTTTTCTTCTTTACCCCATTTCCCGCTAAGCGGGAAAATTAGTTATGAGTAGAATTAATATTGTAGGCTTTCATTGGGGCAAGATTTTTCTCAAAATTTTGCCATAATTTCGCTCTTTTTTCTAGCGAATAGAAAATATACTCTATTTTCTCAAAAGTCGCTTCGACAAAGGAACAAAATCAAATTTCAGCATTTGTATTTGTTAATAAACAACTTACAAAAACAGATCATCCATCGAAGCCAAAATCATCAAGCATCGCCCTCACAACCTCTGCCAATTTTCGGTTGTCTGCAGACCCATAAGCGAACTCCTCACTGCAAATAAGATATCCTAATACAGTGCTAAGTTTAGTTTTCATGCTTTGTTCCCGTATATAAATCAAAATCAATTCAAGAGATTGAAGGAGCTGCATCTGATCGTAATTCGAATCATCATGTAATTCTGCAAATCGTTCCCACACAGAAGCAAAAGAATCAGGACCTTCGTAAATAGGGTCTTCCGACACGAGGTAACAAAGCGCATCGAGTGACGACGGAAACTTAAAGGAGCCTGAAATAGCTTCTATTAAGTCAACACCCATCCCGCAAGAATCTGCTTTTACCAGCGAGTTTTTCCAGACAATCCTCGTTGCGGAGTTTAAGTCCATTTTTTCGAGCAGTGCGTCGAAATTTTTATCCCGTTTCATCGGGACGATTCTAAAGAGAATTCATCAATCAATGAAAAGCTTATAAGTCCCTACAAATTTCTGGCTAAACGGAGAGATACGCTATTGGCGTCCCCTTCTACTCGGACCCCGTCTGTATACAGGCTCAAACGAGTCGTGCTCGATGGCATAAAGAAACTCGGCAAGCTCCCATCAACGTTTCTATCGAGGTCGTCAAATGCGACTGTCGTCACGCGAATTTTCCCAGCGACGTCATCTTCGTCTTTTTCGAACCCAATCGTTCCGGTGAAATGCTTGGCCACTTCCGAACCATCTCTCATCTTGAACACGCCCTTAATTAATGAACCGCCCTCCATTGTCTCAGTAATAATCATGACAACCTCGTTTGTTTCTTCAGATGATTCGCCTGTAATAACCATTCCTTCGAAGAACGCCCCTTGAGAAAGAGCATCCATTAACTCGCCACGCTTGAGTTCATCATCCCGGGCTTTTTCCATCGCGACACCATACGCGCTGGCCTTCATCATTTCTACATTGCCAACAAAGTCAGAAGCCTGAATCGCATAGTCTTTGATCATCTCCTTGGTCTTTTTATCGTCGATGTCATACGCACCTTCTCCCAATGCTACACGGGGTTGGCCCTCGGGCCAAACGAGATCTTCATCGTAACCGCTTACTTCGACTCCGTCCAACGCCCAAGGGGACTCTGAAGACTCCCGCAAAAGACGGTACATAACACGCATCTTCAAAACCTCACCTCTTTCAGTGGCCAACTTGTAGAGATTGTCCCACTTCTTTTTGGGAGCCTGTTCCAGCAAATCAGGAAACATCGATTTCGCCGTTTCAATGGACTCGGCCAAATCTTCTTCCTTAACCGGCAATTCGCTAAGCAGTTCACTGTCGCTAGCATACTGATACAAATCTTCCCTAAGTTGCGCCGCCAACAAAGCATTGATTCTAATTTCGTTTTCGGAAACGAAACGCAAATCGCTCTCAACATTCTGCATCTGATAAAGACCTCGATGATCAAAATCTGCCAAAATATGGTCTGCAACCTTCTGGATACTGTCACTCAAAAGTGAGCCGTCTTCATCATAACCCAAATAATGCTCTATGATCTCCTGCTTATAAGTAACGCTCAACCAGCTCAAACTGCCAATTGCGATCGCCGCTGCCATTGGAATCGATTTTACCAATTTCTTCCACAATGGCGTCTTTGGAAGCTCAACTACCTTTTCACCACTCGTTGCAGCAACTTTCTCAGGCTTGCTTTCACCATCCTCTGATTTTTCTCCTTCAGAATTCTCTTTCTCAGGCTTGTCCTCACCTGCTTCATCAGAATCAGTCTCTTCGGAGCCTTCGGTAGGCTCACTTTCATCTTCGACTAAAATATCTAAATCGTCCGTATCGATTGCTTCTCCTTCTACATCGATATTGAAATCATCAACGCTATCTGAAGCAAAAGGATCGTTTCCAGCAGAATCATTCTCTTCAACAGCGAACGGATCTTCGTCCTCTTCAGACACCATCAAACCAGCTGTTGACTCTTCTTCATCATCCTGGGCAACTTCTTCGATCAGATCATCGAGGGCGTCTTGGCCCATCTCAATGTCTTCAATATCCTCGATCTCCCCAATATCTTCTCCGTCCTCGTCCATCGCAACAGGCGCTGGTGGAGGCTCAGGCAAATCACCAGCTCGGTCTGCAACGTTCCCAGATACGGGTGCCGGTTCTTCTTCGTCATCATCGTCATCCTCAATCGGAGGCATTTCCATCGAGATATCCGCATCATCACTATCGTCATCTACGACTTCTACGGAATCGATATCATCTCCGTTCAGAATGCTACCCGCCTGCATAAGCAAATCATCCGCAGATGGCATTTCGACAACCTCTTCATCGTCTTCGTCGGGGATCTCAATTGAGTCCATCAAGTCCTCGACTTCTTCTTTAAATTCCTCCGAAGACGATTCTTCAACTGCCTCAACGACAGTTTCCTCAGAAGATTCGATTTCAGCAGCCGGCTCTTCTGATTCACTCATCTCTAAATCAGAATCGACAGCCTCCACTTCGGCGTCCTCTTCAGCGACAATTTCTTCTGATTCCGAAAGCGGCTCGGCATCCTCTATCTCTAGATCAGCAAGCGGCTCTTCATCACCAGTCTCGACCAAATTCTCTACCTCTGCAACGTCCTCTGCCTCGCTCGAATCAACTTCTTCGAGATCCCCTTCAGAATCAATGGATACAGGTTCGATTTCATCCTCAATCGAGGATTCTTCATCTACAGGTTCTGTATCGTCTATCTCTGGGACCAATTCAGCAACTGGGTCCTGGTTTTCCTGAGACTCAGCCAACGAATCTTCGTCAGATAGATCTTCAGCACTTGCCGATTCCTCTTCCGGTTCTACCTCCTGCTCCTCAATTTTCTCTAAGATATCCTCAGCTGCGATTGACTCACTTTCCTCGGACTCCCCTGAAGCTTCTAAGTCAGATTCTTCAGAAATTACTTCCGCGCCTTCAGCTTCAATCTCATCTAAAGTTTCATTTTCATCGGACTCCTCATGTGACTCAGAAACGACACCGCCTTCTGCAATCGCTTCGATATCCTGCTCAGCTGGCTCTTCTTTAGCAAGGTCCTCACCAACCAACTCCGGATCAATCGTATTACCTGATTCTGTATCAACGTCTTCGGACACTTCACTCTCATCTTCGTCATCCGTATCGATGTCCTCCCGATCTGCGATCAAATCACCTTCAGTCCCGAACTCAGGCTCTTGATCCTCGTCAATTGAGTCCACGGGGTCGCTACCCTGAACACTGTCACCCGGCACATCATCATCGAGATCAACATCTGATCCCATAGCTTCGATCTCTTCAACCGAGTCCTCTTGGATGGTTGCTGAGTCCTCAGCGATTTCTGAGCTATCAACTTCCTCCTCACTCAGCTCCGAATCCGACTCAGTTATATTCTCAATTTCTTCCGGTAGTAAATTTTCTTCTGCAGACTCGTTCTCGAGTTCTCCTGCAAGCTCATCTTCAGCAACAACTTCTTCGCTGTCTGACTCCAATGAGTCGACATCCTCGAGTAAAGCTTCTCGGTTATCATCAAAAGCGTCTTCAGTCTCTTCCAATTCAGAAGTGAGATCTTCAGATATCGCCTCCGTGTTTCCATCCGCTATTTCTACTTCAGAGGATTCTTCAATTCCTTCGTCGATTTCGGGCTCAGTTTCAGCTTGTTCGGATTCAATTCCTTCCGAATCCAATAGCTCTTCAACAAGAGCCTCATCTACTTCGGGCTCGTCTTCCTCTTGCGGCAGCTCTTCTTGATTCAAACCCGACTGTGGATCATCGCCAGACAAGCCATCTTCTTGTTGAGCGAAAGTCTGGCCAGGTTGAGATTGCATCGACTGAACCGGTGGCTGCATAGGTTGAGCCGGGGGAGCATAAGCTTGTTGTGGAGGCACATTCGCCTGCGGCGGCATCTGGTAACCCTGTTGCGGTGGATAGCTAGGCTGAGGCTGGGCAGGAGGAACTGCCCCCATTGGTGGCGGCGTCTGCCCATACTGTGGAACAGATTGAGGAGGCTGCGGAGCTGGTTGTTGGTAATTTGGTTGAACCGGCGATTGAGCAAAATTTTGATTCGGAGCCTGAGGTTGCGGCCGCGGAGCCGCTACCGGCGCCTGCCCCGGAGCTTGAGAAGCTGTGGGAACTGACTGCTGAGGCATTGGCTGCGCACCTTGCGGAGGCGGAGGCGGCTGTTGCGGAAATGGATTGGCCGGCGGCGCTGGAGGCGGTGGTTGGTTATTAGAAACATTCCTAACCTCACGATCTCGAGCAGCTCGTTGCTGTGCTGCTTGATACTCAATTTTATCCGCTATTTGATCCAAGGCGTCGCCATCCTGTGCAGTCGATGCATCGAACGACTCAACCTCATCAATGAGAGACTCGAGATTGTCGGCAAAATCGTCCCAACCTTCCCTCTTTACGCTACGCCTTGGTTCTGCACCCACATTAGCGGGCGTAACTGGCGGAGCCCCGTAATCTTGAGGAACTTGGGGTTGCGGCGGAGGCGCTTGTACAGGAGGAGTAGGTTCGGGTTGCTGGTAATTCGTCGTGCCTGCTGGAAAATTTTGAGCAGCCGGGGGCGTCTGAGTAGCCGGCTCACGCGGAGGCGGAGGCTGGATCGGAGCCTGAGGAGCTGGCTGAACGGGAGCCTGACTTTCGACAGGCACATCTAAATCCCCCAACGACCAATCAATATCGCCCTCAACAGCTTGAGGCTCTTGGGTTGGGGCAGGCGCGTCCTGTCTGGATGCGGAAGATGAGTTCTCATCCACCTCCAAATCAGAAATATCGAATTCGAAGTCTTGAGGGTCCTGCTCGGCCATACTGTAGTACCTATACGGCAGAGAACTTGCTCGAATCTCCGCCATTATAACTTATCGACCGTTTTCCCGATTGCTTTACGTCAGAACAGAGTCTAGCGCCTAGTTATCTTAAGAGTAATATCCTCTAGAATTATGGAACCGAGCAGCGCCCAGGAACTTGAAACCAAAATCGCCTTCATCGAACGACACATCGAGGAACAAGATAGAGTCATTCTAAAACTACAGCAGCACGTCGATACTCTAGAAGCTCGCCTCAAAAAACTGGAAGACGCTCAGGAAGATTCTGATAACCAAATGCAACAGACAGGCCTCGAGGACGAGAGACCACCGCATTACTAAGCGCCTAGAATTACGCTTCGTCGAAGTAGATTTCTATTAATTCGTAAGCTGAGTCCTTTTGCGACCCCTGGGGGGTTACTTCATAATCGCCCGCTTCCAAAGTCAGTTTTGCAGCGGCGTCTTTGCTTTGGTCTCCCAAATCAAATGCTCCCAACGAACGCATCGTAGTGCTTAATTGAGAAGGAGTACTTGTTTGCCACCAATCATCGTTTTTCCAGCTTTTAGTGCCGTTCCGAGAAATCGCCATCAACGGATCAACCGTGTGAGAAGGAATTTCGAAAGAGCTCAAAGAAGGTCCAACATTTCTTACGACTGCCTTTGAAACGGCTTCACCCGCTAGACGAAAACCAAATGAGCGCTCCCCTTCAACCTGTCCTGCAATATATAAGGTAGACATATTGATGATTCGGAGACCGTTTTTCTGAGATTTTTCATCGAAACTAACTTCCACCTCAGTAACCGAACGAGCTTCATAAATTCCAGAGATTTGCACGAGGTAGGTTCCCTCTCCTAACTGGCAGTTTAAAAGACCCTCCAAATCCAACAACGAGTAATCACTCATTTTCACTCGGTTTAATGAAGAGGATTCAAAAAGTAATTCGTACTCATCTTGGCTCGTCATGCGATAGAGACCAATAGTTACATCATAAGAAAACAGCCACGCTGGACTTGCATCCACTACTGAAACCAAGGCTTCGATATCGATCTGAGCAGTACCTTCGCCTTCGATGATAAAATGAACTGCACTGCTGCCGCGATTCGCTAATTTGCTCTCTGTCAGCCAGAGTTGTTCAACCCAGTTTTCTTCCCGCTCTTCAACTTCGGTAGCAACATTTGCCAACACGCCGTTTGAGCCATCGACCAATTCAAATGACCCACTAATCGAATCCAGATCAAATACAAATTCATCACCTTCTGGAGTTAAAAACGAAACATCATCTGTTCCTTCTTCGCGGAGAACCTCGCCTCCATAGGCTAAGCCTTCTTCGTCGACAAACAAAACATAGACCACCCCCTCACCTCCAGAAACAACCTTAAGGCTAGATCGTTGCTGACCTATTAAATCAAATTCATAATAAACGGCCTCACTAGAAGCAAAGGTTTGGAAAGCCAAATCCTCGTCTCCAATCGATCCTTCTATATGCGAAGATAGCGTATCATTCGCGCTTAGAGTTGCTCCAACTAAACCTCTCCCAGAACTAGCGACCGTTGAACTTTCTTTAATCGAAATACCTTCGAATGAAAAATCGGCTTCGTCATCCCAGGAAACATTGGTTGAGAAGAAGCCTGTTTCCGTTTCTTCATCATAACCAATGAGCTGGCTACCGTCTTCGCTCTTGAAAATAACGCACTCCACTCTTCCGGCACCTTCACCGAATGATCCCCAGAATGCTTCTCCAGATATGCTCGCCTTCGCATTTGAAACAAATGTCAACACATACGCCAAAGCAAGGAACAGAGAAATCTGTTTCATCGCGGCCGTTGTTTTAGTGATCGTTTGCGTCATGTGATGTAAATAAATCGCTAAATCAGTGAGCGTTTACAAGCGATTTACACACCACTACCTTTCAATCAGGGCCGGTCTCAGGGTTCGATTAGGTATTGCATACTAAGGAAAAACAAAATGGCTTTGCCGCAAGCTTGTCCCCGTCCTCGACCACAAGATTTCCGCCGTCTTATGATTTCTGTAGACTGAGCGGCGTTCGCTCTGTAACCAATTTTCCGTGAACATATTATTCGCAAATTACGGAGACTTCACCTCCAACAGCATGCTTCATATTGCCGGCTTCGCCAATCGGTTAAGCGAGCTAGGTCATAGCTGTATTGTCGCCGTTCCCCAGAATAAACAAACCGTTCAATTTCTAGAAGACGTTTGTCATTTCCAAACTGCGATTTATGGAGATGTCTTAGCGATACCAAATCATTTCCCTAACGGAAAACCTGCGGATACATTGCACGCATGGACTCCTCGTGAAGGCGTTCGCAAATTCGTCGAAAGCTATTGCTCCAAACACGATACGAAGGTAGTCGTTCATTTGGAAGATAATGAATCGCATATCATGGAGAGCTTTTATCGCTCACCAGCCAAGGAACTCGAAAAACTGGAAAAACCAGAGGGATTTCCCGATTGGATCGATCAACTCTCCCACCCAATAAAGTGGAAATCATTTTGCACGCTTGCAGACGCGACCACAGCGATAATAAGCGATTTATTCGAATTCGCTCCTAAAGATAAACCCACGCTAGAGCTTTTCCCAGGGACAAACCTGGAAATCATCAATAACATTGAAGAGCTAGCATTAAACAAGAGAGCCGAGTTAGGTCTCAAAGAAGACGAGCGCATCGTCTCCTATACTGGTGGCATCAGCAGCTCCAACCGCGAAGATATTCGAACACTCTACTTGGCCGTCAAATTTCTCAACGACGCTGGATATAAAACAAAACTCCTTAAGACCGGCCCCTCGGACCCATCATTCAAAGACAGTTTCGCCTTCGATATTTCCGAAATATCAATCGATCTCGGAATCATCGATAAAGCAGATATTCCGGTCATTTTGGCAATGGCTGACTTTCTTGTACAACCAGGCAAACCAGACGCATTCAATCGCTACCGACTTCCAAGCAAGTTACCCGAATTTCTCGCTGCCAAGAAACCAGTCATCGCAACCGCGGCCAATGTCGTTCTTCGAATGAAAGATGCGACTCACTGCTTGCATTTACAAAATGGTTCTCCCGAGGAAATCGCGGCTAAATGTATTCAACTAATTAAGAACCCATCCTTAGGCTCTGAAATAGCTCAATCTGGAAGGGCCTTCGCTCTGGAGCATTTTTCAATAGAAGCGAATACGCAAAAACTACTTGAATTCTACACCCTCGTTCACAATGGAAAATCTGCAAATTGGAGATTGAGAGAAAATTCAATTCAAAGCGCTGCATTAAGCCGTCTCCAAGAGCTCAGTGCACTCGGCACTGAATATTTCACCGAACGGGAACGTATCATAAATTTCTTACAGTCTCACAATACTGCGTTTGAAAGATCGAAAAACGCATCAATTTCCAACCACAAAGAAAGAACTCAAGCTCTCTCTCTTGAGCTTTCTTCATTAAAATCTCAGCTGCAAACGTTCCAATCAGATCGACACAAAGAATACCTCGCTTCGGAAGAAGCCAAGAAAACGCTTCAGCAGACAATCGATTCTTTGGAGCTTGAAAAATCAAAACTAGAAGAAGAAATCGCAGAGATCAAAGAGCACTTCTCTTGGAGGCTAACAGCTCCACTAAGAAACTCCCAAAAGAGGACCGATTCATCTGTTCTAAGCGAAGAACAACTCCCTTCTGAAAACTCCGATCCTTCCGCCACCAAAACACAAGCGGACAAAGCGGAAATAGTGCCAAGCAAGC
Organism: Puniceicoccaceae bacterium K14; assembly: GCA_022538095.1. Taxonomy (GTDB): domain Bacteria; phylum Verrucomicrobiota; class Verrucomicrobiia; order Opitutales; family Opitutaceae; genus JAKYXN01. The sequence continues at coordinate 5,131 of JAKYXN010000009.1, read as the reverse complement.
CCACCCCAGAACTTCCTCCTGCGTACCGAGATTACACCGACTTCTGCCAAAAGCTCCAACCGCTTATCTCAGAATATATCGAAAACTTCAGGACAAGGAACGAAAGCGAAGACTCTCAACCTGTAATCTCCATCGTTCTTCCTGTTTATAATGTCGAAGAGGTTTGGCTTTCAAAAGCGATCGATTCTATAATAAACCAAGTTTATACTCACTGGGAATTATGCATCGCAGATGACGCTTCTACAAAACCGCACATCAAACCATTATTAGAGCAGTACTCGAAAATTGATGACAGAATTAAGGTCGTTTTCAGAGAGCAAAACGGACATATCAGCGAAGCTTCAAATTCTGCCTTAAAAATTGCCACAGGCCAATACATAGCACTGCTCGATCACGATGACGAACTTCCCGAGCATGCGCTCGCACGAGTCGTCGATGCGGTTAGAGAACATCCTGAGGCTAACATAATTTATTCCGATGAAGATAAAATCGACCGAGAAGGGGCTCGTTCATCTCCACACTTCAAGTCAGATTGGAACCCGGACCTCTTACTCGGGCAAAATTTCGTAAGCCATTTAGGTGTGTACCGGCGTTCTCTCGTCGAAAAAATTGGCGGTTTTCGCAGAGGATTCGAAGGTGCTCAAGACTGGGACCTCGTTTTGCGTGCGTCAGAACATTGCAAGCCTTCACAGATCGTTCACATACCCGAAGTATTATACCACTGGCGAATTATTGAAGGCTCAACAGCTACCGACATAAACGAAAAGGACTACGCCCACCAAGCCGCAGGCAAAGTGCTTAAGAGCCATTTCAAGCGTAAGGGGTTACAAGTCACGCTTCGACCTGTAGAGCGTTTCTACTGGAAGCCCGATTACCCCTTACCCGAAGTCACCCCTAAAGTTTCAATCATCATCCCAACTCGAGATAGAGAAGATCTCCTCAGAAAATGCATTGAAAGTATAACTACGAAAACCAAGTACCAGAATTACGAAATTATTATCGCCGATAATGAATCAGCCTCACCTAAAACCCTCGCTTACTTCGAGGAAATCCGATCTTCGAGAATTCAAGTTTTAAAGGTTCCAGGTAAATTCAACTTCAACGCTCTCAACAACCAAGCAATCGAGCACAGCGACGCTGATGTTGTTTGCTTACTAAACAACGACATTACCGTCATTAACGAAAATTGGCTTGATGAGCTCGTAAGCCACGCTTCTCGCTTAGAAATTGGTGTCGTCGGAGCTAAGCTATACTATCCACATAATCACGTCCAACATGCCGGAATTGTCATGGGAATCGGCGGGGTCGCAAGTGAAGCCTTTAAACGAATTCATAAGAGCGATGACGGTTATATCCACCGAGCGTGCTTGGTCGGCAACTACTCTGCAGTTACAGCAGCTTGCATGGCATTCAGAAGGAGCGTTTGGAAAGAAGTTGGGGGACTCAATGAGACCGAAGTTCCAAATGCCTTTGGTGATGTTGATTTTTGCTTGAGGATAGGCCAAAAAGGCTACCGTTGCCTCTTCACGCCGTTTGCAGAGCTCTACCACTTCGAATCTGCCAGCCGCGGAGATGATATCGCACCTGAAAAAATAGAGGCATTCAAAGTTGCGGTAAAGCACATGGAATCAACCTGGGCTGATGTTATTAAAAACGACCCTTACTATAACCGTAATTTGACGCTTCAGCGAGAAGACTTCACTTTTACGTTCCCACCAAGAGGTTATTCAACGAAATGAGAGTATCCTTTATCATTCCCGTGTATGGTAATTTTCCCATTACCAAAGTTTGCATAGAGAGCCTCGAAAAAACCGTATCCGGCATTGAATACGAAATCATCATTGTTGACGATGCAAGCGATGAAGAAACCCGATCTAAGTTGCTTACTCTCAATCGGGGCAACATTCGTGTCATTCGGAATGACACGAATTCAGGCTATTCACATTCCAACAACGTCGGAGCGCGGGCCGCCCAAGGTGAAATCTTGTTTCTTCTCAATAATGATCTAGAACTCTTGAGTGGATGGCTCGAGCCGATGCTCCGAGCGTTCGATAAATTCGAAGACTTGGGAATCATTGGAAACATTCAACACAATGCTGAAACCAGTGAAATTGATCACGCCGGTCAGTATATCGATTGGGACACAGAGCTTAAGCATCATCGCCGTGCAAACACACAAAACCCAAAAAGAAACCCATATACCAAAGTCCATGCAATTACAGGCGCTTGTTGTGCAATTCGCAAGGATTTGTATCAAGAAATCGGAGAGCTAGATGAAGCCTACGTCAACGGGTGTGAAGACATTGATCTTTGCTTTAGGCTTCTTAGAAGAGGATTCAAAGTACTCGTCTCCAACGAAAGTATCGTCAAACATTGGGTAAGCTCAACCCGCGGCAAAACTAGCATCAACAATGAACGCAACTTCAGGCTCTTGCAGAGAAAATGGAAGTCAGAAATACTTCAATTCGCTAGCTACAAATGGCCTGAATTTTATTTGAGTCATTTGAGATCCAACTACAAAGCGTTTGATCTCAAGCTTTTCAAAGATGCCTTTCCACGTTGGCTTACATTAACAAAATCGCCTTCTCCCACTGGACTAGAAGTTGCCTCATTGAGAAGTGACAATCGCGAAAGGCACTGGTACTCAACTTTAGACGAACTCTCTGACGAAGACCTCAAAAAAAAGGAATACGAAGGCATTATTCCAAACATCAAGAAGCTCTTCGACTACCATGGTCTTTTCTTAGGAAAGGATGAGAGTAAAGGCCTGTGGATACGCGAAAAGGCTAGCTTCACAATACCTAAAGGCGTCCTCGCTACGTCCGTTACTCTTTTCGGCGATATTGCGCCTGCCGATGAAAAAGAGGAGGAACAAGGAAAACTTGGCCTTCTAGTTTCGTTTAACAACCTAGAAAAACGCGTGTGCTATCCCCTCAAAGATGGAAAATTTGAGATAAAGCTCGATACAGTTCCATATAAATCACGCGAAGACAATTACCTCGAAATCACTCTATTAGGTGTAAGTAAGACCAATGCATATGCCTACCTCGGGAGGATATTCAAGAATACGACCATAGTCCCCCAAAAGATACGAAATAGCTTACAAAAATATCGCGAGCAGTCCAAGAATCAACGACTCAGGCTTCACGGCTTGAAGCTAAATGATGAACTTGCTCTCGATTTCACCCTCAATCCGACTTCGCCTACAATTTTTGAATTCATTAAACGCTACGGCAATATCGGCATAAATGTTGTCGGATGGTTTGAAGGCAATTTGGGGATTGGTGAATCAGCTCGTTTATCTGCGAAAACATTAAAAGAAAGCTCTCTCGGCTACAATCTCACGCCATGCAAGCTCAATTGCCTCGCAAGCCAGAGCAAGAACAAATATTCAGAAGAATTGTCGTCGGAGAATCCGTATCCAATAAACTTATTTCATGTAGACCCCGCTCAATCCCTGGATATTGATCACCATCACGGAGAAGACCTTCGGAAACTTCGGTATAACATAGCTTACTGGGCTTGGGAACTGCCCGAATTCCCAGATAGTTGGATAAAGTATTTCAAGCCTTTTGACGAAATCTGGGTTCCTTCTAATTTTGTACGTGATTCAATCGCAACGAAGTCTCCTTTACCGGTAATTACGATGCCTCATTGTATCGAATTCGAACGCCCACAAGGTGATTTTCGAGAACAGTTTAACCTTCCGAAAGACAAATTTTTGTTCGAATTCATCTACGACTTAAATAGCTACCAAGAACGAAAGAACCCCAAGGCGGTCATAGATGCTTTTCGGATCGCGTTCTCAGGAAGCGAGATCGAAAGCGATGTTGGACTAGTGATAAAAACTCACTCAGCCGACCGTAATCGAGTCGCATATAATGAGCTACTAAATGAGTTAAAAGACATTAGAAATGCATACATAATCGATAAGACGTTGTCTCGTGAAGATGTATACAAACTACTTAGCTGCTGCGATTCCTACGTATCGCTACACCGTTCGGAAGGTTTTGGTTTAAGCGTCGCAGAAGCGATGTATCTAAAGAAGCCTGTCATTTCTACAGCATGGTCCGCAACCACAGAATATTTAACATCTGAGAACGGATGCCCTGTTTACTTAGAACTCGTTAAGATCAAAAAGACTCAAGGCCCTTATCAAATCGGCCAAATTTGGGCAAATGCGGATGTTAGTCATGCAGCCGAATACATGAGAAGACTTTTTGCTGACAGAACCTTCGCAGAAGGCTTAGGAGAACAGGCAGCAGCAACAGTTGAAAAACTTTTTTCTGCAAAACGAATCGCTCAACTATACGAAAAAAGGGTGAAAGCTATTTCGTTGTGGAAGTAGTAATCAACGCCCCATATATTTCAGCCCGTATTTTAAAATAACATACACAGCCCTGAATCCGTCTATCACCCCTATTTTCTTACCGTCTTCGAATTTTCTGCGATTGTACGAAATAGGAACTTCTTTTATTCTTGCCCCTCTGGCCGCTAGCTTAGCGGTTAACTCAGGTTCAATCCCAAATCTGTCTTCTTCAATCTCAATAGAATCCAACCATTCGCTCGGGATCAGTTTGTAACAAGTTTCCATATCCGTTAATTCTAGCCCCGTAAAGAGGTTCGAAAAACGCGTTAAACATTCGTTGACAAAACGATGCCAGAATGGAGTTGTGATTTTGGCATCAGGATGTAAGAATCGAGAGCCATATACGATATCAACGTCTTCTGAGGCAATCGCATTAAGCATGCTTCTGTATTCGCTTGGGTCATACTCGTTGTCTGCATCTTGAATAATTACATACTCTCCTTTAGCTGCCTTTATGCCACTTCGTACTGCCGCCCCTTTTCCCAGATTTTCAGAGTGATAAACAACAAGGTCTGCGTGTGATCTCCAATTCAGCTCCAAATAGTTCCTTGTGCCGTCCGTAGAGAAATCATCTACTATGATCACTTCCAGTGGACTTATTCCAGAGCCGCGTACAGATTCGAGTAGAATTTCTAAAGTACCGATTTCATTGTATACAGGAACTATAACGTAACCGTCCGTCGTAGAGCGTCTATTTTTTAGAGCTGTGATTTGGTATGTTTTATGAATGTCTCAAATCGAAACGGAACGTTGCTACGTTTA
>JAKYXN010000099.1 GCA_022538095.1 Puniceicoccaceae bacterium K14 | reverse complement strand
CATCGGCAGTCGTAGATGTCATAGCTACGAAACATACGACACTTTTCAAAAACAGCAGAGAACTATATCAAGGCGCTTGGCATGACGCTTACAATGCATTGATTGTTGTTGTTTGGAATATTTCATGTGTAGTTATGACTGAAGTACTTCGTTGTATCTCTCGTTTGGGCTATTTCTACGTTTTGCCAAAACGAACTACGAAAATCGAATCGGTCTAATTCTTGTTAATAGTAAAGGGGCAGTAATCCGTAGAGTTCTGATTTGTTATAATCTCAAACCTGGTTAGCTGACTGGGCTGGGTTTGCACAGTCCGTTTGTTTGAGGAAGGATAAGAGTAGCTGTGATCAATCCTCTATTCTAGGCTTGAATTGCCTGCCGTAGGATAACGCACTGGCACACTCTTTGGTTCTTTTTGATCTGAAGGGAAAGCGCTATTGGCTCGAAGGAGTGGGCGTACCGAGCAATAACGCTATTCATTGATAAAGACTTTATGTCTTTATAAATCTTGGACGAAATAGTTGGAATGAGGAGGAGTGATAAGCCTTGTTTTGTCTACATGCTTTTTTTAGCTACCTATAAACGTGAAAGTTATGCCTGAATCGATAGTCTTTGAGGTGTCCTTGTATTTCCTAGAGTAGTTGGCCAGGAGGCAGGCGTTAACCCTTCTCAATTTATGTTATAGTCTTCGTTTTCTAGGTTAAAATTCTGGATTGGAAAAAGCTCCTAACAAGTTGCTAGGAGCTTCTGCAGGAATATGCGGTGGAGCCTACCAGGTTACTGAGGCATATCCATACGCCCCATGTCCGATGGAATAGATCTCAAGATCGTAGGTACCACCTCCTACGGTACTTGATTGGCTCTGAAAGCTGCCGTAAGATTCAACTTCAACGGGCAAATTGGAGCCGGACCAAATAGCAGCCCATGTATAGTTTCCCTCTGCTTCTACGTAAAGGTATGCAGATGCCCAATAGGGTACACTTGCTGTGGCATCAGCATAGGAATTATCTGCGCTTATTTCGACGTGTCCCGCCAAAGCGTATGAGCTTAGGCCGATTGCTATTAGTACTGCTGTCATTAATTTTTTCATATTACTTATCGTTGTCGTTTAAAACATCCTACCATAGGATATTCATAGAGTGTTATGCCTTGGGGTAGGCGGGTTACGGGGTGCTGAAAATATGGGTATTAGATTACGTATGCAGGTGATAATTATTATCTAATTTTGAAAAAATAAACAGGGTTAATGCTTATATTGTAAAATTATAATTACTGTGTTTTTAAGGTTTTTTATATTTAGTTGTCGCTGAAGTACTTCGCTGTATTTCTTGTTTTTGATTATTTCTACCTTTTGCCAAAACGAGCTACGAAAATGGATTTGATCAAATTCTCGTTGGCTCCTAAGGGCAGAAATTTTAGGGTGTTCATCAATTATTCGCTAAGTTTCTTCGGGCATACGTTTATTGAAACGAATATCCTGGTTTGTCACCAAGAAGGAGCTGCGTTTCCAGTGATGAAAAGATAAAGGCTGCTAACGTACTTGCTAGCAGCCTTACTGTGTGTATCCGAATTACTGTATGGCTACCAACCTACGTAGGCGTATCCATAGGCGTCACCGATTGTCATCGCATCAATGTAGTAAGTATCTAATGGGCCTACTGTAGAATCTGTAACAAAATCGTAGTTGTAGGCCTCCACATAGAGCCAAGGGCTGCTGGGCATGTTCCCAGAAATGGAAACATAACAATCTCCACCCCATGATTCTGCCTCTACATAAAGGCTAACGCTTGTTGCGTAATTAGGAACGTAAACTGCAGCCTGAACGAAGTCATTGGGAACGAGAGTATAGCCTCTGAAGGCAGCGAAGGCGCACGTATTAAGAAATGCAGCTGCAAGTATTGTTGATATTAGTTTTTTCATGTTATTGTCGGTTTGTTGTAAACAGTGCCAATTATTGAGGTACTGATAGATTTAGTAGGCACAATATTTGTGTTTTTAAGGTTTTTAATTACCTTTAATGGAGGGTAAGTATCTATAATAATTTATTTAAATCAAGTAGTGCATTTGTTTACATTGGAAAGCGGAAATCACCTTCTTAGTGACGTCTATAAAGTAATCCTAATGAACTTCACTATTTTGAATTACCGATATACTAAATATTCGCTGCGAGAATCCTGGTAGGTCGAAATAAAGTATGAAAAGGGTACATCAATTGGTTGGATGCACTGAGGGTATGTTCAGGTTTTGAATGCCCCCTTTCAGCTTTGGTTGATATGCTGATTTATGGCCTAGATTGCGGTTATTCGTAATGTAACCGTGCAAAGTGTTTATATTTACCTAGGCTGATTGAGAATACTCGTAGCTTGCAGTAAAGGGAGCTAAGTTCACGTAACTTTGGAAAAAGGATTAATTCATTATTTCTTGTAAATGAAAAACAGATACTCTGATGTCCATTCGTGGAATTGGCCCTGGGGGATTTCCATTTGAATATAGGGTTCGGGGCAAATCGCTGTGTCGATGGTCCAAAAGTGGAATTTGGAAAGAGGCTGGCTCATTTTAGATCGTACGCCGGCGCCAGTCGTTTTATTTGTGATCTGGAAAGTGTTGTCTTTGGTATTGCCGCTGAATCCAGTTAAGCCGGTTCCAATCATGCCTGCCATGCCGGGCTCCATTTTCTGCGGGTAAAGAATGCGGTTGTCTTCGATTACGATTCTGTTTTTCAAATCGTCTTTTACAGCAGTGAGTTCGAAGGGAAATTCAATTTCGAATTCGGGCCCACTTGGTCGTCCGTCGATAACGAAGAAATTGTGATTAAAAACTTCGGTGTTCAAACTTCGATTACCGGTGTTTGCGAGTTTATGCGAGATAAGTAACTTAGGTTCGTCAGGTGGAAGGGTTAAGCGCTTTGTGTAGCGGTAAGCGTATCCACGGCTATCGGAAAGCTCGTGTATGAATTGAATCCAATTGGGGCCTTGTGAAATGGTCCATTTGCCATGATCGAGAATATTATAAGTGTGATGTACTCTGTATCCATTTTCTACTGGCTTCTCGCACAACCCAACTCCTATTCTGATGAATCCTTCGCCGACCTTTGCGTCATCGTAGCCTAGGACCTTGTCGTTGGCCATAAACGATTCAGCAGGGCCCATTGGGTCATTATGCTCATCATTTTTATTTGTCCATTTTCCGAAGTACTCATGTTCTTTGTAGCGTAGGCTAAAAATGTGGCCAGACCAATCAAATCGAGTTCCTCGATAGTAGCCGTTTTCTGGATCGGGTATCCAAATTTTGGTATCAATTAAACCATTTGAGATTGAAGTATAGGGATAATTTTCTTCCTCAAATGGATAGGCGAGCGAACTTAGTGCTAGAGCGATTGTTGAGAGGACAAATAGGCGAGGAAATTTCATCTGAAATGGATTTTGGTCTAGCGGTTGTTTTCGAATATTTCCGTAGTAAGCGGGGCCTGATTGGAGAGACGTTAATCTTTCACTTCGTTGGCGATAAGTTTTAGAACCCCCGGGAACCGATCTTCAAACTCTTCGATTCTCAGTGAGGTCATGCACTTGGTTCCTTGTACAATTGTTTGTGTAACACCACTATTTCGAAGCACATCGAAATGGTGCGAGGCAGTTGCTTTTGATACGCCTAGATCGAATTCATTACATGCCATTAGTTGCCCATTGCTCTCCAATAGGGTGCTAACAATTTTCAAGCGACAAGGATCTGACAAAGCGTGCAAGGCTTGTGGCAGCTCAATGGAATTTAGTGGAGGATGTTCGTAGCTTCTCATGCGTTCAGCGGAGAGTTTTCCGATCTCTCTGATATTGTCAAATTTTCATTGTTCGATCAAAATCGAAATAAAGAGTTGACGAAGAGATAAAGTTTATATCTTAGTTCGATCATATTCGAACTATTGTTCGTGATTAGAAGTTAGATTTTAGAGAATTGAAGATTATGAGTATTCTGAATCAACCGATAAAATTAGGGGCTTGGGATTTGCCTAATAGAATTGTAATGGCTCCATTAACTCGCTGCCGTGCGAGCGAAGGACGAGTGCCGAATGAACTGATGGCTGAGTATTATCGACAGCGTGCCTCTGCGGGGCTCATTATTTCTGAAGCGACAGCCGTGGATCCGACGGGTGTTGGGTATCCGAATACGCCGGGTATTTGGTCTGATGCACAAGTAGAGGGGTGGAAAAAGGTGACACAAGCCGTCCATGATGCAGGTGGGCGTATCCTTTTGCAGTTGTGGCATGTGGGTCGAATCTCGGATCCTGAATATTTGGATGGGGCTCCTCCAGTCGCTCCATCGGCATTGCCTGCTCCGGGAAATGTTAGTTTGTTACGACCAGAGAGACCGCATCCGGTCCCGCGTGCATTGGACATAGAAGAAATTCCTGGAATCGTAGAAGCGTATCGCAGAGGGGCAGAGAATGCAAAGAGAGCAGGTTTCGATGGCGTTGAGTTGCATGGAGCTAATGGATACTTGCTCGACCAATTTTTGCATAGCTTGTCTAATCACCGAACGGACGTTTACGGAGGGTCGATCGAAAACAGAGCTCGGCTGTTGCTTGAAGTGGTAGACGCAGCGATTTCAGTTTGGGGGCCTGACCGAGTCGGTGTTCACTTATCGCCCCGTTGTGATATTCTCGGAATGGGAGGAGATGATAGAGTGGAGACATTTCGCTATGTCGCTGAGGCGCTCGGTGCGAAGAAAATCGCATTTATCATGACGCGGGAATCGATAGGAGAGGATAGCCTGAGCCCAGTTTTGAAGGAATTATTTGGTGGCCCTTACATTGCGAATGAAGAGCTTACGGCTGACAGCGCCACTGGTCTAATCGCCGATGGTAAGGCTGAAGCGGTTTCCTTTGGTAAGCTTTACATTAGCAATCCAGATTTGGTTGAGCGGCTAGAAGCAGGGGTATCTTTAGCGGATCCCAATCCGGAGACGTTCTACGGTTCAGGCCTTGGGCCGGTGGGGTATGTCGATTACCCTGCTATGGAGTGTGTAAAATAAATTAGAATACAGTGTGGGAGAAAATAAGAAGATGAATAATATAAGAAAGATAGTTTCAGGAGTTTTTGCGTTGTGTGTAGCTTCATTTACGATGGCGGATAGCCATTCAGGAGATGTGGAAATCGTGGCGAATCGAGTGACTGAAGAGATTTTTATGATCAGCGGTCAAGGAGGCAATATTGGCCTTTTTATTGGGGAAGATGGGACGTTCTTAATTGATGACCAGTTTGCCCCGTTGACAGACGAAATCGTTGAGGTAATTGAAAAAGTAGGTGGGGCTTTCCCAAAATTTCTTATCAATACTCATTTCCATGGTGACCATACTGGGGGCAATGAAAACCTAGGTAAAGGTGGGACATTGATTGTGTCGCATCACAACGTGCGTGAGCGGTTAGTTGCTGGATCGTTTATAGATGCTTTCAAGATGAAGAATGATCCAGTATCCAAGGAAGAGTTACCAGTAGTTACATTTTCGGATGACATCAGCTTTCATATAAATGGAGAAAACGTTCACGCGATCCATGTACCTCATGCTCATACGGATGGGGATAGTTTCATTCATTTTGAGGAAGCGAATATCATTCATGCGGGTGATCTATTCTTCAATGGATTTTTCCCATTCATTGATGTTTTGCATGGAGGTTCGCTTAAAGGGATGATTGCTGGAGTAGATCAGATTTTGGCTTTATCAGACGATAGGACGAAAATAATTCCAGGACATGGCTCTTTGGCGAATAAGGCTGATCTAGAAGAATTCCGTGAAATGTTGGATACGGCGTTAATGCGATTGAGGGCCTTGAAAGCCCAAGGTTTGTCTGCTTCGGAAATTGCGGAGAAAAAGCCACTTGCAGACCTGGCGGAGGTTTGGGGCGATGGAATCTTCAGTGCCGATCGTTGGATCGAAGTGATCTTCGCTGGGATTTAGGTTTTGGGATACTTCACGGGATGCAGGACGTCTGCCCCAGCTTTTTAGGAAGCGTTCGAGTTTCTTGAGAAATGTCCCCGGTGTTTCTTGTGCCGGGTGGCGTTTCCGAGGTGTGAGTGATTACGCTTTATTCTCCGATGACCCAGGCTCGTTGTTCCTCGGTTGCAGGCATTTTTTTTCCTCGGGCTGCGCTTAGTTTTTCAAAAACTTCCTCTGGTTCAATGTTGCAAGCGAGCATTAAGGCTCCTGCTAGAGTTCCTGTTCGTCCAACCCCACCTTTGCAGTGGATTGCTATGCTTTTTCCTTCGCTTAGCTTGTCTTTGAGGACTTCGATAAACTTCATTGCAGCCTCTCGATCATTTGGAGTGTGGTGGTCTTCTATAGGAAAATTTAGGTATTGGATGTCGGACCCACTGCAAAGCTCTGCTTCTTTTTCAAGGCCTTCTGTGATTTGCTCATCCTTCTGTAGTAAGCTGACCAAGAGATTGACCCCCTCCGCCTTCAATGCCGCGATACCCTCCGCAACGGAACCGCCACCCTTGCCGGGTTTCGGCATAACATACAGATTTCCTCTAAGGAGAGGGCACACTTTAAAGAATTCAGCCATTTAGATTGTTCGGTTTAACTGGCTGTAGCATGCAGAATTGAGAAATCACCAAGCAAGCCTGTTCTTACAAATTGCCCAACGAAACTTGGTCTCGAGTAGAGTAGCCCTTTGTTTCAGTTTATCGTGATATTGCCATCTTCGGTTTTTAAAGAGATGGATACGTTCTTATGAGGCTCCTTCGTTTCATCAGTCTTCGTTAGTATTGTCTCATAATTTGAATCAATGTTTCCATCCTTCGTTTTCATCTCTAACCGAACGTGACAGTCTTTGTCTAAGTCTAACGAAATATTACCATCACCGGCTTTTAAGTAGCACGATTCTTCGGGAGTATCAACAAAATGGAGATAGGCGTCTCCGTCCTCAAGTTTTGCCGTGATAGTACCGGAGAAACGTTTGCCCTTTAAATTGCCGTCTTCGAGCTTCGCTTCAAGAAAACCGCTAAAGTCGTGGCAGGCGACATTGCCGTCTTCTGCCTTTATTTTGATATCGCCACTGAGTTTTTTAAGGACAACATTCCCATCTTCCGTTTTTATAGAAAGTTCTGTTTGGTAGGGTGTTCGGATTGTGATCGTTTCGCGAAAGTGGGCTTTCTTATGTGGATTTTTCATTGCCGTTAACGGTGACTCGATTTCTAGCTTGTTTGCGTGTTCGGCTATTTTTGAGCCCAATTGCTCGAGAATAGCGTGCCCTTTGGCTTTTGATCGAGCATCCACGGATCGTTCGATTTCCACGTATATCGAATCTTCATTAGTCCCTTCTACTTTGATATTGGAATCTTCGACCTTGAGTGCAATGGCATGGGGCGATGAAAGATCAAAGGTGTATTCACGTTGTTCTTCTATTCGTTCAGCGTGAAGCATGAGCGAGCTTGAAAGAATAGCGACAAATGCCAATTTATTACGTGTATTCATTTTGTGAGCAAGGTGGTTTAGTTTGTAGGTATCTCTTTTATGGAAATATTTCCATCGACAGATCTAAGTGAAATACGTGGGCCGCCGCTATTTATTGTTCCTTCGATAAAGGTGGCATCGCCTCGCTGCTTGAATTTCTTGGAAAGAATGTCGATGTCGTATTCAAAATCTCCGTCTAATGTAGCAGCTGCGATGTCGAGACTGGCTTGTGGGTGGATCCTGAGTTTTATGTTACCATCTACTGTCGCGAGTGAAATGGGTTGGAGAGCGTTAGGAGATAGGATGCTCGCAAAAATGTTGCCATCGGTGCATTCAGCGGTGATCGGTCCAACAACGTCTTTCATCGTGAGATCGCCGTCGATCGTCTTAACATTTATTTCCCCGTGAATTCCTACAATGTGAACATCTCCGTCTTCAGCTCTTAAAGAGAGATTTGTATTTTGGGGAAGGGTCAATTCAATGTCTGATCTCGCTAGATGGGCACTTAACTTTATTTCGAGAATCGAGTCGGATGTGTCGTATTCGATGTTTGCATATTCGTCTGATTCGAATTCATCGATTACAAGAACAGCGGTTTTGCGATCACCGACCCTAATATTGATATCGCCATCTGTCACCTTGAGTTCGATGGTAATTGGCTTGCCGTCAGGTATGGGTAGCTCGACAGTTTCGGAGTTGATGGGTATGACCTGGTGCTTTTCGGTTTTTGCGAAGGCCCAGGCAGTGCATAGGCACCCGAAAACTGCCCCGAATTTAAAGACTGTATTTAGAAAATTCATATACTAGATTTGTCTGAATCAAGATATGACTTGATGGATGGTTTGAGAGTACGTTCTTGCAGGGTCTTGTTTAATGACTGCAATTGATCGGGACTCGCGTAGAGTTGAGTCACTCGGATCATTTCCATCTGTAAGAGGGGAGAGTCTTGCTCGCCCACCCGTTGAATAAGAAGCTCTGCAGCTTCTTTAGGTGAGAGGTATCCCAGCGCTTCGATCGCTGCGAGGCGTACATTGAGATTGGTGTCGTTGTCCAGAGCCCATAATACAGCTTTCTTTAGTTCCTCGCTCGGAGACTCTATTTGAGATGCGTTGGTGAGGCCCACAACGCGCTGCGGAGCGGAGGATTGGTTTATGAGCGCCAAACTCAACATCTCTCGGGTAGCTGCCAGTTCTTGATGCAAGACTTGGTCGGACTTGAGTGTGCGTGTTACCATCATTCCCGAAAGGAATAGAAATACTGCGATGCAGGCAGCCAACCCGTATGAGCTACTTCGCGAGAAGAAACTCAAGATTGAAGGCTGCTTCTTTGGCGACGTATTTTCACGCTGACCGGCTTCCCAACCGCGTTTGTATGCATCTAGGTGCACCTGGAATTTGGATACGCTTACCGGATTGCTTTGATTCTCTTTTGGCATTTCTCCGAGCTTTTTCCAAAGCGAGCTGATTTTCGTTTGGTCTTCCGTGTAATTCTGGGTGGTGGAGGCGTCGTCATTTTTATAGTGATCGGTAGTTGTGAGTTCCTCCATGAAATCGTTGATTTCTTTTTCGGTCATGAGGCTATGTCTCCGCTGGTTTTTTCGTAAATTTCTTGAAGGGATTTGAGTGCTCGAAAGAGTCGAACTCTGACGGCTCCTACACTACATTGTAAAATCGCGGCAATTTCTGAATGGGGGAGTTCTTCGAAACGGCTCAATAGGATGAGCTCTTTTTGTTCCGAGGGCAGCGTGTCTAATACTTGGTGGAGCAAGCGTATATTGTCGCTAGATTCCGCTTCCGTTTGTGGAGCTGGAGTTGCATCTGTTAGATCCGGTAGTACTTTTATTTGGCTCGCAGTCGCAACTTGGTTCGGTTTTCGAGCCTCAGAGTAGAAGAGGTTTCGTGCGATTTGAAACATCCAAGCTCGAAAGTTCTTAGATGGTTTAAACGTGTCTCGATAGTGAAGAATGCGGCAAAAAGTTTCTTGCACGAGATCTTCACTCAACGAGTGGTCATTGGTAAAACGCTTGAGGAATGAGCTCAGTGAAACGTGATGACGTTCAAACAGAATCCCGAGTCCGTCGAGGTCTCCATTTTGCACGTTTAGCATTAATTGATTATCTTCGTTCGAATCCACAGCGTTGAGAGGAGGGTTTGCTGTAGGATACTCGCAAAGCGATCAAATGTTACTGTCTTTTTCGAAAAATCGGAATTTTGCTATGTAATTAACCTGAAGGTTCACTGAATCCTTTCAAGAGGAGATCGCTTTCCTCGTCGGCAGGGAAAACGAGCTCGATGCGAATTTCAGACACGGTGACGTCGTTTGCTTTGTCGAAGCGCATTACCGTGGAAACCGTTTTAGCGGTTTTGCCGTTTATCGATAGGGTACCGCAAGCGAAGGGGCCTTCGAGCGGTTCAGGCTCCGAGTTACGTTTCGTGTAATAGCTCCTAGCTCTTTCAAGCAATGCAGGTAAATCTGGGTGAGGGTAGTGAAACTGCTCGTGTTTGAGGGCAGAAATCGTCTGCCGGACGATGGTTTGCCGAACGGCTTCGTCTGGGTTGTTCGAAGGAGAACAAAAGAGATCGACGAGAGCGCTAGGGTCCATGCCCACAAGTCCGGGGAAAATTTTTTCCGCGGCCTCGTTGGAGTCGAGAAAGCGGAGACCCGGTCCAATGACCCACGCTGGGTAGGGTTCGTGCTTTTGCAGCACTTTTTCAATTATTAAACCGGCTGGTTTTGGTAAGGATTTGGCGATGCCACTCTCCTGATATTCTGGTTTCAGTCCGGCCGATTCGAGCAGTGTGTTGCTTTCACGTAAGCTTAAGTCAAGAGCCGTCGCCAGACGTAGAGAAATGTCTCTTCCAGGGCGTGAGCGCCCGGTTTCAATAAAAGATACGTAACGAGCCGTAGAGTTGGCTTCGAGGGCGAGATCTAGCTGAGACATTCCTCGCCGTTTTCTGAACTGACGTAAGCGTTCGCCAAAAAGGCTCAATCGTTTTTTCTCAAGCTGTGGCATTATTAAGTTTTCGAACTATCTCTCTCTTTCGAGGGTGTGGTCGATCCTTTTCGATACGATACTTTAGTTCTTCCTCCACTTTGCGAAAGTCGCGTGCCATAAGCGAAGGTAGTACGATTCCAAGCGGTTTGGCCCACCAAGCAAGATCGACCTCAGCTCTGCTGCGAACGACGCAGCGATTGTCACTTTTGGGTTCGATCGTCCAGGCATTTTGAGCAGAATGGATAAAGACAGGTAAGCCTTTCTTTGCTCGATAAGTAAATGCATAACCCTTAGGGTCGAATTTGATCAATTTTTCCTTTACGATCATGGTGGGGAACGGCCCAAACCCAGCACTCTCGCAAACTCTACTGGCTCCCACGCCAAGTTCTCCCTCAAGTCGCGTCGATATCATGCTCGAAAGAAACCCTCCGATATCTCCGTATTGTTCTCCCAATACAGACCAAGCTTTTTCGGCGCTTGCTTCTACTGTGAATTCCATAGCCAATTTCATTGTTTGATCTCCTTGATTGTAAGTTCTGCTTTCGCCGAAGGTCGGCGATTGAGTTCATACTATCATTTGAGGGAGAGTGAAACAATTCCCAGCTAGGGAAGGAATTTGGGGAGGTTGGAGTAGTGAGTGGTGAGTTGTGTGGAGTGATGTTGGACTGGGTGTGTAAATGGATTCAGGGAATTTCGGCGAAACCGAAACTTGTTACTTCTTCAATGAATTCAGAGTCTTCTTGAAGTCCTTCGGCAAGGCTTGTTCCCACTTAACCTGTTTTCCGCTTCCAGGGTGAATGAATCCGAGCTCCGCAGCATGAAGCATTACGCGGCCTGCTTCGATTAGAGGTTCTTTGTAGGAGCGTACGTAGACCTGTTCTCCGACAATTGGGTTTCCGAGCTCGCTCAAATGGATACGTATCTGGTGTGTGCGGCCAGTTTCAAGGCGACAGGCTACCAAGGTCGCCCCCTTTAGTTCCTCGACGACTTCAAAGTGAGTCACTGCTCGGCGGCCAAGCAGTTCTCCTTGTTTGTTTACGGTGCCTTTGGGCACAGCTCCTCGTATGCCATCGCCTTTTGCATCGCGAACAAGTCGGTTGTTCACTGTTTGGTTCGTAATCTTCCCGTTTACGATGGCATAGTATTTCCGCTCTATTGCGTGTTCTCGAAACTGAGTGGAAAGCTTCTGTAAAGCGGAGTAGGCACGGGTAAATACGACCAAGCCACTGGTGTCTTTGTCGATTCGATGTACGACGCCAAGACTCGCCCGATTTAGTTTCGACTTTTTGTCTACGATTCGCAGGTGATCCAGCGTCATCCGATCCAAGGTAGCGGTTTCTTCGCTTTGCGGGTGGGGCACAGTCATGACGTCGGCTGGCTTATTCACTACCACGATCTCGTTATCGAAATAGACTACGTTTTTAGGATCCAGATCTGAAGCAGGCTTTACTTTGGGAGCTCCCATACGGAGCTCGATTCGCATACCTTCTCTTACAATCAAAGCGAGATCGGTCTCGCGGTTTCCATCCAAAAACACTTTGCCTGTTTCGACCCAGGCGCGCGCATTGTTCCAAGATAGACCAAAATGTTGTTTTACGGCTTTATCCAGGCGTCCGTTTGCTAGCTCTGCCGGGATGAACCGATCGGCTGCCTTCTTGGGATTCTCGTTGTTAGCTTCTTTTTCGATGGATTATCGTTACTGAAGGGTCGACGCGATGTCGAGCGTCCTTGATTGTAAGTTATTCTCTTACCGAATTTTGGCAGTTGATGCTCATAGGACCGGTCTAGCGATTTGTGGAATGGCGAGTTCTCACTTGTTTGTACTATCTTGTGCTCACGTGCTCCTAGCCTTGAGCTACTAACATTCGAAATCGATTGACCAAGCGACTGTATGTTAATCTGTTCCAGGTATTACTCAAGATGGACTGCGAACGGGAAGAATGGACAGATACGACTCTCATTCGGGG
>JAKYXN010000098.1 GCA_022538095.1 Puniceicoccaceae bacterium K14 | reverse complement strand
CCCGTGGATGGGAGAAAGGATGAATCCGCTTGGCTGATTTCGCTTAGGTCAAGCTGAGCGAGGAATGACTGAGGTTTGCCATTCCACGTTGGCCACTCTAAGTCAAGTGGCATAAGTGGCAGTCTGCCTAGTTTGGAGAAAGGGCTTTTGTTTGCGGCACTTAGGAAGATGGCTGGTTTGATGGGTAGAGCAGGGACTGGCTCAGTGTTGCTTGAAATTGCTTGCTCTGTTAATGGAGGGAGCGAAGAGTTTGTTTTTTGTGTATCGCTACGGAAGAGTCTTTTTAGCCAGTTCATTGGTGTTTTGTTTTTTTTGAAACAAAGGTTTGGTTGATTTAAATTCACCATTGATTGTTAAGATCTTCCTGTGGCCCAGACATTAAGAATTAAGTTCTACCTTGTTTGGTTGTTTTCGAATTATCCGATTTATTCGTAATATTATGATTAAGAGCTGACCCTCTCGCAATATCCTCGTCTATTAGTTGTAAGGGAGTTGTATGACTAGAATGTTTCGAGCTTGAACAGTCTTCCATTCACCCCGCCGTCATGAAGTTCCAATACAATTTCATCGGGACTCGGGCAAAGGTTGTCCGGGTCATCACCTGTTGGAAGTTCTTCTTCAATGGCACTGAAGATGTATTGAATCCCATGTTCGGCGCATGCACTTCGAACGACGTTTAGAAGTGCAAGTTTTCGCTTGGACTCGAGTTGCTCTAGCGCACCGTCATGATAAACGAAGTGAAAGAATTGATCTTTTGAATAATTGATCAAGACAGATAGATCAAAGGCGATACAAAGAAGCTTCCTAAACGAAGTGCCTCTCCGCTCCTGTGTCTCTTCATCGCTTTCTGAATCCGTGTATTCGGCGTGGAATTCTATATTTCCTTCGCCGTTTTGATTCACGTAAAGAACTGCCGTCCGGTGAAGGACTTCCTTGATGATTCGGCTGAATGTTCTCTGGATTCCTTTGTAACGGTCTGATCCATTTTTAATGAGTTCGCTGATTTTAGTAGCAAGTTCTTCCTTGCTGTCTTTGGCTTTTTTCAGTCGTTCATCGAATGCCCTTATTGCGTCAAGCTTAGCTGACTTTTCTTCCATTAGGGCAAGGCTCGCTCGATCCCGGTCTAGTTCTTTCTGAAGCCCTTTGAACTTTTCAAGGCTATCCGTCCCGCTAAGAATCTGGAGTATCTCTGTTCTCTTGGCTGAGAGCACTGACATTTCAGCATCAAGAGAGGACAATGATGATTCAAGTTCAGCGGCTCGTTTTTCGAGGCCAACTCTCCGCTCTTTATGTATCCTTTTGTTGAAGTCGACGAGTTGAGAGTAGTCCTTCGCAAGTTGATCAGGGAACGTGAGTTCAGCCTCGCTGAAAATCCTCTGGACATCGTCTAGATCGAAATCGACCCTCGTTTCGAGTGATTTTCGAATTTGGGCCAAGTCGAATCTAGCATTGTAAATATTATCGTTGAGTTCGGCGATGCGTCCCTCGATCTCATCAGCGAGTTCTTGATTGAGACCTGATTCCTGAGCGTTAAAATCGAAGCGATCGAGTGAGGAGACTTTTCCATTTACTTCATCACCTTTTGCCAAGATTCGTGCCTGCAGTTTTTCGTAATCCGAGACCTTTACGGTTACATCGCCTTGTGCATCGTCACGCTGACGCTTGATCGTGTTCTCTTCTGCATCAGCCTCGTATTTTTCAACGATCGAGGTCTCAACTAACCCCAGAACTCTGGCAACGTAAGGTTTCCAGTCCTTATGATTTCCGCTCATGAATTTACGAAGCTGAAACTCGCTAGAGTAGTCCTCCTGTCGACGGAGGAAATAGGTGAATCCTTTCCTGTACGACCAGGATTTGACTGCAGTCAGTTCTAAATATCCGTCCAACATTCTCACGCTTGGAGAAAGAGAAACATCGGTATGGTCCCATTTGTCATCCGTAGCGTTGTTGAAATTGAGATGCCTACCTTGATGGCGCACGAAAGCAATTTTAGTAGCCTCCCTCACTCCTCGCCTCACCGTGACGAAGTCTCCCTTTTTAAGTTCGATTTCCAAAAAGAAGACAAGGGTTTCAAAGAGGTCACTTCGGCTCTTTAGGAAATGTCCTTTTTTGCCAACGGATTTCAACAGACAAAAATCTATGACGTCGATGATTAGGGTTTTGCCGAGGCAATGACTGCTCTTATCGTCGTCGGTTGGGTGTTGAATACGGGCGACGATTGTGTTCAGGCCTTCGCGGAAATCAATTGGGACGAACACGGAATCGTCATTTGTGTATAAACGGCTAAGTTTCATAACATTTTTCCTGAATTTATGTATTCGAACGAATCGGTTTGCGCGTGGTAGTCGATTCGGCCGAGAAGGAAGAGCAGGTGGATTGCGTGTACAAAGGCAACGTCAGCATCTTCTCCGAGGACGGACAGGCTCGCTCGCAGATCGGTGTATGTACAGACTCGTACCGATTGTAGTTTCGATAACATAATACTGGCTGTGCGAAGAACGCAGGTATTTAGGTCCAAGTGTTTTGCGGGACGAATCATCATTATTTTTCTCCTATATCGCAGTCGCAATACATGTAATGAACGAATACCTTGACGAGGCGCCGGTGTGATGGCGTCTTTAGATCGGGACTGCGCTCATGAATCAGTTGATACACATGCTCAAGTGCCTCATCAAAGGTATTGAATGAATCTCTGTGTACGATTAGCTGCCCCTTCAGTTCATCAGCAATTGCGTGATACTGATTGGCGAAAGAGGCATTTCGTGGGTTCTTCAGAAATGATTCAATCTGTGTGAATCGTGGCAGCGAATCTGAATGTATGTAGTCAAAGTATCGTTTGCTCAGATTGTTAATCTCGTTCTTTTTTTCGATTCCTGGGTAGTTCTTGAAATCGTGTTGGCTGTCTAGTGTTTGAGCTATAAGACCCTTTTGTTTGAAGAATTCGGAAACCACTTCACGAATATCATTTGGTGTGAAGAGAATGGGTGAGCGAAGTTTATTCAATCCGACATCATTCGCTATCTCTGGGTAATCGAGGAGGAAATCGTGGATGTCTTTGTTCCCAATAAGCCACGCTTGCGCAACCCCTGTCTCAGAAACTATTTTCTTGGGTATGCTGGTTTCAGCCCCGCCGGTTTTCTTTCGATTTGTGAACAGGAGATAGTGAGTCACTGATTCTTCGTCCACTTGTTTCCTGATTTTTGGGATCTCTTCGTTTAGGATCGACGTCTTATTGCTTTCGAAATCGTTGTCGGAGCAAGACTTTGTTGGGTCAGTCGTGTGCTTTGCTTGGATTACAGCAATCCCATTCAATGGAGACGTATTGCTCGGGAAGCAGTTAGCGGTTCCCACAAATTTCGCGTCTTTACCGCCATCTCGACCTTTTTCAAAAGAGGTTGTCCCTGCACCAAGAATTTTTCTGCAAACCCTAGTGACTAGGTCTTCAAATTCCTCGTCGTTCAACTCGTGTAGTGGATAGCGCGGCATAATATTTATCAATTGGCCTTAGTATTTGCGGTCATTAGTTAGTAGCAGGTGTTGGTGGGGCTTTATTCCATTCCGAAATTTTGGTTTGTTTTGTTACAATAGAGCGAGGAATTCTCCGATTACTTTGAGGTCTTGAATCTCATCATTTTCTAGGGTGATGTCTCGAAAATCGCTAAGGTTTGAATGTGGACTTAAAGTGATGCGCTCGTGTCTCCATCCCATGGTCGAGACGGTTTTTGCACTGTGGTAGGTCTTGATCGAGAACTCTCCTGTATCTGTGTCTTGAATCTCTCGATGTTGAACGAGGACAATTTTGCCTTCGCGACTACCTACTGGGTTGGCTCGGAAGAGGCACCAAGAGCCATTGGGGATGCGGAGGTTCATTGACTCTCCGATTACTTGGGCGACGAAGTAACCTTCGCGGTGGTTTAGGTGTTCGGGTAGTTGGACCCATTCGCATTCTTCTACCCATTGTTCCGGACTAAAGGATCCGGCGGCGACTTTGACGTCGAACATTGGGACGGAGTTTTTGTATGGCTGAACCTCCTCAGCGGGTAGAATGGTGAAAGGTAGTTCTGTAGTTTCGGCCCATTCGACGCGCTTCGCTTGCTCAGGGTTCGAGCGAGCTCGAAGGGGCGAAATCTGGTCCGATTCTGTATCTGAAATATTGGGATGTTGGGCTCCTTTTGAGGCGGCTTTTAGGTAGGCGTTGGTTTCGGGATCAGGTGAGTAGATGTAGCATCCTTTTTGACCTCTGGTCATCAAAGTGCGGTAAGTGTTCTTTATGATTTCGTCGGCTTTTTTGAGAGCTGTGGCTTTGTCGGCTTTGAGTTGCTTCTTGTAGCCGTGCATGGAGCGGTCTTGGGAGGAGCGTTTGGCTCCGTCAGTTTGGATGACGCCGTCGCGTATAAGAAAATCATCGCCAATGATAACGCCGACGTAGTCGAGCTCGAGGCCTTGGCAGGTGTGGATACAGCCGATTTCTTTGACCGTTTCGGGTTTGACGATCCAGAGGTGTCCATCGTCAGCGAGGTTCCAGCGGGCGTGGAAGCCTTGTTCGGGAAATTCGATATCGTAAAGGGCGGGGTTCTTCTTGCTGGCCCATTCCCAGCAGTAGCCTGCAACCATGCGGGCTTTATTGGTGAGCTGGTTGCGTTCGTAGATGAGGTCGCGTAGTTCTGTGGCGGTGTCGCAGACTTTGAAGTCGTAGTGGACGTCTTCGAGCGTGGTATTGGCGGTGTCTCGGATGCCGAGGGTGTGGTCAATCCAAGCGAGGTAGCCGTCGGAACCGTTGCAACGGAATTGGGACTTCAGGGAGAGTTCGGTAACGGTTGCACCACAAATGCTGGCCCAGTCTTCGATCTTTGCTTTCTCTCCGATATCTTTCCAGTGGATACGTTGTTCTTCGTCGAGGAAGAAGACGGTGAATGCGGAGGCGGAAATAATTTCTTTGATCTGGTTTTCGCCTTTTGAGAAGAGTCCTGACTTTTCGTTGAGGCGGTGGGCTTCGTCGATGATGAGGGTCTGAAAGGTGTTTTCTGCTGTGGTCATGAAGGAGCCGGAGCCAACGAAGAGGCTGGAGATTCGGGACTTGTTCATGGTACCAGCGAGCTTGCTCTCGTAGACGGCACGCGGGGCGGCGTTTTTGGTAACGTATTGGGCGACGTGGCCTCGGTTGGTTAGTTCGACGAGTAGGTTTATGGCGACGACAGATTTTCCGGTGCCAGGGCCTCCATTGACGATAAGTACGTTTTTGTTTTCGGGGGTAGAGGTTTCGGCGAGGAGTTTAGCGGTTTCGTAGACGAGCTTTTGATCACCTATCATGTAGAACTCTTGGTTGCCGTGGAGTAGTTTGGCGAGATGGTCGGCGAGACTTTTTGAGGGGCGAATCTTGCCATCGCGGATGCGGTACATCGTTTCGCCTGAGTCGCCGCGTTTGACGTGGGTCTTTATGAAGGTTCGAAGCTTGAGAGCGTCGTCTTTTAGGAAGGCGGGGGCACGGGAGGTGTGTTGTGCGTATTGTTGGCTGTTAATGACCGTACCAGACTCGCAATTGTGTAGGTAGGCACAGGGGTGTAGATGAATGGGGTCTTCCTGGACTGATTGGTTATAGTCTTCAACGAGCATGGCGTAGGACCAGGCTTGATAGGAGGGGTGATTGGTTTCGCGGATGCGTCCTCCTGTATATGTGCTGACGATGGCGTCCATATGGGTCGGTTCGACGGTTTGCCACTGCTTGAGCTCGATGATAACTGCGGAGCGTTGGCCATCGTCTCGAGTACCAGTTAGAATGAGGTCGATGCGTTTGGCAGTGTTGGGGATGCTAAACTCGATAGCGACTCCTGCGTCGGCTGGGATATCCTTGTCTTCGAGAAGGAGACTCATGTGGGTGAGTGAGTTCTTCCACGATCGGAGTTCAGACTCACTGACTCCTTTACCGATTGTACGGCGAAATGCTTCGAGTACAGTTTCTTCTATGCGGTTCGAGAAAACGTCTTCTCTGAACTTATCCTTCGTTTCGAGATAGACGATCATCGCTTAAAGCTCGTCGTATTTGGCGTGGCTGCCTTTTGCCTTTTCGACGGGGTACTTCGCGGCGTTTTTTTCGTATTTGGCAGTGACGGCCTCGATGAGGTCGATGTCTAGTTCATTCGAAAGGAGGAGGAGGAACCAAGTGATGTCGGCGAGCTCCTCGGAGATCTGTGTCTTCTTGCTGGATACTGTTTGTGAGACTTCTTCGGGTGTCTTCCAAAGAAAGAGCTCTTGGAGTTCGGACGCTTCGATGGCTAGCCCAGCTGCGAGGTCCTTAGCATTGTGAAATTGTTTCCAGTCACGTGCATCGCGAAATGCGATTATTTTTTGCGTGATCAGGGATAGCTGCGAGTCGGGCATAGTTAAGATCAGTTGAGTCTGTAGTGAGACTGATGCACAGGGTTTAAGTGCACTTCAAGATAAAGGTTTATGCCTAGAGGTGTTTTTGGACAAAAAGCGGCATCTCGCTGATTTATGGGGCATTTCGGCCTGGAGAGTGGCTGGGTGCCGCTTCTGTTTTGAGTGGACCAGCGCGTCCAAGAAACTTCAGCACATGAAGCTTAGTCGGATGCAGTTGACCGCACGATCGCTCAGCTTAGGGGAAATCAATCGAAGTTGAATAGCTCTTTGGGATGAACTTCTAGAGCTTTGGCGATTCGTTCGCATCCATCAATGGAAGGTGCGTTGATGCCTCGCTCCACTAAACTGATGAATTCGACTGAATAGTCGGTTGCTTCAGCAAGGGCCTCTTGAGTCAGCTCCGCTTCTTTGCGAAGTATTGCAATTTGTTCTCCGAGTCGTTTCTTTAGCACGTAGCTATACTACGGTTTTAAACTTGAAACGAACACGTAGTTCAGCTGCGTATTTGAAATGACTACTCCAGAACCTTATTCAGAGTGTCTTTCGTTTTTAGTGGAGGACGAACGTAAGGTGTTTCTTGCCATCGCAACTTTTTTGGGTTTGGAACCACACGAGTTGTTGTGGGCATGTGTGGATACAATAATGAATAGCACGGATGACATTGATGTCCTTAAAGGCTGTTGCGAAGCAGTGGAGTGCAGGTATCAAGGGTATGTTCTGCCAGATTGGGCAGAATTCAGCCAGAGCAGTGAGACTTGACCCGTTCGCATTCTGATTTTTGAACCTGTTGTCGCGAAGCGGCACCTGTGTCCCGCAGGGACCCTGACAAATCGGATTCTTGAGTTGATGGCGACTCGGTCGCCGACCGAGCCTACAATGATAGGACTGCTAATCTATCTGAAGAGGGAGGGTGACGAGCGTCCTAAAGGTCGATGCGTGTGATTGTTCCCGCGAGCATGTCGGGAAGTAAGAAGTTGCCGCTTCTGCTTTGGGAGCGTGGATATGAAAAGCCAATTCCGGATTGGGAATTGGCTTGGTTGCCTAAATGTATTTAAATTTTTATTACGATTTTGAAATCGACGTGGCGTCTATTTCGAATTTGGTGTGAGAGGTTTGTCGGCGACGTATATCATGAAGTCTTCGCGTCTGGAAGAGGCACGGGCTTTAGCGGGGACGGCTTTCACAGTAAAGCCGGCCTTCCTCAATAGTTTTTCAATCCGGACATCGGGGGCTGCGAACCAAATTGCTGCTCGGCCGCCGGGGCGAATTGCGTTCCAGATGTCTCGTATCCCGAGCCTTTTGTAGAGGTCATGATTTTCGACCTTCACCATGGCGGTGGTGTTATTGTCGATATCGAGTACGACGGCATCATAAGGGTTCTTTGCAGCCCGAGAGAGAACCGCTCGCACATCATCCTCGATTACTTTAGTACGCGGGTCTTCGAGGGCGTCTCCGTTGAGGCAGGCAATATGTGTCCGATTCCATTCTACAATCTCTGGAAACAATTCTATGACGTGGACCTCTGCTTGGGGCCCGGTTGCATCGAGAACGCTTCTTAAGGTAAATCCCAAGCCAAGGCCGCCAATAAGCACTTTTGGTTTTTGATCTTTCCCAGAATACGGCTCGCAGCCGAGGGTACCGAGCAAAATTTCAGAAACCGTGTCTGAGGAATGCATGAGCTGTTCTCCGTTCACTCGGATGCAATAGGTACCATCATGCTCGAAGAGAGACATGCGTGCGCCGTTAGGCGTTGTGGTTGTGGCGAGCGTTACGTGTGGTTTCATTGGCCCTGACCACAAACGAGTCAATCAAGCTTGGCAAGCGTTGGGATTCAAAGATAGAATAGAAGCGGCATCTTGCCGCTTTTTTTGAGATTGGGTTTATTGGGATCGGGTTGCGCAAAGCGGCGGGACGCCGCTTCTACGTTGAGCGGGTTATGGTGGCTGGCTCTTAGGCCGCGAAGCGTCCTAAAGGTCGATCCGTGTGATTGTTCCTGCGAGCATGTCGGGAAGTAAGATCATGCCTTCTTCTTCGTTTAAGTAGAAATCTGCGGCGGATTGTAAGCCTTCGATCAAGACAGTGACTTCCTTGCTCGCCCCATCAATTTTCCAAACCTTACCGAATTTCCAACTTGAGACATAGTAGTTGCCGTTTGAATCTTGTTCTACTGCATCTGCCCCGCGAAACCCATCGGCAACGACGTGCAATTGGTCGTCACGGATTTCTAAGAAATTGCCGGTAAAAAAGGCACCTACCATGATCTGGCCGTCTTTGCCAAAACCAACCCCATTGGGGCAGGGCATCAGTGGGTCGGTGTCGACAGCGACTTTGATTTCGAGGTTTGAAAGGTTGATTTCGAATACTCGCCCGATCACTGGTAAAGCTTTGGCTTCGTCGCTATCGAGCGGCCAAAACCCGTCTGGTCCCCAAATACCGCCGCGAGCTCCCATATCCGTTATAAAAAGCGATTTTCCTTCGGGAGATATGGCAGCATCGTTCAAATATTCAATTGCGACTGGAAAATCCTCCGCTACCGCGAGCTCTCTCTTAGTTCCATCTGCAGCAATTTTCCATACGCGATCCAAGTCGGTCGCGTAGAGGTGTGTCCCGTCAAACGCTATGCCTTTAGGTTCGTCCATTTCTTCTGAAAAAATGGATACATCACCTTTGTGGACGCGTGCGATGTGGGCATCTCCGGGTTCTTTTTCACCCATGACGGTTACAAAATAATCTCCGTCGAAGCCTTTCGTTATACTTTCTGGTCGTGATCCGATTTCTAGTAGCTCAGGAAATTGATGAGTCTCGGATTGGGCGTTGGGTATAAGAAAAAGCGCAGCGGCTGTCAGAGAAGGAAAGAGTTTATGATTCATGATACAATTGGGATATAGTTTAGATACGTGCGGGAAAAATCGTAGTCGCCGATCCGATCCTGACCTACGAAAACGGTGAAGTAATTTGGAGAGGTATAAAGGGGATTGAAATGTTAAAATGCTACAATGAAAATTGAGCAAACTTTTAGGTGAATTTCGAAGAAGCAGGGGGAGTCGGTCGTTTTTTGATAAATTAGCTGTAATTTCTATAGAAACCCTGATGAATCGAATTTTGGAGTTGATAGGCGCTCAGTCCGCGAACGAACTTAATTATAGGACGGTGGATTTATTTCAAGAGGGTGGTGGCAGCTGGGCCTCAGCGGAATTTTTTTAAAAAAGCTCCTAGAATTGATTGGGGCTGGTAGGGTTGTGAGAAGCTTTCCAAAAAAAAGCTCTACAGCAGAACTGTAGAGCTTTCGGAATATCTTAAGTTAGTGTATCGATATTAAAGACCTAAGTCTGGAATCGGTGTAATATTGCTTTCTTTGCCAACGCCACCGCCGTTGTAGGGATCCCCATTATCGTGGAATGAATTTCCAGAGATTGTCATGTTTTGGGCATTACGTAGGCCTTGGTCTGATTGGCCCGTTCCTCGTATGACTACATTGTCTACGAACTCACCTAGCTGGTCTTCAATTGTGCCAATATAATTACCTCCAGTCATCAAGCATTCTATCCATGAATAATAGCAGCCAGCAACGGGAGTACCATTGCAGCCTCCATTGGTGCCGCATGGCTTACTTTGAAAGATGCCATTGCCATAGCTGGAAACGGTCACATTCGCATCACTAAGTTCTTCATGGGAGTGAGCGATTTCGTTATTGGACTTGAATGATCGGAGCTCGAATGTGCAGCGGTAAGCATAGAACTCAGCTTTAACACTATTATCTAGCTGCATCGCGTCGGAATGCTTATCGCTACCACTTGGAATAATAGGTTGTAACCAACAGTATTCCAAATGGTTTATGGAACCACCGAAGAATTTTATGGAATCTCCACTATTGTAGAAATAACAGCGCTTGAAGTAATTGGTGCCACCAAGGAATCTGACATTAGCACTGCTATTCCAATTGATCGCTCCATATTGACCAAAATCGCAATCTTCGAATGTCGTATTTATCGCAACACTACTAGTGCTATCCGATTTTACACACTCAGTTCCATTTCCTTTGAACCAACATCTTTTAAAAGTAATATTGTCGGCTCCAGGTTTTAGTCTTACAACTTGGTTGAATTTCAAGTCGGTGATGACGGTTCCGGCGTCACTGGCTTTGAATACGTAAGTAGACGATTCCGGTAGATTATCGCGATCAATGCCTACGCCAGTTAATCCAACTTCGTTAGGGTGAGTCGGGTACAGAGCTGGTCCTGTATTAATAACGTAATCTTCCGAAATTACGGCGCTATCGTTCATGCCATTTTCATGGGCTACAGCTTTGAGCGTTGTATTGCTGCTAATGGCGATACTGCCGCTATAGACTGTTCCGTGGGTTGGAGTTGGCGTGCTTCCATCTGTTGTGTACCTGATTTCCGCTCCATTTGTAGCTGACGTAAGCGTTACGCTTTGGGCGCTGTTATAAGCTCCTCCGGAAGGGCTAAATTGAGGTGCCTGAACTTGGGAGGTGATTATGTACGTTTCGGTTAGGACAGAGCTATCCAACAGCCCGTTTTTGTACGCAATCGCTTTGATTGTGGTATCGTTGCCGACGCTTATTGGTCCACTATAGATTATTCCATTAGTATCACTTGGAGTGCTACCGTCAGTGGTGTATCTAATCGTTGCTCCACTCGTGGCTGTACTTATAGTGACATTTTGTGTGGTCTGGAAGATTCCGCTAGACGGGCTGGCAGTTGGTTTAGAAACAGAGCTTGGGCTAAACCCAATTGCAAAACTGCCAACTGTGAGCGATGTTCCTGGAGCATTCGCATCTACGTGAGCGACCCAAGTGTTCAAGTTAGATACGTTGGATTGCTGCACGCGGAAATCGAGATCTTCTCCGACTGCCAACTCAGTTCCACCATCTGGTGTAACGAATACCGAATAGGAGTGATTTGTAATATCTACTTCCATACGAAAGTGATAAGTAGAGGCTGTTATGTAGGGAATCGCTTGCGACGCAAGATATACATTTCCGCTACGGGCATCGATATTGCCTGAATCATTGAATCTCACAATTGCAGCTAAGTCATCGTAAGCTGCAGCATCCCCATTAGATAACGCTATTTGAGCGTTTATTAGTGAAGAGGATGGAGTCGCCGAAAATGTAGCCTGAAACTGATTAGCCTGAGTTGCGAAAGGGTTATTTATAAAACCATCGCCAGCGATAGCGACTACCGTTGTCGAATCTCCAAAAGCGATGAAATTATCGAATTCGCCGGCATTGTTTTTAGAGCCGAGACCAACTTGTCCTCCGCTGAACGTCGAGTCGCTAGGAGAAGCGACTAGGTTTCCATCAATATATACTTCTACCTGTGATCCCGTTCTTACGACTTCGACCAAATAGTCCACGTCGGTCGAAATTGAAGTCGTGATATTCTCAAGCTCTGTGGGTATGTCGTTTTCTACTTTGAAAACCCCCTGGGTGTAGATATTTGCTGTAGAATTTTCATTTAAAGAAACATAGTAGTAATTACTAGAGTCCTGGTAGTTGAAAATCAATGCAAGGTCATCCCAGTCTTCTGTAGTGCCGGTTATTCGTACATCTGCGCCAATGGTAAAGTCTTGGATGAGGGCTGTGTTATGTACGCTGATTTGCCCTAGTAGGCCGCTGGTGGTGAAGGTCTTAGGATTGCTTAGGACATAGCGTTCATTGCTAATGCTCCAAGTGCCTCCATCGACAACTGTAAAGTTAGATGCGTCATGAGTGAATGTTTCTTCAATTGCTGGAACAGGGTATTCTGTCACGGTAAGCCCGCAGGTGTCTGTTAAGCCTCCATCCGATGTCGTGCAAGTGATTGTCGCACTGCCCTCACTTATTGCTGTCACGAATCCATCAATATTCACCGTGGCAACCGATGTGTTGCTAGAAGACCATGAAACGCCTTGGTCATCAGCATTTGTTGGTAGAGTCGTAGTGGCTAATTCGGACATGTCCCCTACATTCATGTCAAGAGTTTGTGGTGTTACCGTTACGCTTGTGACATTTATCGGGGGTTCTTCTTCTATGGCCAAAGCGATCAAGAAGGCGTTTGTTTTTCGAGGAGTCGTCGTAGTCGTTGTTGTGCTGTAATTGCCTGCTGAGATGTCTATTTGCTCGGCTATTGCCATAGCTGAGTTTGAACCATTCACCGCTGCCAATTGAGTAAAGTTGTCGGTCCAATTTCCTGACCAACTGGAAACGCTGTTGTTACAAGCCGCGACACTTATCATTAGATCTGCGGGGTCGTTGAGGGATAGGGAGCCAACGTTATGATTGGTGGTGTTTATGCTAGAGCTGTTAAAGGCAGATGCGATGGTCATTGACCC
>JAKYXN010000097.1 GCA_022538095.1 Puniceicoccaceae bacterium K14 | reverse complement strand
ATGAAAAGCTCTATCACACATTTGCCGCTATGCTCACCCTCGCATGCATTATGATATGGTTGCGATAGTGAGGTCTTATTCACGAACACGCCCTAGGAGCTCAAATTCCTTGGCTTTTTATGTTGGTCGTGGAGTACTTTCAGGATGGGGCAGAGACGCTTAAGAATTTGTTGACTCTTGCGGATTGAATTGTGGTTTCAGTATCAAATATGAGAATACGTTGTTGTGTTTAGTTATGTATACAAGAAATGGATCGAGAGTATTAATTCCAAGGTTTTTAGTATTACTTTCGCGTGGGGATGAAAAACGACATATACCCAGTTTCGAGGCTAATCTATTTGCAACCTCTCGATGTAGCCTTGTTGGTTATATGGCTGAGGCTTGAGAGTCTAGCTACTTGGCTTTGCCAGAGTGATCCATTGGTCGAGCGTGACTTGCTCGGGCCTTGCGTTGTTCTCTATGCCTATTTTTTCCAGGGTATTGAGCCAGATTTCACTGAGTGGACGTTTACTTTGTCGGAGCAGTGAACTGATTTGTTTGCGGCGTTGTTGGAAAATTTCGCGTATCAACTCGCGTGCATCGCTACTGAAAATATAAGGAGTGGGTTTGGCTTTGAGGTGGAGTAATGTAGAGCCAACATCTGGTTTCGGGTAAAAACAGCTGCCTGAAACGTCGTGTCCTGGTAGAACGTTGAAAGCGGCTTGAATAAAAATGCTGATACTGCCGAATTGTTTGCTGCCGTGTTTTGCGCAGTAACGTTGAGCGGCTTCTTTTTGAAGCATCAGAGTCATCACACTTGGTAGTCTGCGCTCTAATACAGCGGCCATCCATGGCGTGGATATCGCGTAGGGGAGGTTTGCTACGATTTTGTAACTGGATACGCTTTCGGGGATTTCTCCGAGTGGGTAGTCGAGTGCGTCGCCTTTGGTGAGGGTGAGCTGGCCGGCGAAGTTCTTTTCGGTCTCGCCAATGTATTCGCCGAGGGTCGGGTCTTTTTCTACGGCGTAGACTTTGGCTCCCGCTTGTAGGAGCGCGTGTGTGAGTGTGCCGAGTCCGGGGCCAATCTCTAGAACAACGTCGCCTTTTTGTACTTTTGCGAGCTCTAATGATTTACGTACGATATTTCCGTCAATTAGGAAATTTTGCCCGAGTTGTTTTTTGGGTCGGTGTCCTAGGCTTTCGAGCAGACGGCGTGTTTCAGAGGGAGATAGCGGATTCATGGCGTGTTTTCCGGCTGCGAGAGGGGAAGAGTTACGCAGTGTGGAATTGGTCCATTAAGCTGGAAGTGGATTTTGCCTTCATGAGGGCTTCGCCGACTAGGATAGCTTTGGCTCCGCAGGCGCGAACTCTAGCAGCGTCTTCTTGAGTCCAGATACCGCTTTCGGAGACTGGGAGGACTTCTTTGGGAAACTTCGGGATGAGGTTTTCTGAAAATGCGAGATCGGTTTTGAAGATTGCGAGGTCTCGATTGTTGACTCCGATAATTTTAGCATCGTGCTTCACAGCTGTTTCTAACTCGGCCTCGCTGTGGATTTCGTATAGAGAATCGAGTCCTGCTAGGTCGGCTGCTAGCCGTAGGCTTCTCATAGTAGTATCATCGAGAGCACGAACGATAATGAGGATTGCAGATGCTCCGGCTTGTGCGGCTTGCAAGACTTGAATGGGGTGTACCATAAAGTCTTTTCGTAAGCAGGGAATGCCTTTTCCTTGGGCATTGTATTGCGAGGTGACTTGTTCGAGATCGTTTAAAGTGCCTCCGAAGTATTTTTCATCTGTGAGAATTGAAAGGCAGTCTGCTCCGGCTGATATGTATTTTTCTGCTTGTTCGGTCGAAGGACCGAGGTCTTTTATTTGACCGGCTGAGGGGGATTTACGTTTGATTTCGGAAATTACGGCTAAGCCTTGTGGACGGCGCAGAGCCTCGATGAAGCTTCCTCGGCTCGAGGCTTGGTTTTGAAACGCGGCTAATTCGTGATCCTCAACATCGCGAACAAGAGAAGCGATTTCCTGGCGTTTCCATAGCATGATTTCCGTTAACTTATCCATATTTAGAAGGAGGTGAGTTAGCAGGCTGTGGCTAGGAGTCAATCACTGGATTTGGCAGCGGTTTTTTGGGGGGAAGCGTATTTTTTAATTGAGGGGGGAGTCGGGTGTAGCGTCTTTACCAGCCGAATACTTTTCCATAGCCTTGCGTAGAGACGAGAGCGAAATTGGTTTCGTGACGAAATCATCCATGCCGCTTTCGCTCGCTTGTTTTATTTGGTCTTCCATTGTGAATGCAGATTGAGCGATGATCCACGGTCGATAGGTTTCATTGCTAGATCGAATTTTTTGGGCGATATCGAAGCCGTTCATTCCTGGAAGTCCGATGTCGAGCAAGATCATTTCGTACGGTTTTTGACCGATTAATTGAAATGCTTCTGTCGCATTTTTGGCAGAATCTGATGTCCAATTTAGGAGGGAGAGAAGCTTTTGCAAAATGAATGCGCTTTTGGGATCGTCTTCGACTATCAGAGCATGACCGCTTTTCGTGGATTCGGTAGGTTTTTGTCTAAAAACTGGCACGTCAGTTGTGGAGACTTCTGAGGAAGATGCTTCGTTGTGTGGTATGAAAATGTGAAATTTGGAGCCTTTGCCTACTTCGCTTTCGAGTTCAATGCGGCCTCCCATGAGCTCGACAAGTTGCTTACTGATCGCTAATCCCAATCCCGTTCCTTCTTGAGGTCGGACGAGTGACATATCGACTTGGCTAAAACGTTCGAATATGCGTTTTTGTTTGTTTGGGGGAATTCCTATGCCGGTGTCGATTATGGAAATGCAAATCATATTAGATTTTGTGGATACGATTACTTGTACACTTCCTGTGTCTGTGAATTTTGTGGCATTGCTTGCGATGTTATAGAGAATCTGCGATAGCACTCGCGAATCTGTTTTGATGACCTTTGGGATGTTCGCTAGGAACTCCACGGTGAAGCTGAGTTTTTTTTGCTGAGCGATTTGAATGAGTGGGCTCAATCTGTTGTTGATAAACTCTCTTAGTTCTACGGGCTTCAGTGTGATCTCAACTTTACCAGCTTCGATCTTTGATAGATCTAAAATGTCACTGATAATTTCCAAGAGATGATGAGAAGCGGACGATATAAGTTTGAGTAAACTGATGCACTGGGGGCGATCGGCTAATTGGCACTCTAATAGTTGGGCAGGGCCTATGATGGCATTGAGTGGAGTTCGTAGTTCATGATTCATTACGGATAAGAATTCTGATTTTGCTCGATTAGCTCGTTCCGCTTCAGTTTTAGCCTCTAGCAAGGCGGCTTTACTTTCAAGCATAGCTACTTCGGCACGCCGTTGACGCATTATTGCGAGTAGTAGACTTATGACGACGGCTACAAGGAGGAAAATTGTTAGGATTGCTCCGATTGAAGTTAAAGGCCGCTCTCTGAATATGGAGCTCTTTTCGTTTAAGAGGATAATACCTTGGGGTAATCGATTTTTGGGAATTCCGTAGTGCCGTAATTTCGCATGATCGACGACATTTACAGAAGGGGGGCGTGTGATCGGGATCGAATTTGGTTCAACGCCGTTTGCAATTTGCAGGGCTATCTTTGCGGCCGCGACTCCTTGTTCTATTTTTGAAATGACGCATCCGCCTATAGAGCTGTCGGTCTGAATACGTTCAAGTAAGCCAACGTAGCTTGGAATTTTGAGATTAATAATCGCTTCCTTGACTTCATCGTATTGTATCTGCTGCTGATTGAACTTCGACATGCGATACAGGGCACTGTTTGGAGGCAATGATTTGAGAGCATTTATGAGATCATAGTTGGAATTAAAGTACAGTAGCCTTGTATTTAAAATTCCATCCCACTTCTTGCCTTCTTCTGTGAATCGCCTCCTGTCCAGTAAACCTGTCCGGCTCTTGTCGCTGATTCCATAAATGTTTTCGATGTTGGGGTGTAATTCTTTAATTAGCTTAATTATTCCGGCTGTGTTGGGTTCTTCGGTGACTCCTGTGATTTCTTTGATTGGACTAAGGTCGTAATCGTCCAGAAAATTTATACCGCAAAAAATGACAGAGACGCCTGAAAAATCTCTTTCGTGGTATTGTAGGATGATTTTCAACGCATCGTCGTCAGAGACGATGATGGCATTGAAATAATCCTTTTTGTAATACTCTACTATGTCGTTGTAGCGTCGCTCGATTGCTTGGGATTGGCCGAAATACTTGGAGTTTAGGTATTCCGTATGGCAAATGATCGATAGATTGTCTGCGGATTTGAGAGTTTCTTTTATGCCCGTTTGTGTTTCTTCTGTTCCGCCAAACCCAGAGTGATAGGAATGAAGGATTAGAATACGGAAAGGGGAGCTTCCATTACTCTGAGCATGTATATTCTTGGGCGAATGTAAAAAGAGAACGATAATGATCAGAAAATAAAGAGCGAGGGGGGCGGTTTTTCTCATGATGTGTTCCATTCGAAAATACTTCGCTTATAATGAGGAGAACGTGGGATTTGTCGAATCAATGTTATTTAGTATATCCGCTAGTAATTTAGCTCAATCGATTCATTGTGCTTGCAATGTCATCTGGGTGGCGGCCTAATCCGCCGCTTTTTCCTGATCGCGTGATTTGCGACATAAGATACGGCTAGGCATAAGTAGGGATTTGTCCGGCTGTTTAAGCAGAGGAGATCTATTACTATTATGACTGAAGAATTATCAGATGTGCCTACGTTTGGCGAAATGGGCCTGTCTAAGGCTGTTACTAAAGCTCTAGACAAGATCGGCTATGAACGGCCGTCGCCGATTCAAGCGAGTATTATTCCGCATGTTCTCGAAGGGCGTGACGTCATTGGACAAGCTCAAACGGGAACCGGGAAGACGGCGGCGTTTGCGTTGCCCTTACTCTCGAGTTTGGATTTAAAGCAAAAGGAACCTCAGGTTCTTGTGCTAGCGCCTACACGAGAGTTGGCTATTCAGGTTTCGGAGGCGTTTCAAAAGTACGCGGCGCTTATTAAGGATTTCCATGTTGTGCCTATTTACGGCGGACAGGATTACGGAACGCAGTTTCGTCAATTGAAACGCGGAGCTCATGTGATCGTGGGAACGCCTGGGCGTGTAATGGATCATATTCGACGAGAATCATTGGTTCTGAAAAAGCTTAAGTGCCTTGTTCTCGATGAAGCGGATGAAATGCTTCGTATGGGGTTCATTGACGATGTTGAGTGGGTAATGGAGCAAACTCCATCGGATCGCCAAGTCGCTTTGTTTTCTGCGACTATGCCGGGAGTGATCCGAAAGATCGCTCAAACGCATTTAAACGATCCTAAGGAAATTACGATCAAAGCGAAGACGCGTACTGCAGATACGATTCGCCAACGCCATTGGATGGTTAGCGGAGCTCACAAGTTGGATGCGTTAACTCGCGTGTTGGAAGTCGAAGAATTCGATGGCATGATAATTTTCGTGCGTACTAAGACTGCCACTACGGAACTCGCTGAAAAACTTCAAGCGAGAGGTTTTGCTGCAGTTGCAATAAATGGAGACATTGCTCAGTCTAAACGCGAGCAAACGATCCAGAGATTGAAGGATGGCAAGCTAGATATATTGATTGCTACGGATGTTGCGGCTCGCGGTCTTGATGTTGATCGAATCAGTCACGTTGTGAATTACGATATTCCTTATGATACTGAGTCATACGTACACCGTATTGGTCGTACGGGTCGCGCGGGGCGCACGGGAGATGCTATTCTTTTCGTTTCTCCTCGCGAAAGACGCATGTTGGCTGCTATTGAGCGGGCTACAAAGTCGAAGATCGAATTGATGGATATGCCGACTACGGATACGATTAATAACAAGCGTATCGAAAAATTTAAGCAGGAAATATCAGATACGATCGGCAAAAATGGTTTGGAAAAATACGTCGATATCCTGGACCAATTCCGTCAAGAGCATGATGTTCCATCTATTGAAATTGCTGCGGCGTTGGCAAAGATGTTAGAAGGTAACAACCCTCTTCTGTTGGATAAGGATCCTGTGAAAGAACGCATTGGCGGAAAAGGCTATGATCGCGAAAGTCGCGAAAGTCGCGGAGGCCGTGAGCGCCGCGGTGATCGAGGCGACAGAGGAGGTGATTCAAGCCGCCGTGAGCGTCCGCCACAGCGCGAACCGGAGCCACTTGAGGAGGGGATGCAGCGTTACCGTGTCGAAGTCGGGCACAATGATGCCGTCAAGCCTGGATCCATTGTTGGAGCAATCGCCAATGAGAGTGGTTTAGAAGGTAAGTTCATTGGGAGGATCGCAATTTACGATGATCATAGTACGGTGGATTTGCCGGAAGGAATGCCGAAAGAGATCATGCGTTTGCTTAAGAAAACGTGGGTAGCGAATAAGCAGTTGGGAATTTCGGTACTCAACGATTCCAAGAGCAAAAAGGGGAAGAAGCCTTCTTTTGGCGATCGACCTCAGAAAAAGAAGAGCTTCGCTTCGAAGAAGTAAGTTCTAACACGTAATTTTAAAAGTAAAAGACCGCTCAAATGAGCGGTCTTTTTGGTTACGAGATGGCGATAATGTAGCCTTAGTGAGATTTTTAAATGGACTGAGGACGGCGTCCAGTTAACTAGAGCCCTACAGTGCTATTCGGAGATAGCTTTGCCTCCTGTGCGGTAGTAGAGCTTGGCCAGTTTCTTCAGGTATTCGGTGCTCTCTCCTTTGAGGGAATCGAGCTGCTCGGGTAGATAGCGCCATTCCCAATTGTTTTCTGCCGCTCCTGGGAGGTTGAAGCGAGCTTCGCTTCCTAAACTTAAGAGATCTTGTAAGGGAAGAATGGATAGCTTTGCTACCGACCGGTAGCAAGAGCGAATAAGGTCCCAACCAACTTCGTCGCCGGTTACGTTATAGTATTGGCGAACATGGTCTTGAGTTTTGGCATCGGCCGTTTCGTACCAGCCTAAACTTGTATCGTTATCGTGGGTACCTGGGTAAATAATCGTGTTGGGCTTAATGTTGTGCGGCAGATAGAGGTTGTTGTTATCTCCACCGAAGGCAAATTGCAGAACAGTCATGCCAGGCAGACCAGATTCTTCGAGGAGCTCCATTACTGTCTCAGATAGCTCTCCCAAGTCTTCCGCAATGAGGTCACATGTCTTCAAATTTTTCTTAATCGTTTTGAAAAAATCGATTCCAGGACCTTTTACCCATTCCCCTTCACGCGCTGTTTCAGCCCCGTACGGGATTCTCCAATACTCATCGAATCCTCGGAAGTGGTCAAGGCGGACAACATCGTACATGTCAAAACTCGCTTGAAGTCTTTTGGTCCACCAAGCGTAATTGTCTTCCTTCATCCGATCCCAGTCATACAGAGGATTTCCCCAGAATTGGCCGTCGACCGCGAAGTAGTCGGGAGGACAACCAGCGACAGCGATTGGAAGGCTTGTTTTAGGGTCGAGTTGGAATAGCTCTTGGTTTTGCCAGACGTCGGCACTGTCAAGGGCTACGAATATCGGGAGATCTCCGATGATTTTTATGCCTTTCTCATTGGCGTGTTGGCGGACGATATCCCATTGGCCAAAGAAAAGGTATTGGAAGAATTTTTGAGCGTCTATGGCTCGTTCCAGCTCTTTTCTGACTTTGCTCTTTGAGGCCGTTTTGAAAGATCGGAACGTTTTTGGCCATTCGTACCAAGGTTTGCCGTCAAATTTCTCTTTTAAAGCCTGGTAGTAGGCGAACGGTTCAAGCCATTCGCTGTGTTTTTCTTTGAATTCTCCAAAGGGGCCATATGGACGTATCTTTTCGTTACCTTGGACAAACGTTTCGTAGACGGAGTCGAGCACGGGCCACTTTGACATGTATAGACCTCCGTAATCGACGAAGCTCTGTGGCAAGTGCGAGAGATCATCTAAGATCTTTTCGTCCAAGAGATCGCGGGCGTGGAGTCCATTGAGTGAAATGAGGTAGGGATTGCCAGCGAATGTGGAAAACGACTGGTATGGGGAATTGCCATATCCAGTTGGGCCTAGTGGGCAAATTTGCCAATATTTGAAATCTGCCTCCGCTAAGAAGTCTATGAACTGCAGACAATGGTCATTTAAAGTACCGATTCCAAAGTCGCCAGGAAGTGAAGTGGGGTGCAGTAGCACGCCGCTTGCTCGATGATCTAGCCAATTAAAGAGTGGATTTTTCACGGAATTATTTGAGTCGAATTTTATGAGCTAACAAAGCTTTTGGAGTAAGAATAACAAGCTTTGCTTTTTAGGAAAGCCTCCATTTACGAACTTGTAACATGTTGGTTTGAGTATGTTTACTCCTATGGATTAGAGCAAACTAGGTACCAGAATTTGGTAAAGTCTAGTCGTTGCGAGGTCGATTGATTTAGGAGCAGCATCGATATCGCTTTAACAATAAGACAAACGGAATACCGACATCTTCAAACGAAGCGAAGTCGATATCGATACTGAAGGCCGGCGTCTCGAAAGAGATTGCCGGCTTTTAAATTTCTGTTGCAGTTTGAATCGGTTCATGGATGTCAGAGGTCGGTTGACTTGTGGCGTGTCTGCTATTGATTTTTAAAAGCTATGGGAAAAGAGTACATCGAGAAGCGAATTGTAAAGGCTGGTATCCGTTTGAGTGAACGTCGTATTGAGCTTAAAGGTACGCCGATATTGGCGGAGGATATTCGGAAAATGGAGGTTCGGACTTTGGCGCCGGCGCTTGAAGTAAGTTATAGCTTAATAGGAGCGGTGCTTATGGTATTGGCAATTTGGTTTCATTTCGAAATCCGCAACATGGCAATGTCAATTGTGGTGCTTTTGATTGGCTTTGGAAACATAGCGTTCGTGCTACATGGCAAGCCCAAGCGTGTATCTGAATTCGAAGACGAGATCGATTTGATGAATTTGACTGCGGAAATTGTGGATGGGTTTGTCAAAAAAATGGACAAATCCTAGAGCGTTTGAGCTAGAAATTTGAAGATTGCTGTTCTTGTCTATTTAGTATTATTTCCTGATATAAACTCCAAGTGTCCATGAAAGTATTTACTATCGAGATCGCGAATGTCGTAGAAAAGACGTTTATCAACTTCTTGAAAGAGTGGGATGGCGTGGCAAAGGTCCGTTTTACTCGATTCATCGATCTAGGGGGGAAACAAACGGACCTGTATTTATATCCGAATACGGCCAATGCAGCTCCTTGGCTTATTCTTCGAGTGAAGTCTGTTTTCAAGAGCGATGAGGGCGAATGTATGCAGTACTTTGTAGAAGTGCCAAGCGAGGGAAAAACTCTAGAGGATGTGGTTGTGTCACCCGAGAACTGGAAAATTCCTGCATTGGCAGATAAAATCCTAGAACTCGTTAGGAACGACCTTCTACTGATGATAAATCAAATCAGCGAGAGTTCTCTTTTGGATAGCGGATCTTCTGGAGCGAATATGTCTTCTGGTAGCTCAAGCGACGATGAGGATTTGGATGATATCGACACCTCTGGAATTCTCGCTGGCGGAGATGCTGCGGAGCCGATGGACTTTGATCCGGAGGCGATCATTAATGCAGCGGCGGAAGGCGATGAGGGCAAGAGCAGTGACGACGAGAATAACTCAGATTTTAATCCCGAGGATATTTTCAAAGATTAAGCAATACGAGCAACGGTCTTACCTTGCTGAAAAAGCTGTATTGTAAAAATGTTTACACAGCGATCGAAGACATAATTTCTTTAATTCCTTCGGATACGGATTCCTTGACCTCTTCGTAGTCATCCAAAGTGACTCCAGCGTTTTTCAAACGTGAACTGGAAGGATTCCAATAGGAGACTTCACCAGGTAATCCGTCTCCTACCACATGGGCGATACTGCAAGCGAGGTTTAGAAGGAATACCTTTTGGCAACCGCGTGGGTCATCTTCAGGGGAGTATTGGTAACTGATTGTGTTGGAGATATGCTCTGGAAAGTTCCAGGAGATTAGGATGAAGCCAGCCACGGTAGCGCTTGTGAGGCCAAAATTGTTTTCTTCCCATTCGGTAAGCGGGAGGGTAATCCGATCGCTGTACTTGTCGTATTCTGGGTCGTCCTTGACACAGGTATTGATGACCATCTTGCCCATGGAGCGTAATAAACCTATTGTATAGGCTTCTTGAGGGTCCATGTTTGCTTTGGTTGCAAGTTTCTCCATCGCTAACCCACAAGCGAGAGAATTTTCCCAAAGGTCTGACCCGTCTATGTTGTAGGTCGTATTGCGATTTGCGAATACTTGAGAGGCCGCTGCCATACCTACGAGTTTGAAAAGTTCTGAAAAGCCGACGCGGTTGATTGCTTCGTCAAGCGTGTCGATTGGCACGCCTGAGGCGTAGGCCGGGCTATTGCTCAGTTTGAGCACTTGAATTGTGAGAGATGAGTCAGTATTAACCAGATCCGTGATATCATCTAGACTCGCATCTGGGTCCTTCATTAGCTGGCTGAGCTTGCTGAAAATCTGCGGTGACGAAGGAAGTTTAGATGCTGCTTTTTTGAGATCTATTGGCGAAATGGTATTCATAGAGATGGAATCCTTTATAGGTACTAGTTTGAATATCGGAATATATGACTAGTATTTTAGGGGTGGTTTGCATTCTTTGAAAAAAAGATGAGATCCTTAGTTCTCGTGTTTCAAATGAGATTCATGTCTTCGCTTTGTCGCTTGTCTTTTGAAAATCCCTCGTGAGGATTTCGCGAATGCTAACAGAGTATACCTTTAGGCATAGAATTGCCTTCCATGAAACAGATATGGCGGGAATCGTTCATTTCTCGAACTACTTTCGTTGGATGGAGATGGGCGAACACGCATTGTTGGCTTCTATCGATTTTCCAGCAGTGAAGAAGGACGGAGCAACGTTTTGGGGCTGGCCACGTGTAAGAGCCAGTTGCGATTACAGTGAGCCGATTCGTTATGCGGACGAGATTCTCTGTCGCGTATTTATCAAGGAAATAAAGATAAAGGCTGTGGTGTATTTTTTCCGTTTTTTTAAGAAAACGGATGACCGTGGCTTTGTACCGGTTGCTAAAGGCGAGATGACTAGTGTCTACGCAAAATTCGATGTGAAGGAAGGGGATATGCGAGCTATCGATCTTGAAGCGGCCTTGCTTTCGAAGATTAAAGAAGCCTCAGCTGATTCTATGAAGTCTAGGGAACTGAAACCTTGAGCGGTGTTCATAGGTGGATATGAGTGATTCCGTTAGACCATCGAGTTTTTTTGGCGTTGTTAGCTTTTTAAGTGGGTCTAGCTTGATATTCTTTGGGATCGTTTCCTTGGCGATCACTCTATTTTCCTTTGGCTGGTTGGCGGTGTTTGTTTCGATGGCTCTTCTCGTTCATGGCGTGGTTGAACTAGTCGCGAGAAATCGAGTGCTTAACGACGGTAGCCGTGTCCATGCTCGGGTATTGGTTCGCAATCAGCTCGCTCTAGCTCTGAGTGTGAGTATATATTCGTTAGGAATGATTTTGCAGCAAGATGGTGGAGCGCTTCAAAGTGAGCTCATACGGGAGATCCTAGTCTTGTATCCGTCAGAAGTAAGACAAATGATTGAAGAATCGATTCCTATGTTAACGAGAATCTTCTATAGTTTGGTTATCCTCGTTGTCTGCGTGGGGGCAGCTTCGACAGCGTTTTACTACGATCGTCAAACGCGAGGATTGAGTGGTAGCTGATCAAAATAGCTTACCTTTTAATGCCACGTGCTTCGATCAGCTTCATGTAGCGTCCAGTGAGCTTGCCTCTTTGAAACTTGTTTTTGCCGAGTTCTTCCAGTTTATCCCAATGCTCTTTGGTAGGCTTAAACTCATTGAAAGGCTCGAAACGACCAGCTTGACGTACAAATGTTATTTGATCCCCAAAAAAGCGAACCTCGATTTTAAGTTTACCGAGTTCTTCATCGCGTTCGATCCATCCTATTTGTCTTGGCATAACCTCTTGATTTGATGGCTTAAGTGGTTGGGGCCAAGCTCAAAATGGGAGTTGAGAGTCTATCGGCTTGCAGGAATTTAGGATTAGTCGCTTATAAGGACAAAAGTATCGAAAGTAACGAGAGTGCAATGTGGGATTGGTTGAATGTAGTTGGTGAGTGGTTTGTTGCTATGGCGCCCTATCTTTGGGGGACAGTTGCTTGGACACTGTTAGCCGTTGGAATATTGGGTGGTATTGCGGGCGTTTTTTTGCCGGTGGTTCCAGGGGCTATCGTTCTTTGGCTGGGCGCGTTGGCTCATAAGTTGATTTTGCCTGACTGGCTTTCTTGGTGGGGAACCGGAATCTTGTTTGCCATGGTGATTGTTGATCGAGTAGTCGATTTTGCTGGGACGGCCTTGGGAACGAAATGGTTTGGAGGATCCAAGTGGGCTATTATCGGTGCGATGGTAGGCGGACTCGTAGGAATCTTTTTTGGAATCTTCGGATTGATTCTGGGGCCAGTAGCAGGAGCCTTTATTTTTGAGTGGATAGCAGCAAAGGAGAGCTTTGAAAAGTCAGCCAGATCAGGCGTCGGGGCCGGAGTCGGTTTTGGAATCTCTACTGTGGGGCGACTCGTTGTTTGGGGTGTGATGGTGGTAGTTGTGGCTATCGATGTTATTTTCGTGTAATCAGTTTAGTAATCGCGCCCGTATAAATAATTTCTTAGGGCGTGTTCGTGAATAAACTCTTTGCTGGTTCGAGCGCAAATCGAAGCAGCGCAAGGCTGCCAAAGCCTTGCGACACGAGTGTCGGATGGT
>JAKYXN010000096.1 GCA_022538095.1 Puniceicoccaceae bacterium K14 | reverse complement strand
CGAAGCGGTCGAGGATAAGTTCTCGCTTTTCCTTGGGCATGCGAACGCGACCCAAAGCGTCGGTCTTGAGAATTAATTCTTCATCGGCAGTCGTAAATGTCATAGCTACGAAACATACGACACTTTTCAAAAACAGCAGAGAACTATATCAAGGCGCTTGGCATGACGCTTACGGCGGAACGACTGGCGGGATAGATGCAGCTCTGACGGGTGGGAAGCTGACTATCCTAGGAAGCCAATAGTACCCGCATTATGCGGATATGTGGCGGACGACGGTAAGCAGGCAGCGTGACGGAGGAACGACGGCGCGAGGCGAAGCCCGGCGTCAGCCGTGCCTGCCATAAAGTAAATGCAAGTTCACTCAGGATCGATCTATTTCTTTCTTCTCTTGCTCGTTATAATTGCAGATATAATAAAAACCGCCAAAACTAACATTAACCCTCCGTAAACGATTTTTACATACAAAGTTGATGAAAGCACAAAGACGACTAAAACGAAGATCGATAAGCAAATTACTAATAAACTATAAACCACAACCATAAAATCAATCTCCACAACCGAGCTCATTAAACTCTTTAGTCGCAGACGTTATACTTTGATCCAATTTCGCCCTCTGCTTTAATTGTATTCCATTTATCTTCGACGCTAATTCAAAAGCACTTTGATTTATTTTGTTTTGTTCATTGTGAATCACTAAATCTCCTCCAAACGATGCCAATCCAGTAGCGATTCCAACGAATGGCGTAAAGACACTTGAGCCAGCTCCCTTTGTAAGTGCTTCCTTCAATGCACTTCTAAGCACGAAAGTACCGACAGTACCACTCACCGCACTTCTAGCTGCACCCGAGTAATCTCCGTTCATTAAACTATTTCCTGTAGACAATGCATCAATACCAATACCAACACCTGAGATGCCAATAGCAATGTTACCATAACCTGTTAATTCAGTAATCGGTCCAAGGCCCCGGCTACCCGCGTCAATAAAAGAATATGTCGCTTGTGCAGGCAATATGTCCAATTGGTTTAACGTTTCGAATGCGACACCAGTAGTCAAAGCACCCAAAGAAGCCCCAGTAAACAAACTCAACTCGGTCGGATCTCTTCCTTCAAATCCGGCTATATCCCTTTCAATCAAATTCCGAAGGCCTCCTTGACTCGCTATCTGATTAGTCAATTCAGCACAACGCTCACTGTTATCCTTTTGGTCCTTATCACCCGGGCCTGAGCCTGAGCCAGCACCCCCATCAAAGGAATCTTCCACAACCTCAAGCGAATCCTCAAGGATATCATCAAGAATATCCTCAAGCGTGTAAGAATCTAGAAGATCATTCCAATCTAGCCAATCCTGGTAGCCAGGGTCGTCATCGCCCATTGAGACCTCAAGAGGTGCTAATTCATATGCTTCTTCGTCGTCCAACAACTCATATAGACCATGTATATCAATTGAGTTTACCGGATTGTTATTAACAAAACGATAGAGGTTTAGACCGCCTTGCTCACCAATTGGGTCGCGCTTGCCAAAGCGGCCCAACTTCGGATCATAATAGCGGAA
Organism: Puniceicoccaceae bacterium K14; assembly: GCA_022538095.1. Classification (GTDB taxonomy): domain Bacteria; phylum Verrucomicrobiota; class Verrucomicrobiia; order Opitutales; family Opitutaceae; genus JAKYXN01. The sequence goes on along the minus strand of JAKYXN010000096.1, from coordinate 11,367 downwards.
ACCGTAGTACACTTGACCGGTCTCTCGGTCGGTGTACTGCGAACTGAAGCCGATTGGATTCTCGTCAGCATAGCTGCCGCCGGATTGCACTACATTGCCAAAAGGATCGTACTCGTACCAAGCCGCCCAGTTACCTGATTCGTCGTGCAAAGCAACTAAGTTCCCGTTGAGGTCGAAGGAGGGATAGTAGTTGGCGTTGGTAGTCCAGTCTTGGATCATAAGCAGTCCCATAGCTCCGCCGAACCCTCCGATGCTGTTGGACTTGTCAAGGCCCCAGTAGAAGCTTTTGCGCAGGTTCTCGCTCACACCGTCTATCTCCGCTACGAGGCTCATGCCGTCGTACACGAATTTTATATGCGTGTTGGGATTCTGGCTAAGCAGATAGGAAATTTCGCTGTTCCACACTTTCTTCTCCACCCGACGACCCTTATAGTCATATTTGAAGGTCAGCACTTTTTTGGAACCGGTCTTGCCCCACATCCGGGTAAGGCGATTGCCCGCATCGTAGGTGTAATCCCAGGACGCGTCGTCGATTTGGTTGCCCGCACTATCGTAGGCCAGACTGTGACCGGTGAGCTGGTTGAGGCGGTTGGCTCCGTAGCTCTTGTAACCGTTGACGTCATTGGAACTCTTACGGTTCCCGGCGCTATCGTAGGTGTAGACTGCGTCGGCCACACTCCCGTAGCTACTGTCGTACTGGGTTAACTGACTACGAGCATCGTAGGTGTAGCTATAGGCGATATTTGAGCTGCTGCCGTACTTGGCAGCAAGCGAGTTGCTGTTGTAAGCCAGTGTGGCACTGTCTATTTGCCCTGCCCAAGAAAAAGCGGAGACGTCGAATTCGGAGCGATAGGAGCTGCCCCACTTTGTATGAACAGCGTTGAGGTTTTCGCGCCAGCTTTCGTATTCACGAATGTGCTGATAGGAGCCGTGCGTCACAGTGTGGACGTGATAGTCGTCATACGCGTAATCAAACCTCCTGGCACCAAAGTTTTCCACTTCGCCTTTTATCGAACTTATCCGGCCGGTTGTCGAGCTATATCCGATAATCCAATCCTTGCCGTCGTAGGCGAAGCCGCGATAGCGGCCTTCTATCTCGTCGTCTTCGTCGGTCTCGTAGAAGCGATTGATATCGTTACCACTGCCATAGAAACTATTGTCCAAGTCTTCCTTACTAAGCGAAAGGCCATTGTTGGCCGCGTAGGTAAAGGTGCGCGTGCCGGTAGCATCCGCGACTTGGGTGGCACGGCCGAGCCGATCGTAGGAACTGTAGGTTACACTCGGGGTGGAGTCGCTGTAGCTGACACCGGTGAGATCACCTGCATAGCTAACGGAATTGATAGCGTAGCTGTAGTCGATATACTTGCTGTTTGGATACGTAACTCGGCTCATAGCTCCGAGATCGTTGTAGGAGTATGTTTCGGTATCGTAGGTCGAGCTGCTTTTGTAGTGCTTCTTATACTTTAAGAGATTAGTCTTGGAATCGTATTCGTAACGTACCTCGCTTTCGTTTCCACCGCCTCTGAGTTGTTCAGTCTTTTCCAAGCGGCCATAGGCGTCATAATAATGGTACACAGGGAAGTCACCATTGTCGCCGGAGGCATTGGAAATGGAAGTTCGCTGCCCCATCTTATTGTAGGCGTAGGTGGTCTTTTCCTCTATAACCGAGGCCGATCCGTGCTTGTTTCTACGGACGATTTCCTCGAGGCGGCCGTCAGTGTCGTAGTCGTGGACGAGGATCTTGCGATTACCGCCACCTTGGGAAGAGGGAACGACTTCGTAAACGTTCCAAAGACGGTTGGAACCAGTAACATAGTCGTAGAGCTTCGTAACGTCGTCGCGGCTGTTTACACTCTTAAGGCGACGCAGCGCATCATAGGTATAGGAACTGACTGTACCAGCGGTATCCGTACTGGATTTTAGGAGCCCATTCTGATAAACTGAAATTTCGTCGTTGGACAAACTGGGAATAAAGCTAGTCGTAGTCGTCACCTTGTCCTTGCTTCTGTCCAAGGTAGTGGTGGTAGTTGACTTGTTGCCGTACTGATCGGTGGTCACCACTTCGCCCATGGTATTGGCCAAAGGCACCAAACGCGATTCGGTCTTGGATACGAGCACAGCGGACGAGCTTGGGTAGGCGTAGACTTCGCTTATGCTCCACCAGTGCCCCGAAGAGTCCTCGGAAAGCCCATGCACCATCTTGGTAATTCGATCGTTTCCGCTAGTAGTGAGCGTTCCGCTATTACCAATATCGAGGCCTTCGAACTGAAGACTGCCGTGAGCGTCGTATTGGTACCTATAGGGTGCCACTAGGTGGGAACTGCCGCTCTTGGTAAAACGGGCTGCGAGCTGTCCCTTAGAATTGTATTCAAATTCCGTAGTGCGAGCCGTCCCGCCATCAAAGGTAGGTTCCTCGATTTCCACGGAACGCCCAAGCCAATCGGAACGGGCAATACGCCAACCATCGGTCTTGGTAGAGATACTGAAGTTAGCGAGAGCGGTCCAGGTTTCCAACATGGAGAAGGCCACTTGACTGCGTACGTACAGGGGCGCCGACGCGTCTCCGGAACGATAATCCAGACTGCCGTCCCTGTAGTAAGTGTCTAGCACGTAACCTTGATCGGAATTGATCGTCTTGACCGTTCCAGCAGAAGGATTGTATTCGTAGTTCACTGTTTTACAGCAATCGAGCGTCTTAGAAGAGAGTCGACCGGCGAGATCGTAGTTCCAGGTACTGGGAATAGTCTCAGGGCTGGAGCCGGACTCCATCTTATACTGCTCCACTGTTCTATTGGAACCGTCGTAAGCATACATACGGTGGATATCGGCTATTGAGGTGTCGCCTCCGTTCTCGATGGTTTCTTCCACGCGGCCTTGCTTGTCGTATGCCAAATAGTCGATACGAGCACCGGTCCGATCTTCAGTCCAATCGGGGCGGAGATCGGAGTAGCTGGCCTCGAAGAGCGTATTCCAAGTGGACTCAGCAGAGCTATTGCTCTTCCAAGCGCGCTCTCTCGTCAAATAGAGCCGACTTGTGGAATCGTAGGTATGCAATTCCTCTCGCATGAGCTCAAAGCCGTTGTTGTCCGCTACTGAGTCGTAGATGCCATAGACCAAGCCACCTCCCTTGACATTCCAATGTCGCTTCGTATTACGCTCGTTCACTACATAGATATTTTCTATATCCTCTGTCGAACTGTAGGTCGCCATGTAAAAGTCATCGCTACCTGCAGGATTGGCAGTCAGTCCTTCGATCGCTTCTCTGCTGTAGACGTCGGCCGAAGCATAGTAGATATAAGCATAACTAGTCTGCGTTCCATCAGGGCGTTTTATGGAATAGGGCTGGCCACGTCGGAAGAAGCCAGTGTTCTGGCCAGAGGGATCGTTGCCGCTAATATCCTCTCGGTAATGCACTGCCTTTGTCTCTAGATAGTTGGAGGCATCCGCATACTGTCGCACTTTAGTTTCACGAGCGGCGAAGCCATTGATCGTTCGCGCAGTGTAGTCATAGGTGATGCGACCCACTTGGACATAACTACTGCCGGATCCATTCCTGAGATAGCTCTTCACTTCATCGATAACGTAGCTGTTGCCAGTTATATCGAGCTCGTAAGTATACTCCGTCTTCCGACCGTAGTTGTAGTCCTGGAACGGTTCGTTCTTAAGTCGCATGAGTCCTCGCTTGGCGAAGTCGGTAAAGTAGTAGTAGTAAGTGCTGCCTCCGTCCGGCTGAGTGACCCTGTGCAAGCGTGTGTATTCACCCGGGGCATCATAGTCCTCATCCTCGAAGTAGACATAGTCAATATCGTAGGCGTAGCTTTCGCCGTAGCCTTTCTCAACCCTGGTAACCTCGTACCCCCAATCGAAATTCCTATAGGTGTAGCGCGTCTTGGAGGACGAATCGTAGCCTCCGGAAGAGTTGCGACCATACTCGGTAACCAATACATACTTCCAACTGCCGGAATAGCTTATGGAAGTCGTCACCTTGCGCAGACACTGACTCGTTTCGTTGCCGCCTTCGGTCCAGTCATAAAGCGTCCAATAATTCCCAGTGTATGCAAGAAGCGTATACCAACTGGTAGAACCAATCGTCTTCTTGATACGAATCTCCTCATCGTAGCTTTCGTTAATCTCGTAGGTCACGTAGGGATTGCCGCTAGTAGTATAGAGATTGTTGACTTTAGAGCCAACTTGCGTCCAATCATAGAAGCGAATTTCATACTTGTTATTGCCTGTATCCACAATATCCGCCAAGGTCTGAGGGGAGAACACTTGGCGTAGAACCCCATTAGGCGCATAGTAGTCCACTTCCGGACTAGGAGCAGAATAGAATAGATCAGCGGGTTCGTAAGTCATATCTGCCATGCTAGCAGCTCGCAATTGTATGACTCCTGCGCTATCACCATTACTCAAACTGCCCATTCCAACGGACCAAATAATTCCTTCATGAGAAAGCGAAGTGGAAAGACCTGCCGCTAGGCTGCTCTGAGTGGCTCCCGAAGGAAGGATCTTTACGATCAGGTCCGTATTCACGTTGCTCACATTTAGAAGGTAGCTCTGGCGAACGATGAGATCGGAACTCCCAGCAGTCGCAATATAAAGTTGCCACCCCGGAGGAGCCGAAAGCCGCACTTTGGCATTGGCCGCGAAAGAGGACTTCCAGAGTGTGAGATCGTACTCCACTCCGGTCTTCATAAACACCACATCGGATTCCTCAACTGTAGTTGAAGTCACAGTCTTGGAAAGGATCGTGTCCCCGCTATCCCCGTGAAATGTAGCCTTGAATGTACCTGATAAAGCTCCTGCGGAAACTGTGATATCGATTGGCACGGTAGAGCCTACCATGTGCCCTTGGGCCGAAAGAGAAAGCACACTAGCAAAGCAAAAAGAAACGAATGCCCAAAAGCGAAGAGTCAAACTGCTTGGCAAAAACGTAAGGATAGGCGACATCGCATTCATTATTCTACCCCCCCTTCCTTCTCGACCGCGCCACCTTGGCCGCGATCAGAGAGCAACGGCTTTAAATTCGCATAGGGATCCTTGCCAGCCTCACGAGCTTCGCGTACACGCTTAGCCTCCGCCAATCTCAATGATACTACCTGAACGCGTCGACGCTGGTATGCCACTTCCTTCATCAATTCTTCGTCATCTGGAGCAAGCGAGTAAGCCATTTCCAACTGCTCCATCATTTCTTCGGTCGGACCATCCAAACGGCGAGTAAGTTCGGCAGCCTTCCACCAGGCTTTCCCAACCTTAGAACGCTCCTCGAGTTCCATTTTTTTAGTATCCAGTTTTTCCAGTTTATCGATAGATATTTGGATATATTTTCTATCCAATTTTCTTTGATTTTTTCCTTTTGATTTCTGGATTCCGTTTATTAATTCCAATGCGGGCTCAGCAGCTTTCCCGTAAATAGCACGAAATTCTTCACGCTCTTTTTCAGTGCGATCAACAAACGAACGGACATCTCGGGCGACGTCCCTTTCATTTTGAGCTTGTAGATCAAACGAAAGCAACAAGGAGCAACAAACAAACGCATAAACGAGCGAAAATCGCACACGACACACGGAAAAAGATGCTAACAGCATCGAGTAACAGCCACTGGGTATTAACATAGTTTCAAAAAACTTAAGGGGTTAGAAAAGAGTTAAATTACCCACATTATTAAGCATCCGAAAAACCCGGTCAATTGGTTAGATTAAATCGTTTTAATGGTAGAAATAACCCTATATTTTAAAAAATAGAACACTCATAAATCTAGCCTTCAAAATGTATATCTAAAAACCTATTCATCTGCCGGATTATGCTAAAACGACTCGCCAGACACCGTCTCGGAGAATTTGCATAATCAATTTCGCTATCCAAAATTCTCAAACCGGACCGACACAAAAGCATATACCGGAAATGGCCTAGATCCCAAAATATTCTTGATACAGAATAGCAACCCTTACTATCGTTACATTACAAAAGCCCCTCGGCGAACCCAATCCAAACTCAGCAGAACAGTGTTTAAAACGCTTTGTATCCAAATGTTAAACAATAAAAAGATCTCATTTTTTTTATTTTTTTTCGTATCAAACATCCAACTATTCTCCGATCAATCCGTCATCGAATCTTTCTGGAAGGCTAAAACCATCCTCAACAGGACAAATACTCTCGAAATAAAATGGGCAATCGACAACGATCCGAATCCGATAATAGCAATAGAGCGACGACTCAGAACAGGTCCCAAGCATTACAACCTCCGGACAGACATGTATCAAACAATTGGCCCTACTCTAAACCAAAGAACATACCTCAATACGTCAAAAGGAACCGTCCAAATTGAAAACGGAATTATAGAAAAAACCGAATCCCCTATAATTAAAATCAACATTCCGGACCTTCAAGCGGCCTACGAACAAGCAACCTGGAAAACTCCTGCACCTGGCAGTAGTTGGAAACTGGAAAAAGACATCGATTACTTCGGTCATGATTGCACGCGGATCACTTTCAACTATCCACTACTTGAAGAGACCGTAAGAAAACGAATTGAAGCAGCGCATAGGAACAAAGCACTTAGCGAAGGAAGACCTTTCGACGCCAACCTCTTTTTCCAGATTTCAAAAGCAATCTATTATATATCGCAACCAGATAATTTCATTGTCGGCTACGAAACCTACACCACAGACGGAGAGTGCACTGAAGCGATGAGAATTCTCGAATACACTATCAACAAACCGATGGATGCCGCTTTATTCGACAGCGAAACGATCGCTAAAAAACAAACCAATTGAGTAGTATGAAATCTTTTTTCAATGGATATGAGCGTTGGCAGTTTTTTTTCGGTACACCCAACCAGTTAGCCACGTTTACCCTTGTACTTTTTTTCCTGCTCTTAGCTTTGGGCGCCTTCGCCCTTTCCTCCGAGAAGAGAAGAACACGTTTTCAAAATTGGCTTGGCTACACCTTCATATCTACAGCAATAGCCGCAATCCCCATCTTACTATTCACTTATTCAAGAGGAGGATACCTTTCGTTTTTTTTGTGCTCGTGTTTCTCTTTGTTTTTCAAGCCTTGCAGAAAAGTGGCTTGGCTCGCCCTCGGCGTATTCGCAATCGGACTTCTCCTTCTCCCATCTGGTACTGAAAGAGCACTTGAGGTGTTACCCGATGCAGCCGACGCTTCCGTATCAAATCGATTCGAAGTCTGGCGAGGAACACTTGTAATGATCTCCGACCATTGGGCGCATGGCGTAGGCAAATTCGGATTCAGAGATACATACTCCATGTGGTATCAGCAAAACAACGCCCAAACAACATACGGAAATGCCGTCAATGACTATCTCGACATTGCAGCTACACGCGGAATTCCTACCTTGTTTTTATACCTCACAGTTATTTCGACAACAATTTTCATACTTCTCAAAGCCTACCAAAATAGCACACAATCAGGCTTTGTATTTTTGTCGCTGGCAATTTTCAGCTACGCAATTTGCGGACTATTTTCCGCCTTCCACTTCATCCACGAGATCAGATGGGCGCTTATACTCACTCTCCTATTCTCTCTAGTCTTTGCCGTAAAGAATTTATATGAGTCATCAAAACTTAAAAGCTTAACAAGCAACATCAGCAAGGCTCTATTCCTTTCATTTTCAATTTGTCTCGCAATATCACTAGCTGGGTTAAAATTCGCTCACCACTATGAGACACGTGTCGTCGAAGTAAGTGAATACAAAATAAGTGCAAACTTGAATGCAAACCTCTCAGCACCAAGGAAAAAAGACACTATTGGCACGGTTCTATTCATTCCGAGTAAAAAAGAAGACTTCCTTGGCACTCAAAAAACGCTAAAACACCTTTCGAAACTTGGATACCTCGCTATATCTCCCAAGCTCAGCAGTTTTGGATTAAGAGGATTAAAGGAACTCAAAGAGTTCGTAAACGCCCTACCCACCGCAAGCCTGCCAAGCAAAGATTTTATTCTCGTCGGTCACGGAGCTGGAGCTAGACTTTCCCTCGCAGTCGCTGCTCAACTTCAACCTTCTAATCTCTCTCAAGTAGTAATTATTGGAACCCGCTCCTATTGGCCTTTCGAAGAACTCTCTCCATCAAAAAATATAGAACACTTGTCGACATCGCTTTTCATCATAAATGGTGCCAACGATGCTCAGGCGAGTCCAAACGATGCCATAATACTCGAAAACCTTGCTAAAGAAAATGAATTAGGCGTGAGGCTAAAAATCGTAGAAGACGAATACCACTATCTGGGCGACAGCTGGAATGACAGCCTGACCGAAGCGCTCTCGTACCACGAATCCACTTCCAAGCGGCTACAGCCAGATAAATAATTTCCAACGGAATGGAAAGACTCTAAAACAAAGCCAATTCTCACTCGCGCTTTCTAATCAGAATTCGCAACTTGTTTCCATTACTCCAACAAGAAAATCAATTGTTTCAAACAATCCGCCCAATCGTTTCCTCAGACAATTCAGTTGCGTGTCTCAAGACTGATGATCGATTCAAAGCACTGTCGCGAATTTTTTCTCTCACTCTTTCTGTTTCAAAATCGAAACCAATCAAAGCACGCCCTGCTCGCTCGCCAGTGTAACCGTAACTAAAATACACGACACTCACTTGACTGCAATTGTCGTTGAGAAATTCGCCCAATGCTCCCATTCTTTCAGGGAATTCGATTCGAGATCATCTCAACAAACCAGAAGGCGAATTCGACTACGACCAGTTCCAAAGTTTAACTGAGTTGCATGCCCCTCACAGCGACACCTCATACCTACAAACAATTGGATACAAAACCAACTTGAACATTCTCGACCTCAGTGACAATTAAATCAAGGCTCTAGACTAGCACGATACATTATAATCAATTGCTAGTCTAGAGCCTATATTTTTTATCATATGACTCATGCGAATTGGAGATTACAAAAGAAGATAACTTCAAATACGAATTAGCAAAATCGCTAATTGCTGCCTTACAAGAAAAACTGGTGAAACGCTCCAACTTGCCACATAAACTCCCTTGTTTCTTGGTACCACAACAACTCTTTGATTGTAATCAGGGAAACTGCAAAATCACTACATCTCGTAATTCCGCTTATAAACTAATTGAGCCTAATTCGGTTCGTTGATTTCAGGCTCACCCATTTGTTTTTGGAGAAATTCTATCGCTGTCTCATATTCATGGATAACTCCCTCTACATTTTTCTCAATGGGATCAGAAAATTTATAGAGCTCTACATCTCTTTTCCTGCGCTTTAAAGCTCTGTACAGCTCATTTGCGTATTCCTCTGATGAATGTCTCCCTACGCGACTCTTTAGTCCAAAAATCGCGACTGGAACCTCCACACCATCAATTACTGATTTAAGCTTCAAGGACGGCTCGCTGGCCATAGATTTGTTTATCTCCTCTAGAAAAGACCATCGTTTAAGTTTTTTCTCCCATTGCACCCTATCCATGAAGTATTCCTTCAATCCAGCAATCGGATCATGGAGAATGATACCCTGATAAAAATTTGGTCGACGCGAAGCTGCCGCAAGAGTGTAAAAACTTGAATACCCCCTCCCCTCCAAAGCTATCCTATCCGGACGAATTATTTTTTTCTTAATTAGATAATCTAACGCGTCTTCAACGTTCTCGAGGATGCTGATTCCACCTTCTTTATAACCTTTCTCAAAATGAGACCTTCCAAACCCAGGAGTACCTGTCACATTCAGCCGCAAATAACCAAATCCACTTCCAGCATACGCATGGTCAACTAGGTCTATCTCGTTCCAATTAAACCTTCTTTCAAAAAAATAAGGCAGTGATACAATACATGATAGATCTTCCGATTTCTCGACACCACGAGGAAGCCTTAGGTAAGCAAGCATCTCGCTCCCATCGCGGAGCGGGATATTAAGAATCATATTTTGGGTTAACAGGTCGTTATCCACTTCTGGCAGGCGCTCTTCAAGAGAGTTTATCGTTCCCTTTTCGCTATCAAATAGATAATAAATTCCTGGATTTACGTCACTGTAAGAATTAACAATAAACTTCGTCTCATCTTGGGTCCAAAGGATGATCCGATTTAAATTTCTACGAGGCAAGGTCTCATCAACGATTTTCTGAACACTTGAAAATAAACTATCCACCCAAATAGTTTTATCGTAAGTCCCGTTTGCTCGAATGCCTAACAACCGGTCATCTTTAGTTGAAAAACGTACAACTTCCACATTCTCATTGTTGGAGTCTACTGGTATAACATCGAAACGAGGATCCACCAATACCTCATGTTCCTCTTCCATTGTATCCAGATTAAACGTATACAGACCACGGGTCCCATAAGAATTTAATTTGGAGAAATACAGCGTTTTACCATCGGGAGACAACCCAACTGGGTCTTTCGTATCGTAAACATTTTGATAGCCCAAAATCGCATTATCGAAAAACGGGATCGGTTGCCACTTATTGTTTTCATCTAAAACATGCGTACGCTCCCTTGCCCTCTTTTCTCGCTTAGCTGAGCGACCACTCTCCAAACGAGCTGCTGTAATAACAACTTTAGCAAGCCCTGAATACGATTCATAAAAAATGGCGATGGCATTCTCCGGTAAAGTCTGAACCAACTTCGACCTGTTAGTCTCAAAATTATGATGGCGAATTGCTGGATATCCCATAGGATTCGAAGAAACAAGTATCGCTTGTTCAGCATTAGTATCCCAGAAATCATGAATATCTGGCGCTCCTTTAATCTTCCTAGACTCAATGTTATAAACCAATGAAGTATTCCGCAGCTTTTTATGCTGTGTGTAAAACAAATGTCCGTCCGTACCAGCAAAAGTAATCCCACCACTTATTTCCTCGTTGCTCACCGGTTCAATTCTACGGACTTCACCACTCTCTAAATTTTGCAGCAATATGTACTCTTGTTGGTCCTGACGTTTTAGAACTGCAAGATATCTACCAGTTCTAGATATATTAATATCCAAGACCCGCTCGCTACTGAAAATGTTCTTAACAGTTGGCTCCAATAATTCAGGAACTGGCTCATTTTCATTCGTCTCAGCCAAAGCAATTAAGGCTGTGAGCTGAAGCATGATCAGCAGTCTTTGTATGCACATAATATAACCTTGAGGGGAATCTCTAAGACTCCCCAAAAAATTATACGCCAAGCCAAAAATCAATCAAATTAATGCACATCACCTTCCTAACCCACTTAACCTACAACTCTGGTACCCCTAACGAACGAGACATACTTTCTAGAAAATCGCTCGGGCGCTAAATTTAGGTCCTATATCAAACCTTAGAGAACGATTCTCATTAAACCTCGGCTGAAGCAAAACAATCGCCTATTCAAGGTAATCTTCAAACAATCCGCCCAATCGTTTCCTC
>JAKYXN010000095.1 GCA_022538095.1 Puniceicoccaceae bacterium K14 | reverse complement strand
CTAGGGGGTTGCAATGAACTAGCATTTAATGCTACCAACTAGATAAACAACACAACAAAAGAGAATCTAGTGTCGGCTAAACCCAGTGCACATCAATTCCGATCAGTATGTAGATCTGAAATATATTATCTATCGTCATTATTTTTTTGAGAACGTGAGTCTGTGTTAAAAAGATTCCATTCGTTACCATGCAAAGTGACTGTTTGGGATTCTCTCATTTCTTCATCGAACAAGTTATTATGACAACGTTGTTATATCATTCCATTTTGTTATGGAAATTCAAGCTAGAAGTAAGTTAATCTACCTAGTTTTGTCTCTATTTTAATGACATAACGTTCCAAATGACACGTAATGACATTATTGTTTTTTGGTTCCATTATTCATGATTCGGACCTGATAGGCTTCCCTCCTCAAGTTCCTTCGTCCAAATCGGGCCCTTATGATCATGTCGCCTTTGCCTCGGTAGTGAAATTGGCGGGCGATCAATACCACGTTATATCAGTGTTCTTTCCTGTCACGCCGTACCGAAGAAAAGGCGGACGGAACACAGGTCGGCTAAAGCCAAACAGGTTCACTTACCAAAAACATAAAACCTGTCGTCGTATCGCTACACCCATGTCAGCCGTAATCCATGAAGGCCGATGTATCTCGTCACACGAGACCCTGACCATTCAATTCTCTATTTCATCGGATAAAGCAGCACCCACTATGCTTAACAACACACCATCATACCTCCTCTAATTCCTTTCTTGATTTTATTTTATTTAATCATAACGTTATGTTTTATTATGAAGAACCTAGATCGCAAAACGCTCGAAGCCGCTCTCCATGAACTTGGCAAGCAAGCTCTTACGAAAGGCGTTGATCTTGAAATTTGCATCTATGGAGGCTCTGCGATGTTACTCGCCTACGACTCAAGAAACGCCACCAAGGACGTTGACGCCGTACTAAGTCCTCGCGATCAAGGATCGTTACTAGTTGCTAAAGTTGCCCAAACACTCGGGCTTCATGATGATTGGCTCAACGACGATGTCGTTCAATTTATTGGTCAAAATCCAAAAGAAGGACGTAGAGAGCTAAAGCTCTGTATCCCAGGCCTCACCGTATTCGTCGCTACCGCCAACTATCTCTTAGCTATGAAAGCGATTGCTTGTCGCGATCCACTTCCAGGCTATCGAGGAGATCACGAAGATCTCGTTTACTTAATAAAGAAAATCGGGATCAAGAACGTAGACGAAGTCCAAAGACGGATCGACCAATTCTTTCCCGATGAAGTTATAACGAATACGAATCGAGTGACAATCGAAGTTCTTATTGAGGAGGCTCACAATGCCTGACTTAACACAAATAACACTACAACGCCCTAAGACATTCAAAGAGGTGGCTGAACGATCTGATTCGTTAGAATCCTTTGGCTACAATCTACGTGATTGGCAGCACGAAGTATCTCGTCGCGCGACCAGCCATCAACAATTGTCTACAAGTATCCAAGAAGCGCCTCCCATTCTAGCAATGAAATTTGCTCAAGGTGAAATCGCCGACGCCTACTTTGCCGCCTACGCCGAATGGCTTTCAATACAAGCCAACATAGACTCCCCCACTTGGAGCAAGCGAAAAGCCCGCAGCCTGAAAACAGCTTGGTACTCTGGCCCTAACCACAATCAACTAGACGAGCTCACGCCTGAGAGCTTCCACAAACGCGGCCTATACACTCTCCCCGAGAATGTTTTCAACCCCAAGCCAGGCCGTCCTCGTGTATCCGAAGAAACAAAACGCCAAAAAGCAATTCTGCGCCAACGAGCCTACCGCAAACGCACCAAAGCCATCCTAGATAAAGCACGTGCGTTGGGAATCAAACAATAGCGAAACAAGCTTCGAAGATTATAAAACTCACACAAAGAACGCGAAGAAGTACAAAGTTAAAACACTCCAAAGTAACCCACAACAAGTTCTTCATAGTAAGGTTCGATATTCCATAATTCAAGTGATACAATTAATCGTCCCAATATTTACTGAATTCGCTACTTTGACGACAAGCCGCCTTCCTAAGCATATCACTTTCTGCTTAATCCGTAGCAAGGGTTTCGTCGATGATGCCGAAAAAAAGCACTCTAATTCCTTCTCCGTAGTTTATTTATAACTACTCCTCTCAAATTCCTTTGTACAACTTCGTGATTTTCGTGGGCATTAGCGTCGGCAAATCTTTACCTTTGAACTATTAGCCGCGCAGATCATCCGAATTACCACCGAATGCCTGCAGAAAACGAAATCGAACAACTAGATCGCATGACGCTAACAGGTTGGCTAATTCGACTACTCCATGGCGTTGAGTATAGTTTCTATTTCATCCATAACGCCATCCATACGGTCAATGACAGCATTGTAGGGAGCTGGGCTCGACATATCCAGACCCGCTTCCTTTAGAATTTCAACCGGGTAGTCTGAACCACCTGCCTTGAGAAAATCGAGATAGATCTCGCGAGCATTATCGTCGCCGGAATTCATTTGATCCACGAAATAGGCTGCTCCTGCAATTGAAGTGGCATACTGATAAACATAGAAGTTGTAGTAAAAATGCGGGATATAGGCCCATTCGACCATTTCGCGCTCGGTAATGTTCATTACCCCCTGCTCATGGCCATGATAGCGCTTTAGGATATCGCCATAAATTTCCGTCATGCGAGAACCTGTTAAAGCTTTGCCTTGCTCCACCTCTTCGTGTATCGCCAACTCAAATTCCGAGAACATGACCTGGCGATAGAAAGTTCCTCGCATTTGCTCCAAAGCATAACCTAGAAAAAACAATCGCTCTTCCTGATTCGATGCCTGCTTCAGCATGTGTTCCTGCAAAAGCAACTCCTGAGCGATAGCTGCAATCTCGGTTGTAAAAATGGAGAAATCGGCGAGTTCGAAGGGCTGATTTTCGTTCGTTAGCACTTGGTGCATTGCATGCCCCCATTCGTGGGCATAGGTGGAAGCGCTGTTGTAGGTGTCCTGATGATTTAAGAGGATAAGCGGGTGAACGTCATAAGAAGACCCGGACATGTAAGCGCCGGAACGTTTGCCTTTTTGTGGATAGACATGCATCCAACGCTCAAGGGAAGCCTTGGCAAATTTATCTGAAAATTCGGACCCCAGGATGTTGCTAGAGTCCAGCGTATAATCACGCGTTTCTTCGATTGAAAATGTCAGGTCAGTATCCACCAAATCCGGATAGATGTCATGATACCCAAGATCTTCAATTTCTAGCATACGAGCACGCAGCTTGAAATACCGATGCAGCACATCAATCCGATCATTCGTCACTTGAACGAGAGTTCGGTAGACCTTCTCCGGAATATTATCGCCGGATAAAAAGTACTGCAGTGTATTTTCGTATTTGCGAGCCTTCGCGGTCGCAACATTGGCCTGAACTTCACCATTTAACGTGACTCCGAAAGTACTCTCAAAATCTTTATACCTACCCCAAAATGCATCAAAAACAGCGATACGATCTTCGCGGTTCGGGTTTGCCCGATGCAGAACATAACCCGCATTGGTCAAATGCGCCTCTGTTCCGTCACTCAAGGTAATACGGGGCCATTCGATCTCAGCATTCGCGAGAATATCTCGAGCGCTTTGCGATGCGGACAAAGCGGTACCCATTAAAGAAAGGACTTCTTCCGTCTCAGGCGATAGAACATGGGCCCCCTGGCGTAAGGTATTTCTCAGGAACAATGCATGTTTTTCAAGACCCGGCTCGCCCTTGATCAATTCCTCTATGCGATGCTCCCCCAACCCAACAATCTCAGGCGACAAGAAGCTTCGAGCTGCGCTAGCAGTTTGGAAGATCGCCTGAATAGTTCCGACCATCTGCTGGCCCTCCGGGTCGCCTAAATTGGTATTACGCAGATTGGAAGCATAGGTCCATGCACGCAGCAGATCCTTTGAAAAGGCAGATTGAGCATCCAGCGCTTTGAGAAGCGTTGCAGAATCGCGGCCGAGTTGGCCTTCATATTCTTTAAGACTTTCAATGTCACCGCGCAGCCGCTCGAGTTCAGATTCCCAGTCTGCTTTGGAAGAATAGAAGTCCGTCAAATCCCATACATACTTCTCATCGACAGTACTGCCTTCAGCATCTTGAGCCTGTAATGGCACGCCAATAGTTGCCAAAACCAAAGTGCCCGCAAGCAATAGCGCTTCGGCATTAAGCTTAAAAATTTTTTCTATCATATTACCTTCTGTTTTCTTATCAAAACGGCTGAGGACAAACCCCAGACATAGTCTGTTCGATATCCCCTATCAACCCATAGCCAATTGTTGAAATAAATCCAGCAGATGAAAGGCCAAAAACACAAGAAATCATACAAACTTTTCACTCTTCTCACACTTACCATCGCATTGCGACACCCATATCAGCCGTAACCCATGAAGGCCGATGTGTCTCCTGAAATGAGACCCTGACCATTCAAGTCTCCATTTCCCACCTTCGGCCGTTTTATCCTTACTCCTCTCAAACTCCTTCGTGCAACTGGGTGCCCTTGGTGGGCAAATCTTTACTCTTGAACTATTGGCCTTACGGATCATTCGAATTACCACAGAATGCCTGCAGACAATGAAATCGAACAACTTTACATCGATCTCCTCGATCGCATGACTCTAGCAGGTTGGCTCAAAAGCTACGCACGAGCCCAGGGCAAAGGCTATCACTTGATTTGGACGGAGGACGGGAATCTCAAGATCAACTTCATCAAGACAGTCGCCGAACGCTCCAACCTCTGCTTTAATGATCGAATGCCCTTTGTTTTCGATACAGTCGCTCACGGTGATCCTCTCCCCAGCTACGCAGAGCCCTTCGATATCGACCCCGATATCGCCAAAGCGTGGAGGGAGTGCAGTACCCAACTCAACATTCGCGGCAATCCAGATCTCCTTCATCTCCTCGCTCAAGTCGCCCTAAAGCTCGCCCCCGACCAAGACACCCGAACCGTTTCTCCCTAGGAAAGGAGCTTATTGCAGCCAAATCGATAAGCCGAGGATACGGTTTCTCTGCATAAACTCAATTCGCCAGCAAGAAGGATCAGTCATCAAAAGTAGGTCTAAAAAACAACCAACATTGTATCCATTCAAATATACATAGGTTGTACTGATATCGAAATCAAATTTGGCCCCGTCAACCGGCAATCACTAAGAGAAATTTTCGCACCGCCGGCGAAGACTCCAAAAACGGAATCAACACAGCCCATCAATCGCTGAAACATTCACTTACTCCACCCACGGCCTTGCTTGCTTAATGCTTAAGTCACCATCCTCGGTGATTTTAAATTCAATCTCCATAGCAAAGGCATCATCAATCGGTTGATACAACGCCCGAAAGTGTGACTGAATATAAAACATATGATCCGCCAATTCAAAAACTTGCTCTTTGCTCAAAACTCTTTCTCCATTCTCTACCTGATTAGAACTCCGAATGTACTGAATTTCGTAACGCTCTTCTCCTAGTAAATCTGCAACAAGAAATTCCTCTGGAATCGACTCCGCCTCAGGGTTTGTCACTAAGTCTTCCCCGACCTGAGCATTTACGTAGTAGCCTCGCCAATTGACGTCGAATATGTTTTTCGTTACCGCAACCCCGTTGACTTGTTCATTAGAAAAATTTGGATGGACTAGAACGCCCATGGCGGTAGTAAAATGATCGATACGATAAAATTCTCGTTCTTCAAAGGCTCTATAAGTCCAAAGGCTCGCCCACACTTGTTTCATGGACTTTGAGATATGCCCTTCATCTGGGTGATGTGTGTAGGAATTGTACAATCCAGCTCCATTGAATCCTGGTAAATCTTCGTTATTTGTGGAAGACCGACAACGCAAAGACTGACTAGCTGGATAAGCGTCGTGCATCGCTTGCAAAGCATCCAACATCCATTTAGGCAAGACTCCTTCGTCTCGTATTCGATCTCGAAAATCATCCAACGCATCGTCTCTTTTGTCTGGGTCTGTTCCGAAGCCCGTTGTATCCATCATTTCCTCCGCGTCTTCATAGAATCCGTTGAGTTTCATAAATTCGTCATAGAAATAAAACGGCACCGCAAATCCCTCAGGGACCACTCCTTGAGGGAGAAAACGGCCAAGTTCTGCAACGTTAGCGGCTTTAGCCCCAACTGCGCTAGAATCTTCAAATCCTAGATTCGACAAACTACGTATCTCTGTTTCAGACAGATCACGCACAGGCGTTTGCTCTTCCTCAGGACGTACACTTTCTAAATAAGCGTCCACCTCTGCCTGTGTAGCGGGCTCAAGCGAATAACCATCTGGGGTGACTTCGAAACGTACGTTTTGTCCCAACAAAGACTGAATACTTTCATCCGAAATATCCCGAATATAAGCATTGGGCGTATCGTTTTGCTTTGCCTTCAAATTTATATGCGACAAAGGAGTCTGCGGCAACTCCGTGATGATACCTGCGATATGACTAATCGTATTGGGAATCGTATCGAAAATCACAATATCTCTTACGGAAAACTGCGAAGCGTTTTCAGCCAAAATCAAGCGTCCGTAAGAAGTTCCCATATTCATGGGAACATACGAGATGTTCTCAAACAGTTCTTCAGTGGGCATCACTTGAATATTCGAGGCCTCATACTGGCTCTTCTCTTCTTCGTACAAAGCAATTTGAGTCTCGCCCGGTGCATGATAAAAAATCTTCTCTTTTGCAAAAGGCATGGCCTCCACGACTAAGTCATAGGCTAAAGATACGTGCTCGAAACCGATAGGGTCGGTCGGCCAAAATTCTAACGTATAAATTCCCTCCTCGCCCAAATTCGTTTCAAAATAGTCATGAGCGACTAAACTTCCTGCGATAAAGCGTCTGTTGCTATTAAAGTAAGTCTGAGCGCTAAAGGTTTGCGCACTTATTCCTAAGCCTAAGCTTTGGGAGGCAAAATTATAATGATACTGAATATTCGCTGTGTTTATAAAATAGAGCTGAGGTTCGTCTGTATCCACTTTTTCAATCAATATCTTAACTTCTCGGGCTTGAAACGCGCCTGGAAAGTCACTCCTCTGTGCAAGAAACTCGAAAGCATCTCTATCGCCGATAAAATAGCTTCCCTCGTCAAGTGGCCAACCATCATCCCCATTCAAGGGATCAAACTTTTCCGGATAAGCTATCTCAAAAAGATCTCCTATTTCATCGCCATCCAAATCATGAAACGTCTCGTCTGGCACTCGTCTAACCTCGTAAAAGAGGGCCTCCTCTCCCACTGGGCCAATTTCAAATCGCCCTAATTCTCCGTTTTCGACGCCAACGTCTATCGCAAGCGGACTGCGCTCGCCCGATTCAGTGGCGATTCCTGCCAATGTGTAATAATACCCAAGCTTTCTTGAAAACACTATCGCTGCTTCGTCTTGGTCAACGCGAAGTTCAAAGGGTTCGTCAGCTTCAGCACAGCAAGCACAAGCGATCAAGAGCCAAATACTCTTCACCCATCTCCCCCAATTCTCTTTAACTAAAACTCTCAAATCTAGGCAACTTTCTACGCTAATCTAGCCCACAAAGGAGTCACTCTACACAAAAAAGCGAAAAAAGCACTAAAGTTTATCTCGTCGCGTAAACGAATATCGGCCGCTAAGCACTTGCAGCACTCCACAATATTTTCCCACTAATTTCTAAAAAGACGTTGATAGTAAAAAGGATTTCGACAAAAGGAACTTTTGAAAGATATCGTTACTCTCAGGATTCTCGATTACCTATGATCTCATCATTCGTTTCCTACCACACACCTAGATCGAAAGCGAAAAAGCATTGGTTCGCAATCGCTCTGGCTGTCGCCGTTACCCTTGCGACCGCCTTTGCAGACGACAGCCCAGCCGACTTCGAAGAGGACGTGGACAAGACTCCTGCTACAGGTATCGATTGGCCAGAGTTTCAATTTGCCGCCGCAGATGAGCGAGGATCAGGATTTAGACCAAACGAGACCTTCACTTATCGAGCTCAGTGGGGAATATTCAAAAAAGCAGGTGTCATCACCATTGCCACCGAACCCACCGAGAATAAGCAATTGATGGTAAAAACCACCGCCAATTCAAAAGGATTCATTCGCCGCCTCTACCCACTAACTCTTGAAGGCAAAACAACTCTCGATCCGGAAAATTGGCGTATGGTCTCGAATTACGTCAACGGCATCACCCGCAAAGAGAAAAGCAACTCTTCCAGCCTTTTCAATTATCAAGCGGGAATCATGGTCCACCAAAATGAAGCCAAGCCTCACCGCAGTGGCGAAAAAGAAATTCCACACCCCATCGTACTCGACTATTCAGCTGCCTTTCTCCAAATGCGCGGCTGGGACCTTAAGATCGGCGAACAATACCCACTCTTAGTCAGCTCCAAAGGCAAATTTTATTACGTCGAACTAGAGGTAAAAAAGACTGAGAAAGTCAAAACCTACAAAGGGACCACAGATGCCTTTGTCATCGAGCCCATCAAAGCCGTTCCGGAAAGCAAACTTTTCAGAGAAGGCGGTGCCTTCACCGTCTGGGTGAGCAACGATCAAGAACGCCTTCCTTTGATGCTCGAAGTTAAAACGAAAATCGGCAAAGCAACACTTCGACTCGAAAGCGCTGAAGTCAACTCGGGTTCTATTGAGGCAAACGACGCTGCAAATGTCGCCAACCTGACTCGTTAAGAACAAACCGATACGGCCGTTGCGACCAATCCGGACCGGCGTAATCGACCCCGATACGAGAAGTGACCTCCACATCTGCATCCAAGATATCGTTACCTCGATCTTCGATATACAATCCATTCGAGGGCTTAGCGGGCAAGCCATTGAATTTCCGATCGACCCCAAATCTGCGCGTCAATCGTCCCGGCCCGACAACTCCCCCTAGGCCACGAATCAAAATCGCAGCGGGATAATCCTTTGGTCCAGTCACGATGTTCAACATTTCATGCATGCCGTAGATCAAATAAACGTACCAAACACCCGGCTTGCCAAACATGACCTCTGTACGCTTCGTTCTCCCCTTGCTTGCATGGCACGCGAGGTCCTCCGGTCCATCATAAGCTTCAGCCTCCACAATAGGAGCCGCATATTCCCCCATAACCAAGTACTTTCCCAGCAGATCTCTCGCTAAGGAAACCGTATCTTTCGAAGAAAAATCGCCAGCTATTAGAACACGTCCCATTTCCGGAAGATTACCCAATCCCCTACCTTCAAATTAGCAACCCCAGAGTCAGCCTCCTCCCCCTCAATCGTAGGGCTTCAGCTCGCTGAACGCCGCCTCAACAAGATTTGCTAGCCCTACAAACCACACCTCCACAATACTTGCCGCCAGACTCGTTCGCAATAAATACTCCACCTAACTCAAAGGGTCTAACTTTCTTCATGCGCCTTCGCAAATTTCGTGGGCGAAAAATCCCACACATCTCCTTAAGCTTGTCATCCCAAGTGAACTTTAGCTTGCTGTTAGGCATCGCGTAAAATCCATGCCGCAGATCCTAACATTCACCGCAAATCTACTCGCAGAAACCACTTACCAATTTGGCGATTGGAAATCAGCGACCACGCAACGAGCAAAAAGCGAATCCTTCCAAGTTGGCGGAAAAGGTATCAATGTAAGCAAAATGCTCACACGCTTCGGAGCGTACAACGAAGCCATCTGCTTTCCCGGCGGCCCATACGGAGCCATTTGCCTCGATTGGCTCAAGCAAAACAAATTTCGTGTTCGTTCGTATCCAGAAAACTGCATCACCCGTTCTGGTGCCGTCATCCGTAGCGAACGAATTTCAGAAACCACTTTTCTCGGTCTAGATTCCCAAGTGTCCACCCAAGCCGTGGAAAAATGCATCGCAGACCTCTCGGAACACACCAACCATTTTGTCCTCGCGATTTGTGGTAAAATCCAAGACTGGGAAGATTCTCAGTGGGACTCCTTCCGCGATTTCATTCAAAGCCGCCGGACCGAATGTCACCTGGCTGTCGACACCTACGGCCCCGCCCTAAAGTGGCTCTTAAATCAAAAACCAGAGTTGGTAAAAATCAATCGCAGTGAACTTGAGTCACTCGCTGGAGATCGAGCCGAAACCTCGACTCCTGACCTTATAGACGCCCTCGCCCAACACCACTCAGTACGCGATTGGATTATAACCAACGGCGCCGAAGAAATCTGGTACAAGCACAAAAAAGCCCCCAGCCAAAGCCTCGCTCCCCCGAAAACAATTTGCGTATCCGCCACTGGTTGCGGCGATGTATTCTTCGCCACTACCCTAAACGAGTTGTATAACAAAAAATCGCTGAGCCTAGAAAACACCATTGCCAAAGCGGCAGACTATGCCTCTCGCAACGCAGCCAAGCCTACCATCGCTGAATTCACTCTTGATTAGATGAACAACAACACCGCCAAAAAAACGCACACAGCCGAATCGCTCCGTCTCCAAGAAGACAAGACACGCGAAAAAAACTGGAAACGCTGGGGACCGTACTTGGCGGAAAGGCAATGGGGCACTGTTCGCGAAGACTATTCCCCTGATGGTGACGCCTGGAACTCCTTTCCCTTCGACCACGCAGACAAACGAGCCTACCGCTGGGGAGAAGATGGATTACTCGGCTTTAGCGATCGACAAGCCCGTCTTTGTTTCGGCCTTGCCCTGTGGAACGAAAACGATTGTCGCATCAAAGAACGCCTCTTCGGTTTAAATGGCAACGAAGGCAACCACGGCGAAGACTGCAAAGAGCTCTACTACTACCTAGATTCCACCCCTACCCATTCCTACTCCAAAGCTCTCTACAAATACCCTCAAGCCGCCTACCCCTACGATCGCCTCAAAAAAGAAAACCAAGGACGCGACAAAGAACTTCCTGAATATGAAATCCTGGGTACAGGCATTTTCGACGAGAGTCGCTACTTCGACATCCAAGCAGAATACGCCAAAGGCGGGCCAGACGATCTCCTTATTCGCATTACCGCCACCAATCGCGGCTCGGAAGCCGCTCCTCTTCACCTACTGCCCAAACTCTGGTACCGAAACACCTGGATTTGGGGCTGCGAGCACGAAGGCTGCACTCTGAAACCCCAAATTTCCAAAATCTCAGAAAACAAACTACAACTCGAACACGAAACTCTCGGCACCTTTTACTTCGAAGCCACCACCAGCTCAAACGGGGTCACCCCGCAATTCCTTTTCACCGAAAACGAAACCAACACTCAAGCGCTCTACGGACAAGCAACTTACACAGCCTACACCAAAGACGCTTTCAATCGCTGGCTAGTCAAAAAACAAGCAGATGCCCTTAAGCCCGATGGCAAAGGAACCATCTCTGCCACTTACTATCACACAACAATTCCAGCCGGCGAGTCCGTATCCATAGACCTTCGACTCTACTCAGAAGAAGAAACGCCCGCCCAAACCTTTGGCGCCAGTTTCAATGGCACACTTGAGAAACGCCAAACCGAAGCAAATGCCTTTTACTCCAGCCTAGGAACCGACCACCTAAACGAGGACCAACTCCGCGTACAACGCCAAGCCTACGCCGGCCTCCTCTGGACCAAACAGTTCTTCCACTACTCCGTCAAAGATTGGCTCAAGGGAGATTCCGATATAGCTACCCCGAGCGAGGAACGTCTCCAAGGTCGCAACCACGCCTGGCCCCACCTCTTCAATCGCGATATCATTTCCATGCCGGACAAATGGGAATACCCCTGGTACGCCGCCTGGGACCTCGCCTTCCACATGATCCCCTTTGCCGATATCGATATCGAATTCGCCAAAGATCAGCTCATCCTCTTTCTCCGCGAATGGTACATGCATCCCAACGGACAAATCCCTGCCTACGAATGGGCTTTAGGCGACGTCAACCCTCCAGTTCACGCTTGGGCCTGCTGGGAAGTGTATCAGAAAAGCAAATCCAACGGAGACCCTGACCTCGCATTTTTAGAACGAGCTTTCCACAAGCTAATGCTCAATTTCACCTGGTGGGTGAATCGAAAAGATCCCGAGGGCAATAACCTTTTCGCCGGTGGCTTCCTCGGATTAGACAATATCGGACTCTTCGACCGTTCGCATACAATCCCGGGAGGAAAGACGCTCATGCAAGCCGACGGCACCGCATGGATGGCCTTCTATTGCTCCAACATGCTCACCATCGCGCTCGAATTAGCTCACAACAACCGAAGCTATAGCGACGTCGCCTCCAAATTCTTCGAGCATTTCATCACCATCATAGACGCCATCAATTCCTTTGGTCACGAAGGCCTTTGGGATGAAGAAGAAGGGTTTTATCATGATCAACTGCGCGACGCAGGAACCGACAGCTCATCCGCCATTCCTGTAAAAATCCGCAGCCTCGTCGGTCTGCTTCCTCTCTGTGCCACCAGTATCCTCGACTTGGACGAACTCAACAAACTTCCTCTTTTCAAGAAACGCATGGAGTGGTACCTCGAACATCGGAAAGACTTGGCAGAACAAATCGCCTACGATTCCAAAAGCGAACGCTACCTTCTAGCCATTCCCTCCAAAGAGAAACTCAAGCGCCTGCTCGCCTATATTCTCGACGAAGAAG
Organism: Puniceicoccaceae bacterium K14; assembly: GCA_022538095.1. Taxonomy (GTDB): domain Bacteria; phylum Verrucomicrobiota; class Verrucomicrobiia; order Opitutales; family Opitutaceae; genus JAKYXN01. The sequence goes on along the minus strand of JAKYXN010000095.1, from coordinate 1,161 downwards.
AATTCCTCTCGCCACACGGCATTCGTTCCTTGTCACGATTTCACAAAGACAGTCCTGTCCAGATGGACATCGAAAGTGAATCATACAAAGTTGAATACACGCCAGGCGACTCCGACTCCTACTTATTCGGAGGAAACTCCAATTGGCGTGGCCCCGTGTGGTTTCCCTTAAATTACCTTATAGTCCAGTCTCTCAAAATTTACCACGAATACTACGGCGACGATTTTAAAGTCGAGTATCCAAAAAACTCAGGCAAGCTCCTAAACCTTCATCAATGCGCTGATGCCATCGGAGAACGCCTCACATCCCTATTTCTATCCCAGGAAGGGAAACGCCCCTGTCATGGAGAAGAAGAACGCTACGCCACCGACCCCCACTTTAAAGACCTCATCCTCTTCTACGAATACTTCCATGGAGACACCGGCCGCGGCCTCGGAGCCAGCCACCAAACCGGCTGGACCGCCCTCGCCGCCAGTTTATTAAAATAGATAGATCTAAATTCAAGATCTCACCTGCCTTCCCTTCTACGCGATGGGCTAGCCAGGGCACAGAACGTCGCTCCGTGACAACAGGTTAATTATCCGTTTTGCATTAACGCTCAGGAGCGTATTTCACGATGTATCGCAGCACAACCATACAAAACCTTCGCTGCAATGCTCGCTATCGCGTGCATTAGAATACAACTGAAATCTGGACGAAACATACCATAAAATACTTAGTTAATTTGAATCAGACTAAATATTAAATAATAATCTTGATCTAATGGTTTCACCCATGAATAAAGAGCCATATTAGGTAATAATATTTAATTAAAATATCTATAACAAATTAAGTATTTATTATTAATAAGCCTAATATCCAACCAAAAACCATTATCGTCATAGTGAATACCACAAAATTTAAATTCTGGGCATCCCGACTACGTCTTGCCCTAGCTAAAGCGATCCAGCCAGCAGGCTTTATACGAAGTATAATTCTTGTTACCGGACTTTTTTTTTTAATAGGCTTAACAAATAGCCACGCAGATGTAAGCAAAGTTCAGCCAGCCGCTTCTCACCATAATGGCTACGCTTCGAGTTTCACAGCTTCATTAAGTGGACAACCCGCAGAGGGCAATTTACTATTGCTCTTCTTCTCAGCAAAGCAATCTGCTCCAAATTA
>JAKYXN010000094.1 GCA_022538095.1 Puniceicoccaceae bacterium K14 | reverse complement strand
TTGTTCTTTATCATCGAAAACTTGATATAACTTTTGCATCCTATTGCAAATCAATTACTTGAGAACTTACACATTTTGTCCACACGGCCTAGTTAATAGATCCCTTAGACTATCGGATTGAGAAAGTCCTATTGGAGGAGTACTGTATCGATTACATCGATATTGGTTGCTAGATCTATTCTTGCTTGTTCGTGGGAATCATCGTCAGCAATTTTAAGCCTTTTGCGGAATTGATTAAGTTGTTTCTGAGGAACTTGTGCGATGTTGCAGATGGGTTCACCGGGCTTAACAGCAGGCATAGTGGTCATTCCAAGAATAATGCCTGAGAATTCGGAAGTGAGTGTGTTTTGCTCGGCTCCTAGGATGCTGTAGTTCGTGGCAATGGCTTGTCCGGCGTCGATGAAGTCTCCTGGACTAACATGGAACTTTAGGATTCCGCCAACGGTTGCACGTAGCCATGTGCTTTTTCGTATGTAAGCTTGGTAGGGGGCCTTGCTTTGTTTCTCTTGGATCATATCGAGATCGATTAGTACATTGCGGATCCCTTGCATTCCTATTTGAAGGACGCTCGGTTCTATTTTTCCCGGTTCTCCTGCCTCGAGAATTATGGTTGGGCAACCGCGTTTGGTTGCTTCTCGGCGAAATGACCCAATAGGGCCCTTCCCGTCTACTACCAGGGCGCAGCCGAAGGCAGACGCAAGACGCTTGGCACTTGGATCTGTAAGGTCTGCACGAATATTGGGATAGTTGGTGCGTTGAGAAGCTGCAGTATGGAGGTCGAGGCCGTAGTCGCATTTGTCGACTATTTCTTTCATCAACGTATTTGCGATACGACTTGCTAGGCTACCAGACGGTGAACCTGGGAAAGATCGGTTTAAATCACGTCGATCAGGTAAGTAGCGTTCGTGTGCTTCAAATCCAAATACATTGACTACAGGAACGAGAATCAGAGTACCTTTGTTTATTGTAACCTCTTCTCCGAACAAGAAATCGTGGATGATGCCGGTGCCGTTGATTTCATCGCCGTGGATTGCTGCGGTTACGAAAATTTTAGGGCCCGATTTGTTGGCATTGATGACGCGAAGAGGAATTCGAATTTTGTCCCCGGTATAGGTTTCTGAAATATCTATGTAGATATCCTTGGATTCTCCACGGCCAATTTTTTGTCCGCCAATAATAAGGGGTGTTGCTGGCATAATCGCTATTCGGAAGTTTCTGTTTTTGATCGTGCGACCGCGGGCTTTTTAATTCGTCGTTTGCGTTTGACTAGAGTAGGAAGGTAGCTTTGGAGGGTGGTCTTGTTTCCGTAGCAGAGCAAGACGTCCCCTAATTTTATTTCTCTTGAGCCTTTGGGGTTAGCGATATGTTCATTTCCTCGTACTATGCGCAAGACTACAATGTCATGATCCCTTATACGGCTTTCCGAAAGCGTTTTCCCTACGAGAGGAGAGGTTTGTCTATGTTGAACTCGGTTACAGAGTAGCCTTTGGTGAGAGAGAGTTTTTCGCGAATATCTAAGTTACCGAATTTGATTTGCTCTTCGAGATGTTTGATGATTTCGCCCGCGACGTTGATACCGGTAGCTCCTTCAATGCCTTCAAGGCCAGGAGAAGAGTTGACTTCCATAATGACTGGACCGTCTTTGCCTTCGAGCATGTCGACGCCGGCAACGTGGAGATTCAAGATCTGAGCAGCACGGACAGCACAGCGTTCATATTCAGGGTCGAGTTCGACGGGTTGGGCACTGCCCCCACGATGGACGTTGCTACGGAATTCCTGCCCTGCGGCGGTACGGCGCATCGCTGCTACGACCCGGTCTCCAACGACAAAGGCACGAATATCACGTCCTTTGGATTCTGATACGAATTTTTGCACAAGTACGTTTTGCTTAACGCTGCTGAGGGTCTCTACGATGGCTTCCGCTACTTTGTTGGATTCGGCTAAAATTACGCCTATTCCTTGAGTGCCGGATAGGAGCTTGATTACGACGGGAGCTCCACCCATCGCCTGGATTGCTTGTAGGATGTCGCTTGGATTACGCACGAAGGCAGTTTCTGCGATTCCGATATTGTGGGTGCTGAGCTCTTGCATCGAAGCGAGCTTATCCCGGGAGGCCATTATTGAATCCGCATTATTGAGGCAATAGGCTCCCATCTGCTCAAATTGCCTCACTACTGCAGTTCCAAAAAACGTAATGGAATTACCGATTCGGGGAATGATGGCGTCATAGTGAGAAAGCGGTTTTCCTCGAAAAGTGAGGTCTGGCTGACCTGATTCGAGATAAATCCCAAACTGCAGGGTATCGAGTACTTTTACTTTATGTCCACGAGCTATGGCGGCTTCTTTTAAGCGTCGCGTGCTATAGAGGCGTGGGCCTCGCGAGAGGATGGCAATTTTTAATGAGCCCATAAATGTGAGTGTTGGATAGTTAGCCTTTGATGGGCCTGACTTTAAGCTTCTTTTCCGTACGGCTTAGGTAAGTTTGGGATGAATCGACGAGGAAGTCGCCTTCGAGGGCTTTTCGTCCGAGTAGCATGCGACAAGTCATGGCTTTGCGGTCGACTAGGCTGAGTTCGATAGTTTTAGATTGTTCTCCAATCGTCACGACCGTCTTGACGAAGTAGCGCTCATGTTGCTGACCGTTGCTTGAGCGAACATGAGTTTGGTGAGCGATGTCAGTGATGACTGTTTGGGTGATATCGCGATCTTCGCGATGGAGCACGATGTCGAACTGTACTTGGTTATTGGGCAGTTCTTTGATTTTCTTTACATCTATTGCGGAGCGGCGTGCTCCGGTATCAGCCTTAGCTGTTAAATGTGCGATTCCCCATTCTGGGAGATCGATTGATTCTTTCCAACCTATTGTCGTCATAGATTTTGTTTGCATCTGTTCTCCCAACTATTTTCGGAAAAACAGCTTTAGCGAGCAAAATTTTGGCGTTTTAAATTGCTTCTTTTTCCTGCTTTTTACCTCGTGTTATTAAGTGAATTACTAGGGTCTTTTTATCCCTTAGGTTTCTGATATTCATTTCTAAAGGTAAGCTGATTTAGGCACATAGATGCCGTGCTATATTTATTGCGATATCGACTCCAAAAATTTTAAATAATTATTATGCGGATACCGTGTGGTGATCACTAATGCCATGCTGAAGTATGATTGCTACTGTCCGAATTTCCCATGACGGTGATCGGCACTCAGCCAGCTGAGTCCCTACGGTTGGGAGGGGTCGATGGGTTCCATGGTGACTTCGACGCTGAGTTGGTGGTCGCCGCCTCCGGTGACGGCTCCTTTTAACATGGATACATCTGAATAGTCGCGGCCGTAGCCGATGCAGACGTGTTGGTCAGCACAGACGCAGTTGTTAGTGGGATCGAGATCCACCCAACCGATTCCTGGGACGAATACAGAGACCCAGGCATGAGAGGCGTCGGCTCCAATGAGGCGGGGCATGCCCTCGGGCGGCATAGTCAAAATGTATCCACTGGCGTAGCGACAGGATAGTCCGCACGCTCGCATGGCGGAGATCATGAGGTGGGCATAGTCTTGGCAAACACCGCGTTTGTTTTGCAGGACTTCGCTGGAGGGGGTGTTAACTTCGGTGGCGGTGGAGTCGAATTCGAATTCGTTCTTAAAGCAGTTTAAAATCTCAAGGAGGGCTTTGCCGATGGGAATTTCGTCTTTGAAGAAGCGCATGCCGAAGTCGGTGACTTCTGGAAATATTGGCGTTATTTCCGTAGGGTGGACGAATTGTTTGGCATCGATGATATCCGTACGGGTGACGTCCTTGAAGCTCGAGCGAAGGTAACCGCAGCTCGTGTCGAGGGTAGTGAGATCGACTGCCCTTTTTGTGGTAGTTACGATACTTTCGGCTTCGACGGTCAGCTTGTCATGACTTTCCTGAATGGAAAACATTGCCATGGCGTTATCGAAATAATCGATACGCTCGCTGAGGTCTTGGCTATTGGGTTGGATCTTCAGCTTGAAGCGTTCGCAGGACTGGGACTCGTTGCTAATGGGTTTTAGCTTGGCCGAGTGATAGGAAGCGATAACTGGGTAGTTATAGAAACAAGATGTTTTGTGATGTATTCTGTATCTAGCCATCGATTACTGCCCAATGATGTTTGAAGGAGTGGAGCTTTGGTGCGGCTTGGTGTGTGCAAAGTAAGTTTGCTCGATGGCGAATGATGTATTTGAGAGCTCGTTTCGTAGTGTTTCGAAAAAGGATTCCATCGTGACTTTCAAAATTTCTCCTTTTTGCGAGAGCAGCTCTCCGGGCGAGGCTAAGCCGATACGGCTGAAGAATCGTATGGTGTGCTGGTCTATGGGGTGATGGGATCGACCGCTGGAGTGTGGCAGATTGGTTAGCAATCTTTCTAATTCACGAGCTTGGTGAATGAGCGAGCGCGGGTTTGTCTCATCGAAGACGATCAAGTCTAGAATGGCCTCTGGCGTGATGGTGTTGAGGTAACGGCGGCGATAGGTGATACTACAATCGCTTAGCTCGAGGAAGCGAGTGAAGAGGGTGTCTTGGTAGTTTTTGGGGTCTTTGAAAATCGTTTCCAGAATACTCGAAGTCGTCATCGAACGTTCGATACGGCGTCCAATTTGCAAGAAAGTCCATCCGGGGCTTCGAGTCATGTTTTCGGTCAAGTGGCCGGTGATGCTGGCGGACAAGTCGAGGGAATCGTCTAGGAATTGAATACTTTCTTCACTGTAAATGGAATCGCTTGATGGCGTAATGATCTGGGTGAAGTCGTCGAGATGGTTAATGCGTTTCCAGGCATCGATGGAAAGTCGCTCTTTAACCGAACTGGCGGTGCGTACAACGGAACTGAGGTTGTACAATAAGCTGGATGTGTTGCTCGCAGAATGGAGGAGTTCGGAAAGGTGCGCTTCTGCCTTGGTCAAGTCGAGTTCGCTGCTGTCGTCTTTAAAGAGTTTTGAGGCGGATTCGTCTAACGGGAGGGTTTGTTGGATGAAAGGAATAACGAGTTGATGCGACTCGGAACCGGTTTCTTCTAAGAGTAGGGAAATGATGGTACGCAGGAGTCGCGCTTGCGATTCGGACCGTTCGATGTAACGACCGAGCCAGAACAGGTTGTCTGCGGTGCGACTGGGAAGGTCGAAGCTGTGGCGGCGTAATGATAGGGCAGAGGAGCTGTTTGCACTGGGCTTTGATTCTTCGGTATCTTTCGATTTTTCGTTGATGACCCAGATGTCTTTGCTCCCGCGTTTCGGCTGATCCGCGACGATCGAATCTTGGTAGTAATGGCCGAGGCCACCGGGTAGCATGCGCCAGCCAGTAGGGCCAGGGACGAGAAAGACGCGGACCTTGTGTTGACGCGCTTTAACCGAGCCATCCTCGTAAGTGGGCAACATGGCTTCGCTTTCGATTTCCTGGCCACAGAATCGCTCGGGGAACCTGCGTATGAGGGCGATAAGCTCGGATTTCTCTGTAGAGCTTAGGAGGGGACCGAAATGGTATTTGGCTCCCTTGCGTGCAAAGGTTGGCTTGATGACTAGCTCGTCAATTCGAGAGAGAACGTAGTCGCGCTCTTGTTCTTGCCCGCACCACCAAGTGGATACAGAAGGGATCTCTAGGTTTTCGCCGAGAAAATTTCGACTGTACCAAGGGAGGAACGCCAGCATGGCTGGATTTTCTACGAAGCCAGAGCCGAGGCCATTGGCAACGGCTAGGTTGCCTTGGCGAATCGCGTTGATTAGTCCTGGGATACCGAGGAGCGAATCGTTACGCATCTCCAGTGGATCGACCCAATCGGAATGAACTCGGCGGAGGAGTACATCGACGGGTTGCACGCCACCGATGGTTTTCATGTAAAGGCGGTTGTTGCGGACTGTGAGGTCGGCTCCTTCAGCAAGCGTGTAGCCCAGGTTGCGAGCGAGGAAGGATTGTTCGAAGTAGGTGTTGTTGTTGGGTCCAGGGGTGAGGAGGGCAACGTTGGGCGTATCCGTATTTTGTTTCGCTAATGATTCGATGTGCGAGCAAAAGGCGTTAATGAACGGCTGTAGGGATTGGGTATTCGCATTTTTGAGTACTTTGGGGAAAATGCGCGACATGAGCATGCGATTTTCTAACGCGTAGCCGAGCCCAGCGGCTGATTCCACGCGGTCGGAGAGAACTTTCCAAGTGCCGTCTTTTGAGCGGAGCAGGTCGGCGGCGTAAATATTTATGTGCTGATCCCGGTGAGCGAGCAAACCGTGGCAGGGATGCAAGAAGGAGGGGTTCGCGAAAATGAGGTGAGGATCCATCTTGCTGCTTTGCAACATGGATTGTCGGCCATAGACATCTTTGAGAATGATGTTTAGCAAATTCGCTCTTTGCGAGAGGGCAGACTCAATTTTATCTGCCTCCTTTTGCGACATAGCGAGGGGAATCATATCGAGATTCCATGGTCGAGCATTGGAACCGCGGTTGCTGTAGACGTTGAATGTGATCCCGTTGTCTTTGATCAATCGCTTCAGTTGAAGCTCCCGGCGTTGCCAATTTTCTGGGGGGATTTTTGAAAAATGGCGGTCGAGGTCTTGCCATTGAGGGCGCGGTGTATGGTCTTCGCCATAAAACTCATCGAAGGACCCGCTCGGAGGCGAGTAGCTTCCAATCCAGTTGCCTTGAGTTGTGGGAGTAGCGTTTTCCATTGAGAAACGCAAGTTATGCATGACTCTCTAAATGCCAAATTAATTCAGAACGGAAATTTTGATCATTCCATTCTGAAAAGGTGATGGGGAGTAAGTCTAGGAAATCGCTGTGACTGTGCTTTGTTCCTGAGTTTGGCTTTCAGGTTCGGCTGCTGGATCGACGATTGGGAAGAACATGTAGCGTTCGCTGAGTTCGACTGCTATCGACTCTAGATTACTCACGATCTCGGCTAGAAGGGAATCTTCTCCTTCGTAGGTGAGGTCGGAGGGAGAACCATAATTGAGCTTTGAAAGCAGCATGCCTGTGAGTCGTTCCGCTTCGTTTGAGTATTGGTCTAGACGGCATCCAGAGATCATGTGCATAGCATATTGAAGTTTCTGGATACAGAAGAAGAGAGAACGCGGTAGGTTTTTAGATAGTATGAGAAATTGGAGAACGGAGGATTCTTCGATGTCGGAAACGAAAACGCGATGGTAGGCTTCGAAGGCACTATTGGCCTTGAGAATTGCGGCCCATTGCGCGGTGTCGATTGCATCTGCTTTCTCCACTATTTGGTCGGTCATGTGCTGCTTGGACTCGATGATGCGACAGGTTTTTTCCGCTCGTTCGATGTAGCGTCCGCATATAATGAAGTAGTAACCGATTTGGTGAGGAAAGGTAGAATCTGTTATGCCTTGGAAGAGGATAGAGGATTCCTTGATTTTTTTGAAAAAATCAAAACGAATTTCGCGGCAAACGGCATTGGCATTCTGCTTTTTGAGAAAGAGATAGAGTGTGTTGATCGTTTCCCACATCTCGGAGGATATTTGATCGCGAATCATGCGTGCGTTTTCTCGAGCGTTTGCGATACAACTAAAAACTGAGCTTGGGTTTTCTCTATCAAAGGTGAGGAAGTAGGTGACGTTTTGGCTGTTTCTTTCCTCGTACTTTTCGGTGAATATCGATTCGTCTCCCAAACTGAGTAGGATCGGTTGCCAATGTTTGTAGTCGATATCTTCGTACGATTGTTCGGGCTCAAGGAGAGTTTGCAAAGTTACGTCGACTAGTCGTACGGTGCACTCGGCACGTTCGATGTAACGGCTCATCCAAAAAAGAGAATCTGCAACACGGCAAAGCATATTAAATGTAGTTTAAAATTTTGTACGTTGAGTTAGCGGTCCCCGTGTAGTATCCAGGTGTCTTTGCTTCCGCCTCCTTGAGATGAGTTTACGACGAGTGAGCCTTTCTTGAGGGCTACACGAGTCAATCCACCGGGAGTTATGTGTGTTTTCTCGCCGCATATTGTGTATGGACGAAGGTCGATGTGACGGCCATCGAAGCCACTATCCGAATACGTTGGATGTCGAGAAAGTGAAATCGGTGTTTGGGCGATGAATCCGCGGGGGTCTGCTTTCACTTGATCGCGGAAACTTTCGATTTCCTTTTTACTGGCCATTGGGCCTATGAGAATTCCATAGCCACCAGCTTCGTTGGCGGCTTTTATCACGAGGTTTTCCATATTTTCCATGACGTATTTCATATCGTCTGGACGGTAGGGAAGCCAGGATTCTACGCTAGGCAGAATTGGGTCCTCACCGAGATAGTACTTAATCATCGCGGGGACGAAACAATAGGTGACTTTGTCGTCGGCAATGCCAGTGCCTATTGAATTAGCCAGGCCAAGGTTACCACTTGTGTAGGCCCGCATAAGACCGGGTACTCCTAGGACGGAGTCCTTGCGGAAAACTTCGGGATCGATGAAGTCGTCATCGATTCTACGATACAATACGTCCACGCGTTTTAAGCCTTCAGTCGTTCGCATGTAGACTCGGTTGTCTGATTCCACAACGAGGTCGCGACCTTCTACGATATCGACGCCCATCTGGCGAGCGAGGAAGCAATGTTCGAAGTAAGCGCTGTTGTAAACGCCAGGCGTGAGGACAGCTATAACGGGATTGTCGATCCCCTTTGGGGCGATGTGCTTGAGAGCTGCTAAAAGTTTGATGGGGTAGTCTTCTACAGGGCGCACGCCTGACTTTGGAAAAACTCTGGGAAAAGCCCGTTTCATGGCTTGGCGGTTTTCCAGCATGTAAGAAACTCCGGATGGGCAACGAGCGTTGTCTTCCAGGACGAGGTAGTTGCCTGCATCGTCGCGAATCAAATCGCTTCCGCATATGTGAATGTAGATGTCTTCGGGTACGTCGACTCCGATGAATTCTTTGCGGTAGTGTTTGGCCGATTGAAAGATTTCCGCGGGGATGACCTTGTCCTTAACTATTTGCTGCTTCGTATAAATGTCCTTGAGAAACATATTCAAGGCTTTGATACGCTGCTCGAGACCTTTGGTTATGTGCTGCCACTCCGTGTTTGGAATGACACGGGGCATAAGGTCGAAAGGAAAAATCCGCTCGGTGCTTTCTTCGTCGCCGTAAACTGTAAATGTGATTCCTTGCTCAACGAAGGAGAGGTCTGTCGACTCGCGTTTTTGGTGAAAGTCGTCTTCGCTTAGCTCGTTGAATCTGTCGAAAATTGATTGGTAGTGAGGGCGCGGTACTCCTGGAGAAATGAACATTTCGTCGAAGAACTTGCCGCATTCGTAACTGATTTCCATTGTGTAACTGTTTCTAAAAGACTTCAGCAGGGATTAAGCCAGTCTATGATCTTTGTAGGTTTTAGAGTCTTCTGAGGTCTAGGGTTATGGGCATTTCTGGATTTCTCGCCAGTTTTCGCATTTGGAAAGGTCCGGGTGTGTGACCGATTGTGTAGAATCTTTCGGAGCGGCGCATTTCGGCTTCGAGGGCGTTTACTGGGAAGCGTTCGGTTCCCTTGCCACCTGGGTGGCTGACGTAGTAAGTGCATCCCCCAATTGAACGGGCGTTGGGTCGGTCGATTAGATCGAAGACGAGGGGAGCGTGCACGGGAATTGTTGGGTGCAGGCAACTAGGCGGCTGCCAAGCTCTGAAACGAACGCCAGCAACGAGAACGCCCGGTTCTTTCGTTGGAGAGAGGGGCAGTTCGATTCCATTGACCGCAACGGAATGCTTGGATTCGCTTAATCCAGTCACTTTGACTTGGATTCGCTCGAGAGAGGAATCCACGTAGCGAGCAGTGCCACCGCCACCGGCTTCTTCTCCGAGTACGAGCCATGGCTCGATTGCTTGGCGGAGTTCGATAGTGACTCCGTCGTAGGTGACTTTTCCGATAATCGGGAACCTAAACTCGAAGTGGGTGGTGAACCAATCTGGTTGGAACCCGTATCCAGCATCTTGCAGCATGTCGATTACTTCGGAGAAGTCTTCCTTTACAAAATGAGGCAGCATGAAGCGATCATGCAAATTGGTAAGCCAGCGAATCGGTTTTTCTTCGTAAGGCTTGTCCCAGAAATAGACAATCATCGCACGGATGAGCAGTTGCTGAGTGAGACTCATCTGCGGATGCGGCGGCATCTCAAAACCACGAAACTCCACAAGGCCGAGCCGTCCGGTAGTGCTATCTGGAGAGAACATTTTATCGATGCAGAATTCTGCTCGGTGCGTGTTTCCGGTGAGATCGGTTAGTAGGTGCCTAAAGATTCGGTCGACAAGCCAAGGTGGAATAGAGCCTTCTCCGACTCGCGGTACTTGGCGAAATGCAATTTCCATTTCGTAAGCGGCGTCGGGACGGCCTTCGTCTACTCGAGGTGCTTGGGAAGTAGGGCCGATGAATAAACCACTGAAGAGGTAGCTCAATGAAGGGTGATTAATCCAGTATCCGATTAAAGACTTCAGTAAGTCGGGTCTTCTTAAAAAGGGAGAATCGGCTGGTGTAGCGCCTCCGACAACGATGTGGTTTCCGCCGCCGGTTCCGGTGTGACGTCCGTCGAGTTGGTATTTGTCTGTTCCCAGATAGAGTCGGCGGGCTTCTTCGTAAAGTGTGCTGGTGTTGCTTATCATTTCTTCCCATGAATAAGCAGGCTGGATATTCACTTCCATTACTCCAGGGTCTGGAGTGATCTTCATGTAATCAATTCTTGGATCGTGCGGAGGTGTGTAGCCTTCGATGAATACGGGGTAATTGAGTACGGAAGCAGCGTGCTCGATGGCAGCGAGTAGATCGAGGTAATCTTCGATCTTTTCCGTAGGCGGCATGAAAATGTACAAGCGTCCGTTGCGGCACTCAACACAGAGAGCGGTTCGGATGACCCAAGGAGCCGATTGACCTTCGTCGGGGACTTGGTTTTGAGGGAGGCTGTTAAGGGCCTCTTCAAAACTCTCTGCTGGCATTTCAGTTTTCTCGGCTTCTTTTTCAAGCTGTCTGGCCTTGTGATCATTGCCTCGTTGTTGAGGAACGACCATGGCTCGACGTGAGGGAAGGCGTGGGTAGCGGGCGGATGGATCCGACGGATGCGTGTAAGGATATTCTTCTTCCTTTACCCACGGAAGACTTTCCAGTGGAAGGCGTAGGCCAATTGGAGAATCGCCTGGAACGAGGAAAAGCCGTTTTCCCCGGAGCATCCAAATACCGCTGTGCCAAGCGGGCCCGTCTTTGTCGAATCCCCGTTGTAGAGGAAGGATGTACCCTACTGGGTTATTGAACCCCTGGCTGAAAACACGAAGGAGCTGTTCACGTTCTTGAGGATCGTCGAGTTTGCTATCCAGTGGGTCGACGTTTACTGGCAGCTCGCGTTCTCGCATGGAGAATTTAACTGGGTCTTCGTAAGCGTCGTTTATGTAGCGCTTGTCGACTTGAAGTTGTTCGGTCAGAGCTTCGACTAATTTACGGGCATCTTTGTAGGTGTATCCATAATCTTTGCCTTCATCCCCAATGAGGTCGTCATTCTCCCAAATAGGCAGCCCGTCTTTTCGCCAATAGAGTCCGAGAGCCCAGCGTGGAAGCGGTTCGCCGGGGTACCATTTGCCTTGTCCGTAGTGAAGAAAGCCTTTGGGCCCAAAACGCTTCTTGAGGCGTTTAATAAGTTTTTCCGAAAGAGGTTTCTTCGTTGGGCCGACTGCTCCGGTATTCCATTCTTCGCCTTCTTGGTCGTGTACCGAGACGAATGTCGGTTCGCCGCCCATGCTGAGTCGAACGTCGTTTTGGATGAGCTTTTCGTCGACAGTTTCTCCTAGGCTCTTAATCGCCTGCCATTGACCTTCGGTGTACGGATTAGTTACTCGCGGATCTTCATGAATTCGTGTCACGGACATGGATACGTCGAATTCAGTCTTGCACTCGGATATCCCTCCTTCGATCGGAGAGGCTCCCTTGGCATCGGCAGAGGTTGCCAGAGGAATGTGGCCTTCGCCGCAATAAAGTCCACTTGTAGCATCTAGACCGACCCACCCAGCTCCGGGAAGGTAGACTTCGCACCAAGCGTGGAGATCGCAAACGTCTTTATCTACGCCAGCAGGCGCGTCGGGATCGACCGGCTTTTCGTCCGGTGCAAGTTGAATTGAATACCCGGATACGAATCGCGCTGCGATCCCAAGTCTTCGAAATAGGTGAACCAGTAGCCAGGCAAAATCGCGACAACTGCCTTTGCCTTCTTTTAGGGTTCGCTCTGGAGTGAAGATCCCTGGATCCATTCGGAGTGTGTACTCCAGGGTAGAATTAACCAACTGATTGATTCCGGAAATAAAATCGAGTGTGATTTTTTCTGATTTGTCGATTGATTCGAAAAGCTCGTTGAAGCGAGGCTTCATTGGCATTTTAGCAAAGTAGGGGCGGAGCTCTCGTTTTAAAGCAGTCGAATATTCGAATGGGTATTTTTGAGCGCTTTCTTCGAGGAAAAAATCGAATGGATTTATGGGGGCTAGGTCGACGACTAGGTCTACATCAATGCCGAATTCGTCGGTGGGCTCATTAACGACTAATCGTGCCAGATAATTACTTTGTGGGTCTTGTTGCCAATTCAAGAAATGATCCTTGGGCAAGATCCTCATGGAGTAACTCACTATGGGAGTACGGCAGTGAGGTGCGGGACGTAGTCGAATTACTTGTGGGCCAAGTGTAGCGAGTCGATCGTATTTATAATGAGTTCTGTGATTGAGAGCGATTCGAATAGCCATGTATGCAATTGCGAAAGAAAGGTCCAAATCGACCTTGGCGGAGGCCCGGGAGGATTGGTGGAGTTTTGAACAATGTGGTTAAGTTGAACTGAGCTCGTTATGCTACTTCCATGCCACCTCTTGTTCTGTTGCGCTTTCTTTCGAATTTTAGCGAAGGCTGTTTGTCGCTAATCGTTTTCGGTCGCCAATTTTTTGAATCCTGTGTATTCCTGTGGCAATTCGAGAGACACACATTGCTCGAGAGCTTCGAGGATTAGGAGATTGGCCCGTAGGCGAGGGTAGTTCTCCTCCTGTGCTGAAATTTTGCAGCGCCGTAGGGCTTCTCCAGATCTAACAGCCAGGTTCAAAGCGATTTGCTGCTCTTCTTTTAGAGGAGACTCTTTAACGGCTAGTTTTTTAGCTTCCTCCATAAGGCTTTTGTAGAGGTCCTTAAGGTAGTCGGTTCGAGATTGTCCGGTAAGTTCGAACTGAGAGGGCTTGTAGTAGTCGATCGCTTTGCGGAATGTTTCAGGGTTCACCACATTCACATACTGCATTGTGTTAATGTGCTGGATGAATCGGAAAATTCGCAGACTGTTAGGAAGCTCTAGTAGCATAAGCACCATATATAGGGAGTAGAGGCCGATCAGGAAGTGGCCACTGTCGAAAGTGATCGCTGCTAGAAACAATAGGAAATTGAGAAATAGCCCTGTGAAGAGGACGATGAGTGCGAGAACGCATCTGTCATATTGATGGGCGAAGGGGACGGGGAATGGCTTGAGGGAATCAATCTTATAGAACCGTGCGGGCACATCTCCGTAAATGACTCCTAGTAGATACAAAATCAGTGGGACGAAAAGCATTGGCCACAACCACGCTGCTCTATCATCTAGGCCACCTTTGAAGTAATCTATTAATGTAAGTAGGAAGAACACCAAGAAGGCAAAGATCATAGCCTTCTTCCAAAAGACAATTTGTAGGAGATTTTGTGAGTTAGATTTCACGATAGTGTAAGATAAATCAATCCTCCAGAATTCCTATATATCTCTACATTTCAAGAAGAACCGATTCCCATAATCTTATTTAATGACTGCTATTAAATTCTAGAACTATGCGGGGTCAGTGATTCATTCCCATGGAATGGAAGTACGAGTTGTAGCTTAAGGTGCTTATTGAATGTGTCCTTTCGGTAAAAATCCAATCGACGCTGCAATTATCCCGAAATCTGAAAACTTATTCAAGTAGTTGTTCTTCAGTTGTTTATGTCTATTTAATTGGTTTTCCTTTCAATAAATTTCACATTTTTGCAAA
>JAKYXN010000093.1 GCA_022538095.1 Puniceicoccaceae bacterium K14 | reverse complement strand
AGTAAACGTAGCAACGTTCCGTTTCGATTTGAGACATTCATAAAACATACCAAATCACAGCTCTAAAAAATAGACGCTCTACGACGGACGGTTACCTTGTATGCGCTTAAATGCTTTAAGGCTGCGAAGATTGGGATTGGTAGCCAATTGACTTAATCAACGCATAAAAAACGCGACTCCTGGTGGAAGTCGCGTATGTTTTTTTAATTCGTTTGAGCTCAGTTAGTCTTGGCTAACGAGCTTAAGCTTAACTGCCATCCGCGTCATGTCAGTTGCTCCGCGTAAATTGAGCTTTCTCATGATATTGCTCCTGTGGGCGTCGATGGTGCGTACGCTAAGGTTGAACTGGCTCGCAATCTCTTTCGAGCTATAGCCTTCACCCACCATTTGCAAAACATCCGTTTCGCGTGGCGTGAGCATTTTTAAACCGTCAACGTATTCTTTGTTGGTGATTGGTTGGCGGAGAAGCGAGTAGGCTTCTGGCGAATAGTAGACGGCTCCTTTGATGATCTGACCGATTGCATCCTTTAGGCTCTCAAAACTACTGTTTTTCGTGACTAGGCCGTTTACGCCTTTTTCGACTGCGGTCTTGACGATTTCCGGTGTGAAATGGGCAGAGACCAAGATAATTTTTGTTTCTGGACAGAGATCTTTGAGTCGATTGAAAACGGTTAGTCCGCCGAGTCCTTTGATTTTTAAATCGAGTACGACCAGTTCGGGTTTTTGGTCAAGGCAGGCGGCCAATCCGTTTTCTCCGTCTTCGAATTGACCAACAATATTCAGTCCGAAATCTCCTCGTAGAACAGAAACGATGAGCTCGCGGAACAAAATTTGGTCTTCGATGATAATAGCATTCATTTAGGTTGTGGCTAGGTTAATGGGCATTTTGCATTTGTTAGAATGTAACAATAATCTAACTGTGCGTTAAGAATTGTTTTCGTAAAAATTTGTATTCGGCAACCTCAATTGTCAAATTACCTTATAGTAAATGATTTTATAACATAGTGCAACTTTACCAAGTTGCAATTATTAAGGGAAAACAATTATTTTATTTTTCAAATCCATCTGGATGTGATTTGTGCCATCGCCACGCTGTTTCGACGATTGATTCGGCATCTTTGAACTTAATTGTCCAATTCAAATCTTTTTGCGCTTTGCTGGAATTTGCGTAGAGAGAAGGCGGGTCACCAGCGCGGCGGTCGGCGTATTTGATTGGTATCTTTAGGCCACTGACTTTTTCAATGGCGTCGAGGATCTCCTTAACACTCATTGGGTTGCCAGTACCGAGGTTGTAGAAAAGTGAGGTTCCTTGCTCTTCGAGTTTATCGAACGATGCGATGTGCGCTCGGCTGATGTCATCAACATGGATGTAGTCGCGCAAGCAAGTGCCGTCTGGGGTTGGGTAGTCAGTGCCCATGACATTGAAAACATCTTTCTTTCCTTGGGCGGCGTAGAAAGCGTTAGGGATTAGGTGTGTCTCGATAGGACGGCATTCGCCAATGGACCCGTCTTCGGCTGCGCCAGCTGCATTGAAGTAGCGGAAAACGGCAAAACTCAACCCGTAGGCTTTGGAGAAATTTTTGAGCATATTTTCCACATCTAGCTTCGTTTGCCCGTATGGATTGATCGGAGCTTGCTTTGTGTCTTCCGTAATTGGAAGTTCGTCTGGGATGCCGTAAGTAGCTGCAGTTGAGGAGAATACGAATTTTCTAATGCCTACGTCTTTCATCGCTTGCAAAACTCGAAGGGTGCCAACGACATTGTTTTCGTAATACTTGTCAGGCTCGCCAACGGATTCTCCAACCAAAGAAAAAGCGGAGAAATGCATAACGATTTCTATGCCCTCTTTCTTAAGGATTTCGGTGACTGCTGCTTTGTCCGATAGGTCGGTTTCGTAGAATGGAACTTCTGGAGAGACTGCTTGCCTGCTGCCTATGGCTAGGTTGTCTAAGACAACGGGTTGGTGGCCTGCAAAGGTCAGTTGTCTCACGCAATGGCTACCGATGTAGCCGGCTCCTCCTATGACAAGTACTTTCATTTTTTGATTATTGTTGATCAGCCTGTGTTTTTAGCTACGCAATGAAGAAACTCTAGCTAATTTGCTGAGTTCAATCGGATTTTTTTCAATGCAGCAAAGCAGAATCGTTATAACGGGAGTCGGTTTGACTTCTCCCAACGGAAACAGTCTTGAGGAGTATCGTAAGAATCTTCTAGAAGGCAAAGCGGGCGTCTCCCGTATCGAAATGAGGTACATGGGAGATGTGTTAGCCGGCGTTTGCGATTTCGATGCGTTGAGGTATCAAAAGCGAAAAGAGCTTCGGGTCGGGACTCGCGCTGGAAGCATCTCCATTTATTGCGCACGAGAAGCGGTTGCTGATTGCGGGATAGATTTTGAGTCTGTGGACAAGAGCCGAGTCGGCATATACGTTGGTACGACTGAGCATGGTAATGTTGAGACGGAAAACGAGGTCTATAATATTTCCCAGTTTGACTACGATACAAAGTACTGGAGCCACCACCATAACCCGCGTACGGTATCGAATAACCCGGCGGGAGAGGCATCGCTAAATCTCAAGGTGACGGGTCCCGCTTATACGGTGGGAGCGGCTTGCGCTGCCGGAAATCTTGGTCTCATCCATGCGGTGCAAATGCTCCGACTGGGCGAGGTTGATTTTGCCATAGCCGGAGGGGTTTCTGAGAGTATTCAAACCTTTGGCATTTTTGCCGGCTTTAAGAGTCAAGGAGCTTTAGCGGAACACGAGGATCCGAGCAAGGCCTCTCGTCCGTTTGATACGGACCGGAACGGCATCGTTGTTTCTGAGGGTGGTTGTTTGTATACAGTAGAACGTTTAGAAGATGCTCTTGAGCGAGGAGCTAAGATTTATGGGGAGGTTGTGGGCTATCACGTAAACTCAGATGCGACGGATTATGTTTTGCCAAACCCAGAACGTCAGGCGGAGTGTATGCGAGCTGCACTTAAGCGTGCAGGTATGCAAGCAAGTGATATCCATATTGTAAACACGCATGCAACTGCGACTCCAATGGGAGATATCCAAGAATGCGAGGCGATTGGAGAGGTTTTTGCGGACTGCCCTGAGACTCACATTAACAACACGAAAGGCTACATTGGGCACGCTATGGGTGCTGCGGGCTCACTCGAGCTGGCAGGCAATTTACCATCATTCGATGACGGTATGGTTCATCCTACAATCAACGTGGATAACCTCGACCCAAAATGCGCTTTGCCTAACCTAGTTCTGAACAAGCCTGTTAAAGCGAAACAGGTTGACGCCATTTTAAATAACTCCTTTGGTATGCTCGGTATCAATTCAGCGCTGATCATCAAGCGTTTTACAAAATAGCAAAGATAAGAAGATCGTTTTTATGACTAACGAAGAATGTAAACAAGTGGTTATCGACATAATCGCGGAAATCGCTCCTGATGAGGATGTTAGCGATATAAATCCCGATGTTGCCTTGAGAGAGCAATTGGATCTCGATTCCATGGATTTCCTCGATATCGTGATGGAGCTACGCAAGAAGCATGGCATTGAAGTACCTGAAGCTGACTATGGTGAATTGGCTTCTTTGGGCAGCTGCGCAGCTTATTTGACTCCAAAGTTTAATGCATTGGTCTAGAATATAGGCCGTAATTATTTTTTTGGCCCGACTTTGTTCGGGCTTTTTTTATTTCTAGAAGAGGGTACAACCGAGCATGGAACGCTACGACGTCGCAATTATTGGAGCTGGTATGTCTGGCTTGGCTGCTGGAATTCGTTTGGCCCATTTTGGAAAAAAAGTGTGCATTTTCGAACGCCATAATGCACCGGGCGGTTTGAATAGTTTTTATGCGAAAGACGGCCGCAAGTTCGACGTTGGGCTCCACGCGATGACGAACTTTGTCGATGCGAAAAGCAGCAAACGAGCTCCGTTAAATCGAATTTTGCGGCAACTGCGGATCAATCGTGACGACCTTGGGTTGTGTCCGCAAAAACAATCGCGAATAGCGTTTCCAGGCGTTGACTTGCGATTTACGAATGAATTTACGTTTTTTGTCAGTGAAATTGAGCGAGTCTTTCCGTCTCAAATTGATGGGTTCTTGAGCCTAGTTGAGGATATCAAAAATTATGACAACGATAGTCTGACGGGTGAATTTGTATCTGCACGAAAAAGGTTGAGGCTGAGGATTTCGGATCCGTTGCTGGAGAATATGCTGTTTTGTCCTATTATGTACTATGGCAGCGCTACAGTGAATGACATGGATTTCGGGCAATTCGCTATCATGTTTCAGGCTTTGTTCTTGGAGGGATTTGCTCGGCCATTCGATGGAATTCGTCCCATCATTCGATTACTTCTTCAGCGCTATCGAGAAACTGGTGGTATTCGAAAAATGAAGACGGGGATTTCGCAAATCATAGCTGAAGGCAATAAGGTTTCTCGTTTAGAGTTGGACAATGGCGAGCAGGTTCAAGCGGATGTTGTACTGTCTTCCGCGGGATACGAGGAAACATTGGAAATGTGTTCTCCCAAGGTTGAATTTGACCGCTCCACGTATGACGATCGTTTAGCATTTGTTGAGACGATTTCTGTATTCTCGGAGCAACCAAAATCGTGGGGGTGGGGCGATGACACGATTGTTTTTTTCAATGACAGTGAAGTATTTGATTATCAGTCACCCTCTGATCCAGTCGATTTGCGAAGCGGTGTAATTTGCATCCCCAATAATTTCGAGTATGGTGAGCAAGGAGATCTCGCGGAGGGGGTTGTGAGGATGACTTGTTTGGCTAATTTTGATTCCTGGGATTTGTATTCGGAGAATGAATATTACGAAAAAAAAGATCAATGGTTTGACTCTATCTGGAAGGCATCGTCTCAATTTTTGCCGAAACCTGAATCTAATCCATTCGCTTCACGAATCGCTGTTGATATGTTTACACCGAAGACGGTAGAGCGTTTTACTTGGCGAAAGCGGGGAGCGATTTATGGTTCAAAGGAGAAAATGAAAGATGGGCGGATTGGTTTTGATAACCTCTTTTTGTGCGGTACTGACCAGGGGTTTCTAGGAGTTGTAGGTAGCATGGTGAGCGGTATCGCAATGGCGAATGCTCACGCGCTTCGCTAGGGAGTGTTCGTGAATAAACTCAAAGCTGGCAGGGGCTCGTTTTCGAGGGAACTACGTTGCCCAAGTCCCTAGTAAGCCGTGTAAATGTAGGTGATGAGTGCTGCGAGAGCGGCTACTGCGAACCCGAAGTAGATGAAGCATCCCTTTTTTGTGTCACTGGAGGCGGATGTACTGTCTGGCCCTAGCTGCTCGAGCAAGTCGGGAAGGGCGTCGGACTGCTGAAGCACTTGAGGGGAGCGGGTTTTTTCGCTAGAGCCTACTTCAATACGTTTCTTGGGGATGGGCGACGCATCTAGAGCCTCTTGCTCTTGAGAAGAAATTTGGGTTTCGCGTTCAATTTCAGCATGAATCCATGCGAGATGCCCTTCAATGAGTTCCTTTTGTTTTAGGAGGTTGCGTAGATGTTGACTGTCCGGCATCGATTTCGTTTTGGTGGAAAATTTGGGCACAAAAAAACCTCTCCAGTAATCGGAGAGGTTCGATAAAGTCTTTAATGTTTCTCTTATGCTTCGAGTGCAACCACTTCGACTGAGCGGTGAGCCTTGTCGAACTTTACGTTACCGTCTACTAGTGAGAAAAGAGTGTGGTCGCGACCGATACCAACGTTTTTGCCTGGGTGGAAACGTGTTCCGCGTTGGCGTACGATGATGTTACCAGCAATAACTGATTCCCCTCCGAATTTCTTAACTCCGAGGTTCTTCGCGTTACTGTCACGTCCGTTCTTACTTGTTCCTTGTCCCTTTTTGTGAGCCATTTTTAGCGCCTCCTGGTTGTTTCGCTTACGCTACGATTGAATCGATTTTGATAACCGATAGTTCTTGGCGGTGTCCACGAGTTCTCTCGTAACCTTTACGCTTCTTCTTCTTAAAGATTAGAACTTTGCGTCCGCGTTTGTTTTCTAAAATAGTTGCTGTTACCTTTGCACCTTCAACGAAAGGCTTGCCTAGCTTGAAGCTTTCGCCTTCGCCAACGGTCAAGACCTCGTTCAGTTCGAGCTTTGCACCAGCTTCCGTTTCAGGGTAGCGGTTCAGGATAAGGACGTCGCCTTCTTGAACCGTGTACTGCTTGCCGTGTGTTTGAATGGTTGCTTTCATTTGGAAAATTGAAATCGCGTAATAAGGCCATGTCTTTTCCTCAAATCAA
The DNA here is from genome assembly GCA_022538095.1 of Puniceicoccaceae bacterium K14. Taxonomy (GTDB): domain Bacteria; phylum Verrucomicrobiota; class Verrucomicrobiia; order Opitutales; family Opitutaceae; genus JAKYXN01. The sequence continues at coordinate 8,081 of JAKYXN010000093.1, read as the reverse complement.
TCTTTTTCCGGAAAAAGTTTCAATTAATTCGAAATCCTTGAGGAAACTCAGTTGAAATTGAGTTCGGATATGGGTTTGGGTGTAGTTCGTATGGATATTGAGACGGTACGTCACTATTTTAATGAAGAAAAAACGGTTGAGCACTATGCTCGAGCAACAGTGAACATTGGTCTCTGGGAATCTGAAGCAGTTTTGTTTCAGAAGCACATTGAAAAAGGTGGACCCACGCTGGACTTAGGCTGTGGGGCGGGGCGTGTGACATTAGGGCTGATTCGAAGCGGCTTTAAGAAAGTTGTCGGTGTGGATCTAGCCGAGGAGATGGTTGGTCAGGCATCGGATGTTGCCGACTTTTTGGGCATTTCAGCTACTTTTAGTCAAGGGGATGCGACTTCTCTCGCTTGGGAGCCTGGAAGCTTCAAGTCGGTGCTATTCGCATTCAACGGTCTTATGCAGATCCCGGGAAGGAGGTTGCGACTGAAAGCTGTGCGAGAGATCTACCGAGTTCTTGAGCCGGAAGGTGTGTTCGTTTTCACATCCCTGGATCGAGATAGCCCTCTATATAGTAGAATATTTCAGGACCCTACAGACCCCGCTCACGATTTGTCGCAAAATCCTAACTTAATAGATTATGGAGATCGTCATTTCCAGACCGACCATGGGAAAACGTTTATGCACGTGCCGAATAGGGAGGAGGTGATTTCTTTGCTTCATGACGCTGGTTTTTCGTTGGTGGAAGATTGCATGCGTAGCTCGATAGCAAAAGAAAAGGCAGTCGTTCAGGATTTCTCCGAAGACTGCCGATTTTGGGTCGCTCAAAAACCCAAGGGGAGGTGAGCGCATAGTCACCGAATTGGAGTTCGGGACGATGTGTTATAGGAATTACTGGACTGTCGTTGCTGTTGGTCTTGTGGGAGCGGCTCGTACAAGAACCTTAGAGCCTTTGCGCCATGCTTCTTGGCTGTATCCGGAAATATCAGCAATTTGGCTCGGACGGGTAGGTGCTGAGCGTGTTCTTTTCACCGCTGCAGTGGTAGCTGATTGAGTAACTGGTTGAGCTAATTTTGAAGCGGTTGTTTTGGAAACTTGATTTGGTTCCTTTGTTACAATGGACTTGGCAACGGCGACGGCTTTAACGTTATTGAGAGCGGTTGGTTTTAAAGTTGATGGCTGCGCAGCATTCTCTACAGCTGCTTTTTCGCTACTAATAGAAGTCTTTACATCTGCTATAAGCATCTCAACACGGGCTTTGGCTTCTTCTTCCAGTTTCGCGATTTGAGATTCTTTGAGTTTGAGAACTTCTTCTTTGTATACTGCCTGGCTGAGAATCATTGCGGCCTCTTCTTGTGCTTGGGATTTTATCGCTTCTGCTTCAGCAAGTAGAGTTTCGATACGATTCTGAGCGGCCTGCTCTGCCTTTTTAATCGTGTCTGCTTCTAGTTTTGCTATTTCGATTTCCTTAAGTTTTAGGTTTTGTTCAATCTCTTCCGCTCGACTGATAATAACTGCTGCTTCTTTTTTAGCCTGCGTTTTGATTGCTTCAACTTCGGCCATTAGTATTTCGATACGTGATTGAGCGGCTTTCTCGGCGTTTCGAATTGATTCTTTTTCGAGTTTAGCAATTTCCGTTTCTTTTAGCTTGAGGGCTTTTTCTATTTTCTTCGCTCGCTTGATTATGCCAGCAGCTTCTTTTTGAGCTTCAGTCTTAATGGTTTCGGCTTCAGCCATGAGTGTTTCAATACGGCCGTTGGCGATGGCTTCAGCTTTTTTAAGGCTCTCTGCTTCGAGCTGAGCAATTTCTTGTTCCTTCGCTTCGAGCATCTGTTCTTTTTCTTTCGCAAGACTTACGATGATGGCAGCTTCTTCTTCAGCTTGAGCCTTTATTGATTTCGCTTCTTCCATCATGAGCTCCGAATGGAGGCGGGCTTGCTCTTCAGCTTTGACTTTAGCGAGTGCTAGAACACGTTCCGCCTCTGCGTTAGCATTGGCTTGAGTGAGTTCCTTCTCTTGATTTTTGAGAATCTCGGCTTCAGCCAGGATGTTAGCTGCTTGCTTGCGAGCTTCAATTTCCGCTTTTGATTTCGCGATTGCGATAATGCGTTCGGCTTCTGCTTTGGCTTCTAAAAGAGTACGCTCCGTTTGTTGAGCTTTCGTTGATTCTGCTTCAGCAATAATGACAGCTGCTTGTTTGCGTGCTTCAACCTCTGCTTTAGTTTTTGCTACCTCAAGTAGTCGCTCTGCTTTGTCATTTGCTAATTCTTTGATCCGTTCGTTTTCTGCGGCGAGAAGCTTAGCGGCTTCGATGGCTTCTGTATTCAAGCGAATGGCTTCTTGCTTCGCTTGCTCGGCGGCTTGGAGCTCTGCAGTAATAGCATTTTGTATTTCCACCTTTTGAGCTGCGAGTAGCTCGGCTTCAATGGCGACGTTTCGTTTTTGCTCTTCAATGGCAATGCGTTGGGTCGTGAATTCCTGCTCCAGCTCGGCTGTACGAGTGCGTGACGCTTCGATTTCCTCTTGTAGTAGCTCTTCCATTGCAAGCACTTTGCTTGCAGAGTTTATGCTGAGGGTATGTGTCGTCTCGTCTTTAACAAGTTCGGTAACCGTGAGGGATTCTTCGATACTTGCGAGTCGAGCTTCTTCTAGTTCTTCAAGAAATTCGTAGTGAGTGGTGTCATCGGTTGTTTTTTGATAGATAACAATTCCAAGGGTAATTAACAAAACGAATACGATTGGTGCGACATTCTTGAGTATTTGCATAGGAGTAGGAGGAAAGATAATACAGTTAGTAGCCGGGATGAAATTTGTATCAGGGAAAAGATGATAAGCAAGTTTATAGAAGATTTTGCTTGAAATTATCTATATAGAAGAATCGTTTTTGTAAAAAAAACGTAACCCAATATCGTCAAGCCTGAAAAAAAGCCAATTTTATGGCTTGATCTTGGTATCAAGATGAGCAGAGTTCCCGTTTTTCGACCTTGTGGAGAGATGGCTGAGTGGTCTAAAGCAACGGTTTGCTAAATCGTCGTACGGGGAAACTCGTACCGAGGGTTCGAATCCCTCTCTCTCCGCCACTAAAAAGCCTCCCGCATTTTTTATGCTTGGAGGCTTTTTTGTGTATATTCGAGATTTAGGGATAAGTGATTAGGGGATAGGTGCCGAATGGCGGTTTGCGATTGCTCTGGCTTGGCTCTTATTTCCAGCTGCCTACTCGTTTGACTGGATCTTTGCTTCGCTTTTCCAGCGAGCTGCCATACGCCACCAGATTAACCAAAGCATCAGCGAAATTCCGACTGCGGTGAAAATTGCAGGGCTTGGGTCATCAAGGCTACTGATGGAGCCAGCGCGAGCGGCCGCGAATGCATAAGGAATGGTGGCCAAGCCGAAGAATAATAGAAAGCGAATGAACTTCATCTTGGTTGCCCCTGCTAAACAACTGCTTACTTCTGGGAGTATAGGCGAAGCGCGACATAATAGTAAGAGGATTGGCCCTCGTTTAGCGAAAAGCGAAACGGATTCTTCAAGTTTTTTTTCGTCGCGGCAAATCCACCTTAGCATACCCATACCAAAACGCTGGCTTAGACTGTATCCACCTATTCCAGCTAGGAGCATTCCAGCGCTTGCAGTCGCTCCCCCCCACCCAAGGTCCGAGATAGTAGCCAGACAAAATGCAGAGGGTTAAAGTTGGCATGGCTACAAAAAGATCAGCGAAGAGGAGAGTGGTCAGAAGAGCTGCGACCCAAACTTTATCAATATTCGAAACGGTTTCGATTAGTTGACGAGCGTCTTCGGCTCCAAACCCTCCAAAGATGGCTAGTATTAAGAAGGTGGACGCGAAGGTTGCGGCGAGTGTTCCTCCTAGGACGAGCAATGGTTTCATGAGGTCCTCCGGTTACTGGTTGGCTAGTATTTTTCTTGCAACTCTCGGTGCGATGCGAGAGAGCCACCACAGTATTGCTGTTTTGCCCACGAATGTTTCTTCTCGTTTTCCTTCGATTCCTTGAAGAACAGATCTTGCTGCATATTCGGCAGTTATTTTTTTAGATCCGCGGCCTTGAGTCATTGGCGTATCCACCAATGGTAGATAAATCTGTCTAATATGGATGCCGCGAGGTGTTAAATCGTAGCTTAACGAATGGCCTAGGCTTCTTAAGGCCGCTTTGCTCGCACAATAAATTGGGGAGCTTTTCTTGGGGGCGATTGCCAACCCTGTATTCACTAATGCGATGACTGCTCCTTTGGGGAGAAAGGGAAGAAGTTGATTTATAAGAGAACAAATCGACAGGAAGTTGATCGTTAACTCTGTCTCGGCTGTATCCATGTCGAAACTGGGCGTGCTCAGGCTCTGAGGTGTTTGAACGGCTGCGTTAAGGATAATAATGTCGATGGGTTGTTCGCATCTTTCTGTAAGTTTCCTTGCGGTTTGCTCGACTTCACCTCTTTGGGATAAGTCACACTGCCATGCGTTTGAGTTTGGAAAGCGAACGGCGAGATTTTCTAAGCTCTCGATATCTCGGCCCAACAGTTCCAACCTGTTTTCGCCCCCAAGGGTTAGTGCTATTTCGCGGCCTATGCCTGAACTTGCCCCGGTTAGAACAACATGCTTGTCTTTAAGTATCATAGGGACGACATCCTAATTACTTTTAGGTCTGCCGTAATTAACCTCGATCAATAAATGTCACTTCAATGAGAGTACGATCAGTACCTTGCGATACACGGTCATCCATTTTCTATAGAGAAGGACCAAGCTCTTTTCCGACAAGGCGATGCGGGCGGGCGTTTTTATTACCTGAAGAGTGGTTTGCTTAAGGCCACTTATTTGACGCTAGAGGGAAAAGAGGCGATAAAGACTTTTTTCAGTGGCGGAGCCTTGGTGGGAAGCCTTCACTGTGTTATGAAAAAAGAGGCTCTTCCATTTGGGGCGGTGGCTCTCCAGGGCTCGAGCTTGTTTAGTTTCTCGCTAGAGGATTTAAGAGCTTGTGCGAAGACGGATTTAGAATTGGCCAATGAGTTGATTGAGCGCCTAATCCAAGTGGCTCTCGTTAAAGAGAGACGAGAGCGCGAATTTCTAACGCTGAGTCCATATGAACGCTATTGCTCGCTACGAGACCAAGCTCCCGAAATTCTTGAAAATGTTACGCAAGCGGATATCGTGCTCTATCTTGGAGTTACGCCAGTAGCCCTTAGCCGTATGAAAGGCCGGGCTATGCGCTCAAAAAACTGAAAGCCGTAAAGCTTACTTATGGAAGAGTGTCTGCTGTTAGTACCGAGCGATTGTGATACTGAATGACAAGAATTGAGTCTGTTGCCTGGTTGGTTTACTGCTCCTGTAATCCAGCGGCGTACGCTTCGAAAACTAGTTTGATTTCGTCGCGAATACGACGAAAGGCTTCGATCGGTTCTTCGCCGTCGCGTTGTGCGTGCGGTGGGTCTTCGAAGCCCCAGTGGTAGCGATTAACATCGCCTGGGAAGACAGGGCAAGCATCGTTAGCGTTACCGCAAACGGTAATTACTGTATCGATACCAGTATCGAGGAATTGATCTAGATGTTTGGAGGTGTGGCTAGAGATATCGACGCCGATTTCGCTCACTGCTTTAATCGCAAGTTCGTGAACGTATCCGGCGGGCTTTGCACCAGCGGAATGGACCTCAAAGCGATCGTCCAAAGCAGCCCTGAGAATTCCTTCTGCCATATGACTGCGGCAGGAATTGCCTGTGCAGAGAATTAGAATTTTTTTGGTAGTATTCATTGAATTGAAAGCTAGATCCTTGGCGAGAATGCAGGCATGCCAAGATATTTTGCCTATGATTTCGTTTTGAAGCTAATTTGTTACGAGGGTGTCTGAAATGTTTCTCTGCTTGGCAAGAATGACAAAATTTCGTCCATAGAGTGCAGTATTTATGAAAATCACATTTTTAGGAACAGGGACTTCGCATGGCGTACCGATGATTGGATGTGATTGTCCAGTGTGTACGTCGACGAATCCGAGAAATCGCCGGTTTCGTTCTCACATCCATGTGGAAATGGGTGGGTTAAATATTCAGGTGGATGCGGCTCCGGAGTTTCGTTTGCAGGCGATTGCTCATCGGATCCCAAAAATTGATTTGGTCATTTTGACGCATGGACATTCGGATCACATATTGGGGATGGATGATATGCGGCGTTACTGTGATCTGAAGTCTGGCGAAGCGTTGCCGGTTTATTCTAATGATCATGGACTGAGCCGAATGAAGGAAATCTATTACTATGCGATTTGCGATCGCCCAGTGGTGAGAGGTTACCCGGCATTTAAAGGCATTCCAATGCCGCCTTTTCTCGATCTTGGAGTTGGGTCGATTTCTTCGGTTACGCAAGACCACGGTCCGGTTGAAACGCTTGGTTTGGTGTTTGAAGAGGCATCTGGTAAGCGGTTCGCTTATTATACAGATTGCAACTCAGTCAGTGAAGACGCTCAGAAATTAGCGGATCGGGTTGATCTGCTGGTACTCGATGGTTTGAGGCATCGAGAGCATCCGACTCACATGACTGTTGCTCAGGCTGTTGAAGCGGCTCAAAGGATTGGGGCGAAGAAAACTTACCTGATTCACATGGCTCATGAGCTAGACCATGATCAAACGAACGCCGCGTTACCCAAAAATATTGAACTTTCTTATGACGGCTTAGTTTGTTCGTTATAAGCGTGTTAGCTTCTTTCAATGGACTACATGAGTAAGCTACTTAGTTTTTTTACTTCGCTTTACCGTATTTTTACGTAGAGTGTGGTGTTCTGATGACTCTAGTATCCAAAATTATGTCCAGGCTTGGGGTGTCCTTTGGCTGGTTTGGCATTGTTTGCCTCGCGCTTCCCGCATTAAATATTCGTTTATCTGCAGAAGTGGAGGCTCCTGTTTTGCGAATCTTGAACTGGTCTGGTTTTATTCAATTAGATGATTCGCTTCCTGAAGATTTACCGATTGAAGAGCGTTCTCCGGTATTGAGCTCCTTTGCTAGTAAAAATGGGTGTACCGTTGAATACACGGAATATGATGAACCGGCCGAATTGGCGCGTATGGTGATGACTCTTCCGAATTATTTCGACGTAATCGTCGCGGGACGAAAGGAAATGATGGAGCTTCAGTCGATAGGCGTGGTTGAGAAATTGGACTTTGGGAAGTTGCAGAATTATCGCCACATCGGGCGTGAATATACTGAACGGATGGGGTCGCCTTTAAATAATATTTCAATCCCGTATCTTTTGGGAACGACAGGGATCGCTTATCGCAAAGACTTGGTGAATGCACCGATCGATAGCTGGGTTGATTTTTTTGAACCCCATTCTTCGATGAAGGGGAAGCTTGGTTTGACGGCTGATAAGAACCTGGCCTTTTCTTTGTCGTTATTGAGCTTGGGCTATCATTTCCAGAGTGATGACGCGGATGAATTGAGAAACGCTGCTGTGCGGATTAATCGGTTAAACCAATCGGGGTTTTTCGGAATTGTGAGCTCGAATATCAAACTTGTTGAGCAGTCTCTGAACAGCGGTGAGATCGCTATGGCGATTATGTACTCTGGCGATGTGCTTTCCGCTATGGAGAGAAACCCAAATATTGGATATGTTGTACCAGTGGAAGGTTCAGAAGGCTACACGGATTTGGTCTGCTTAAATAGAAGGAGTGACAATCGGGATTTGGCTTACCAATTTTTAGACTACTTGATGGATCCCGAGGTGGCTGCGGATAATTCAATTTATTTGAATTACGCATCCCCTAATCATGCAGCAGTAGAGTTGATAAGAAAACGAGCTCCTGAGCTGATTGAGAATCCCGCAATCTATACTCCAGAATCGATCCAAGGGAAGCTCTACGAAATATCGCGCTCCTCTGATGAGGTTACTCGTTATTGGGCTCAGATTTTTAGGTAAGCGGTTTTTACATGTAGCCTCACCGATGGACGGCCTGCTTTGCATAAATTAGCTGTCCTATCATTGGTCCCGATAATCGTTAGTATACAGATAGAGCATCTTTCATTCATTCAGTCGCATAATTGGCATGCTTAAAGAATGCCTCGCAATCCTGTTTCGTGATGGATCTCAACGCATCGGCCAGAG
>JAKYXN010000092.1 GCA_022538095.1 Puniceicoccaceae bacterium K14 | reverse complement strand
GTTGGGTCAGCCAACTTCGTCAAAGACATATCAAGCTGATACGTTGTGTTGTACGCCGAGCCACGACGCGTCACCTGGAAGAAATAAACCCCAGGAACCAAAGTCTCCGTAAGAGTCTTGTCAGCGATTCCAGTAGATGTAGAACTCTCCATTGTCTCCCCACTGTCCCAAACACCATCGCCGTCCTCGTCGAAACCAAGGTACAAATAGCTGTCCTCCAATACTCCGCTCAAAGTCGCATCGAAGCGAGAAAGCTCGGTCACTTCAAAACGGTAGTAGTCACGAACATCCGCAGAGCCAACGCCATCGAAGTAAGAAACCGAAGAACCATTCAACACTCCCAAATCAAGCGCAGTCGGGAGACTCTCGCCCGGATCAACTGTTGACGTTGGAGTGCGCTCTTCAAACGTAAGCGTCAAAGTGTAAGATGTCGGTCCGGCGTTGGAAGCAGGGTCTACAAGAAGATAGTATGTTCCTGCGGAAAGAGCTTCCACTAACTCTTCATCATTCAAGTTACTTAGACGCTCCGTTTCAATCCACTCTCCACTGGATATCGCTCCATTATCGTTGTCGTCGAATCCCAAATACAAATCTAGATTCGATTCCAAGCCACGTAATCGAATAACAAGCTCTTGGATTCGATTGACTTCGAAACTGTATAAATCGCCCTCGTCCCCTTCCGTAATTTCTCCATTCACTGTCACGCCGCCAGAACTCGAATCCAAAGCGAAGGCTTCCGCTAGGCTTGTACCTGGATCTTCTGCCGGAACAGCGATCACTTCCTCTGAGTATATTTCGACTCGTTCGTCACTGTATCGAATTTCCAACTCCGCCTGGTCAATCTCAACCGATTCAAAACTTCCTGCAACTGAAGCGCTTCCATCAGAAATACCCACAACTATAAACGATTGGCCTGGCAGCGGAGCAGACCGATAAGCCCAATTCGCTTTCAAGCCTCCATCCAACTGTACTTCAGCCGTCGCTTCCTCTACCTCAATTCGTTGATAACCTAGGCCGATGTCTTTCAAGAGGTCCATTTCAATATCTGAATCACCTCCTAGCACCAAACCTCCGGTAACATCCACTTTACTCGCGACATCCAGCTTGAGCCTACCGTTGTTCTCTGCGTTCCACCACTCAAGTAATGAATCCCCTACATCGACGCTTCCATTATTCGTCACATTATGAAAACGAATATTTTTGGAGTTTTCTCCAGGAACCGTGAAAAGGGTTCCATTAAACGCAACGGGCAAATCTACAAGCTGGTTTCCAAGCCTCGCCAAACTCCCTTCCACTTCGATCACTATTCCCTCGTCAATCAACAAAGTCGCTGGGTCAGAAGAGAGGACGAAAGCCTCCGTCAAATCACTATTAGTTCCAGAGAACAATATCGTACCGGTTCCACCCAAAACCTGTTCACCTTCTCCTTCGAAGGATAATCCTGTTCGTAGAGAAGAACTTTGAATATCAATTTCTATCCCATCGAGGGTTAAGCCCTCTTCGATTAAAACTTCGGCCCCATTCTCGATAATCACATCGGTTTCAAAAGTCACGCCTACTAAGGTCGCACCACCAGATATGATCAAAGGCTGCCCTTCAGAGCTCGGTTTGATCGTACCCACTTCAAAGGTACCAGCCCCCTCAATCTTTAATTGTCCAACAGACTCAAGAGAATTCGTGATCCTCCAATTACTGTTATTATTAGAACGCCATGTGAAATCTCCTGCTATAAACAGGTTATTTATCTCAATACTAGAAGGGGTGCTAACAGTATAATTCTCCCCAGCTATAATAACATCATCTTCAGGCCCAGGCACTTTTCCGTCGGCCCAGTTATCCGCATCCGTCCAATCAAACGTTCCATTGGAAGCAATCCAGAAAGCCGTCCCTTCGCGCAATTCAATACTCGATACAACAATTTCGTCACCCAACGCATTGCCAGCTAAATCAACAATTTCATCCCCTGCAATCTCGAAGCGATAGAAGCCCGCTTCAGCTCTTGGATAAACGAGGTCGACCCGAAGTCCACTGGTACGGACGCGTACGCTCTCCGGCGTTAAAGCCGTCGAACTTCCTTCCTTCAACAATTGGAAGGTTGTATCCGTCACTTGATCCGGATCAATCGCTTCAGAAAACGAAATCTGGATACTACCGAAATTGACTCCCCTGACAGCTCCGTCCGGTGGCGTCATGTTGGTAATTTCAGGTGGAGTCGTATCCGGCAACAACTCGACCTCAATGGTGTCGCTCCATGTGGCACGTCCACCGGTGTCGCTCACGCGAGCTTGAACCTCAAAACGAGCAATTCCCGAAGAGCGGCTAGGCGTATTGAAACTTAATTGAAAAGGAAAATTGCCGTCGGTAGCCACCTTTACTCCGTCTACGTAAAATTCGACATTGCGCACCTGCACATCGTCTAGGGCAAGAGCAGTCACGGTAAGCGATCGTCCTTCTACTATAGAGCGGGGCTCCTCGCCATCTACGCTTGTCGTCAAGGTAACCGTAGGATCGATTCCTTCGCGATCAACCGCCAAATAGTTGATGACCTGCATCCCTGCGCTGCGATCCGCCACATAAGCGATTCCGTTGTAGATCTCCAAGGCGACGCTGTCGCCAGGCGTTCTAAATTCGCTTATAAACTGAGATACATCGCCAGGATCCGTCGCATCGTACAGTGAAACCCCATAAGTGCCCGGTCCGGCAAAGCTGGTAGTAGCCACCAAAAGTCCATTGCCATTGAGGACTAAGTCATGCACAGCTGCTGTCGATCCATCCGCAATCGTTCGAAAGGCCAACGCAGTCGGGTCAGATACGTCCATAACCGTGTATCCACGAAACCAACCAATATAAAGTAAGTCATTTGCTGGGTACAATTTCTTGCCTACTTCTTGGGGGGAAGCAGATCCAGAAACACCAAGACTATCAAGTTCTTCAATTTCATCCTCCACTATACGATAGGAAATCAGCTGACCACTGGTTAGAACATACAGCAGATCCTCATCGGTCGCCATATCTTCGATATTTCCGCTCAACGTCCATTCATTTACCACCGTGCCTAACAGCAAATCAACCATCGACAACAAGCCTTGGTTGTTGGCCACAAAAGCAAATTGTCCAGCAATCACAATCCGCTGGGTATTCCCTTCTATAGAAACTTGATGTAAGATCCCCGCCTCAACCGGATCCGAAACATCGATAATGGATACGCCGCCTTCTCTATCAGCGACCGCAATAAGCCCATCCGCACACGCGACTGCTTGAGCAAAGCCAGGCGTATCCACTTGAGCAATAATTTGTGGGCCCATCCCATTAAAAATATTAAAAACGGAGATTCCCGCCTCTCCATCTGCTAGAACCACAATATCATTCAAAGCGCAGACATCCATGGCGGTCCCCGCCGTATCGACGGAAGCAATAATTCCAGTAATAGAACCTGCCCCTGAGTCTAAGCCCAAGCGAACCGCATCCCCATCATTGATTCCATCGTCATCTGTATCCGGATCCAGAGGATCCGTCCCCAAGATAAACTCCGCATCGTCAACCAGTCCATCCCCATCGCTATCCCCCGTTAACGGCAGCCCCATCGGCACGTCAGGAATCACAACACTGCGCCCCGGACGTGGCGTAGTAAAATCAACAAATCCGATATATCCAGTTTCCGAATCATAGATCCATTCTCGGTATTCGGTATTTGGAGCAAGAATGAGACCATTCCGCGGAATACCGGATTCAGTCGTTTCACCTCGGCGGACTGCTTCGTCTATGTTTAAATCCACAACTAAATAGTAAAGATCTCCTAGAGCTGAATTTAAAAAAAACCAACAAACGATACCGAATACGTAAAGTTTTTTTGTTTTCATGGTAGAAAAAATAATTGCTGCTCCATCTAAAAACACCTTCTAGATACAGCCTTCTTTAGATATTTTTTTAAGTGCCCTCAAGCGGCCTTGTCTCCTTGCATATCTCGCCTGCACTTTTACAGCATCTTCAGCAAATTTACGGTGAAACCAATTAAACCCCTTAGAATTAGTTAAAGTCATATCAATAGCTGGTCTAACATTTTTAAGAAACTGCTCATGGGTATTAACAACCTCATTCCAAACTCCCATTTGCAACCTATGACTAGTCTCTCCATTCATGCAACTTGAAGTACACAGTGCTTTTTTATATTTAGAATAAAACTCATTTTCAAACATCGGAATAAGGTGTCTCTTAACGTGAAGCTTACCAAAGTATTCAAATCCAGCTAACATCTTAGCATTTAAAGTCCCTAGCGAAAACACCTTACCTCCGTAATGTCTAAGTTCAACCGTGTATTGATGATTTCCATTCCAATATTCAAAATTATTGGATATGTCGCTATTCGCAAAATCAAATTGCCTATCAATTAGGTCGCTCAAATTTCCACTGTTTCGATAAACCGATTGCAAGTTATAAAATTGCTCTAAAAAGAGGCCCAAACCAGGATCCTTGACGCCTGCGTAACCAAATGGATCAACTATATTAACTGGGTTATCCGAAACATACTCATATAACCCCATTCCATCAATATATTCCAATGGATCACGTTGCAAAAAACGCCCATTTTCAGTACTAAAATAGCGGGCACGATAGTAATACAAACTAGATCTTCGATCCAATCGCCTACCAGTGTATCCAAACGTATTACCAATCGAGCTACTCGATCCAATGTTTAGATGAGCTGCATCAAAGACTTCAGTCGTTCCATACGCGTCATAAGCATAAGATTCTACCAATTTACCTTCTTCACCCGAAAGGCTGGCAACTGAGCCGACGCTATTTGCATGATAATAATAATTACCTGATCCATCTTTCAACTCAAGCGCTTCATCTACAAAACCACCGAAAACATATTGCCTAAGTAAGACTTCAAAATCATCTCGTTCCTCCACACAATGCTCCCCATCATAGAAATAGTTAACGAAGACACTTCCACTAATCTCCTTCCGAATTCGCCTTCCAAATACATCGTATCCATATTTTCCGACAAGCGAGTCACTCGTCTCGTTAATACGAATCAACTGATTTCGGTAATTGTAGATATAGTCTCGATTTCCATCATTGGTGAGATTTCCATTTTCGTCGTGAACCTGCATCGCTCCATCGACTAAATCGTACTCGTTCATTTTATTGGCCACAAACGCCGTGGATTCGCTTCCGTCAGAACGCTCCAACCAATTACCCACCCCATCGAGCTGCCACGTTTGGCTGAGACCTTCAATAAGAGCTAGGTTCAAAGGAGCCGTCGCATTATTGGGCACAGGATCAATCGAGGCACCCGAGGCATCGTAGACGACGTCTGTCAAACGATAATTCGAATCGTAGTTATAAGCATCTGCTGTATCCAAAACTAGGTCGCGCTCGTACAAACGGTTGCCCAGACGATCATAAATATAACTGTAGCCGCTAAACATGGTGTCGTCGGGCTGGCGATGAGCGATCTCCGTCATGCGGCGGATCTCATCGTACTCCATATTCGTTTGGGTCCCATTCCCAAGGACTTTCCGCTCAACACGAGCGGGGCCAAAATAGGAATAGACCGCAATCGATTGCTCCTCGTCTTGGATGGTCGCTTTCCGCTCGAGAGCATCGTAACTCGTAGTGATTATCCGTCCATCTGGGTAGGTGCAGGTGAGCTTGTTGCCGACTCCATCGTAGGTAGAAGCAACGTTCACTCCATTCTGCGTTTCTAGAGTGATATTAGAAAGCGAGTCGTACTGACGCGTTACCACCGAGTCATCATCTTCCGCATGCGTAATACGGTTGAGTCCATCATAGGCAAAGATCTCAAATGTAGTATCGTCCGATACGCCCGCTCCAAGTTCTATATCCACCCGAACAATACGGTCGTTCAAATCGTAAGAACGGGTTACTTCATTGCCATTCGCATCGAGACAAAAGATTCGGTTGTCGTAGCTATCGTACACACACGCTTCCTCCGTTTCATCGGCAAAGGTCGTCAAGGTCTTACGGTTAAGCGGATCATAGGTATAAATCGTCGCGTTTCCATTGTCATCGATTTGTGAGACGAGGCGCGAAGAGTCATCCCAAAGTTGATCAGTGACAATGCGATCAATCTCCGCGGAGCCGCCCCATCCATCTGCCGTCAAAATCACCTCAGTACGAAGCAAGCGATTCAAACCGTCGTAGGCATAAGAAACCAGATTGCCGTCGTCTGTATCGGTGGAGCGGTTAGCATCGCTGGTCAAGGTGCGGTTACTCCGTGAATCGTAGAACTGCTCGTTTCGATTACCCAGATTATCAATGGTCCCAACTTGGCGATTCAAGCTATCGAAGACGTATTGCGTTTCGAAGACTTCATCCACAGCGCCGAGGTCGGATTTTTCCGTTTCTACGGTACGCACGACATTCGAATTCGCGTCATAGCTGTATTCAACGGTATTGGACTTCGGATCAGTCGCCTTCGCCAAACGGTTCACCGTATCGTAACTGCGGCTATGCGTATTCCCGTTGTCGTTGGTTTCTGTGAGAATTTGAGACGTGTCGCTGTACGTCTTCGAAGACGTCACCACTCCATCAGCAATTGCCTCTCCAGTCTCTGTTGTGAAAAAGGCTACCTCGCTCTGAATCTGTCGGTCCATGACATCGTAGACAATAGCAGTCTCGCTCAAACGAATATTATCGGCACTGCCCGCTACGTCATCCAACTCGCCCAGAGTCACAACCTTCACAAGATTGCTATTTTCATCGTAGGTCCGATTACTTTCATTGCCCATGGAATCAATCGAAGACACCAGCCGATCGAAGCCATCATACGTCATCTGGCTAAGATGTCCGCCTTCTTCTAAGCCGTGCGTTTGCCCGACTTGGTTACCATTACCGTCGTAGTCAAATTGAGTCGTCGATTGGGACGCGTGGCCCGGGGCACGCACGGATTGGTAAAGCAAATCGCGTTCGTCGTAGATATAAGCCACCTGATTGTCTGGTTGGTTGCCATTCACTGACTCACCATAGCGAGTTAACACGCGGTTGCGTTTAGCGTCGTATTGATACTCGGTTATAACATCGCGCTCCGCTTCCACCTCTTCTCGCTTCAGCAAAAGGTAGTCCAGCATATCGTACGTGTAAGTCGTAGTGAAATGAGTGTTGTCTTGGAGAACGCCGTTGTGGTCGATATTCTGAATATCGCTTCGAACGAGGTTATTATTCGCGTCGTAGAAATAGTCTTTTTGGTAGCGAGCGCTTGCCTCACCTCGAAGTTCGACCTCTCGACCGATCTCCCTCACCACCTGGTTGAGAGAATTGACCACAAAGTCAGTCGCATTGCCGCGCGGATCCGTTAGCCGTACCACGTTACCAACAGCATCGTATTCATAGAGAGTAGTGAGAGCAAAATTCTCTGAATCAATTATATCGCTCGCGCGGTAACCATTTTGAGGGCCTTCCTCATAATAGGTGAATTGATCAACCCGACGATGACCCGAACCGTTATCAGGCAAGGTTCGTTCGATCATTCGACCTCGATCGTCGTACTTGAATTCCTCGATAATCGAAGAGATACGATGCGTTCGTTTCAATAGATTCCCCGCATCGTCAAATTCGGCGAGCGTCTCATTCCCTCGGGCATCTACATGTCGGGTCACGAAATTGAACCCGCACGAACTGCAACCGAAGTCGGAATCGTATTCAAATGTCTCGACCAAGCTTTCTTGATCCCCTGCTGGCAAATGTGTGCCCGGGCTTTGAATCCGCTGAAGTATATTGCCTCTGAAGCGAGCATCTAAGGTCGGGTCCAAATCTGCCGCATATACGTTTTCGATCACATTTCCGTTGGGATAGATCGTGCGAGTAGGCAGATAATCAGAATTGTACTCCGTCCGCGTTTCAAAGTAGTCGGGGTCGTCTGCCCTTAACTTACCCGTGGGGCGATTGCTTGTATCAGTCGTCACAGATGCAGCATCGGCCGTCCCAGTGTACTCTCGTTTTAGAACCAAGCGGTTTCCGACATCGAAAAAGTATTCTCTCACATGGCCCACGTGATCGTTTTCAATTACGCGAAGCTGCGCTCCCCCATTTTCTGGAGACGGTTCCACCCGCATGTAGTGAATATCAACAATGCCATCGTCGCGGGTTTGACGAATGACGCGATCGAACTCAAGGTCGCTTGGATCTGTGGTCTCCGCATATTCGTTTATCAGATACGGACCGTCGCCAAACGTTGAATCATTCGGGTCGTTGCGGCGTCCATCTGTGATGCTAAGTAGGTTGCCGTTGAGCCGCTCGTTTCTCTTTCCTTCTGAGTAAGTATAAGTAGTTGTCTTACCATCCAAGAAATCGTTACCATTGGGAGTGCCCGCAACCACTGGGGTCGTAACTGACTTCAAGTCTCCGAAATTACCGCCAAATTCATTGCTACCATAGTACTCATATCGTACTTGGCGACCAGCAAAGTCAGTGACCGATTCAACAAATCCATCGTCATTATAGGCTATAAGAATATCGCGGCTGAGCGTATCGTTGATTCGCTCCAGACGCCCATTTGAATCGTAATGAAACGTCATAGTGTTTCCATTACGGTCCGACATACTTTCTAGTTTACCCTCCATCGGCGAGCCATCAAAAGGACAAAAACGATAGACTTTTTGGTTGGATTTAACGATTTTAAAACGCCCTTCTTCTTCCTCCTCTAGATTTTGGAAGAAGCCTAAACTGGAGAATTTTCCTGGTTCACCTGGCTTGGGTCGATAGACATCGTCTCGCCAAGATCCATTACAGTAACGCATGCTGCTTCCTTCAGCGTATATTAACCGGTTGTAAGTAAAATCCCAACCATTGCCTTGCGGGGTATTAGGTCCTGTCTTGGATCCATACGTTCTCGACCACACAAAATCGATACCCACTCCTGGAATACGAAGATCGACCACCTGCTCATATTTTTCACCCGAAAATAGGAAGACGGGATTAGTGCAGCCCACAGCGGTGGTACTTTGTTTTTTGGGCTTATCCTCGACCGGCGGAATACACACCAGCTCTTCATCCTTTTCGTCTGGAGGAGTCCCAATATTTGGGCATTTCGGTTTTTCATCTTCCTTCTTATAAGGCTCTCCCCCCTCCGCGTTGGTTCCTGGATTCACGCCATGCCATCCTGGGGCCAGGATTCCTACGCCAGGATCAGTACAAGCCATGGTCCCATCGGCTGAAATCGTCATGGGCCCAACCACTTCGAATTGCCCTGTTTGGTGGTTAAAACTCCAAAGGGCTGTCTCTGACCCAGCGGGTAGACCATCTAAGTTCGGAAAGCAAACCGGTACGGGCTCATCGAAAAACTCGCCTCCATCCGTTTGCACCGTAATAACAAGCGGAAACTCCAAATCATCTGGCAAGGCCCCTGGAAGCCGAGCGGGATCAACAGGGGCAATTCCCACACTGCCCCCTCTTTCACCATCGACCGAAAAGAGACTATTCGCAGGAATTTCAACCACGGTCCCAGCCAGCTCTGGATTGCTTGCAAGGACAGCTTCTGGAAATTCAACAAACGTTGTCTCTACCTCACTGACTTCTGTGAGAGAGGCCTCTGCGATTAACGGCAAATAGATTTCTCCGATATTTACTTCTTGGCCGGGCAAGGACGTCCACGATTTGCCAACGAAGGGATAGTAGGACATATCGGGAAAGCGGATACCGGAGGACAAGTCTTCAATTTCACGCCCATCGATGTGGACAAAGAAATCACCCGGAGGCGCATTTTCTATACGAAAGTTCCCTTCCGCATCTGTTACTGCCCTGACCTCGTCTTCAGCACCATCTGCCGTAATGATTACGCCTGCCAGCGGTTCATTGACCATTACACCCGGTTGCCCATTCTCCGCCTCAGTCAATTTCGAAGCAAATACTCGTCCACAAACAATCGTATTTTGCAGCGGGGTAACCCCGAGCGTATCAAATTCAACAACTTCCACCCCACCCGGTTTGCCGTCTCCGTCTACATCAAAAGCAATGTCGTAGTCATTCTTCATCGCGCTTCCGTTTATCATCACCCGAACGCTGGCGCTCCCGGGAAGTCGTTGATGATAGAATATAGTGAGCTTCCTGCGATCGGGAGATAGATGTACCCGCTTCGGAATATCGACATTTCCTATCTGAGCGAAAACAAGCCCCGTCTCGACATCGATGTCTTCTCGTAACGCACCGGTGAATTCAATTATCGTTTCGCGCGTAATGGCTACGCCTGTTTCTCCATCCGCCGGCGAGATACGCTGTATTTGCGTGATCTCGCTGTAGTTCTCCAAATCTGTTCCTGCTTGATATTCTTCAAAATTGCTCAGGCCATCGTTATCAATATCCTCATCGGCATCCGCTGGAGAGAGCGGATCGAGTATTGAGGAATTCAGCAGCTCGAAAATGTCATCGATCCCATCTCCATCCACGTCTCGTGGAGTACTTCCAGACACCTCAATCAGTTTGTAGAATACCGATTCCCCTTCATCCAGCTCTGCCGGCAAGGACAAGACATCTCCTGTGGCGTCCGGGAACATCAATTGGAACGGCGTATTCAATTCATCGAGATCCGAACTCTTTATGATAATAAAGTAACTATCATCCAACTCTGGGCGAACGAGGACAGAGAGCTCCCCTAGTTCAGACCTCTCGATATAATCAACTTCCAAGGCCGACAAAGGGAAGCAACAGAAGAACGAGATCAGCAATGCAACATAACATACCGACGAGCGACAGATTGCGGTCAAGCAAGAATAAGCAAACGTGAGGGCATCGCAAATGCGGCTAGGCAAGGAGGAACAAGCAGGCATTGAGAGAGGATTGAGTTGGAAGTATAATTCGAAAGAATTATGGTTTTACATTAAAGCCAGTAGGGATACTGATTCTTTTAGTAAAGTAAAATCATAGTAAAAACAGGGAAAATATGCAAAGTTGTTCTACTAACATTAACATCCATATGAAATCCGGACTTTCTTCTAGTAAGCAAACATTCGAACAATATCCTCTATAAAAGCTTTGGCTCCTGCAAAACGGATCGCTTAGAAAATCTCCAATCGTGTTAAGCAAAAATCGCATATCAATAGGCATACTCTTTCTATCAGTAATCCAACTCCTACCAATCATTTGTCAGGGAGAGTTCGAAACTCCCCCAATCGTAGTTAAAGACCCGGGCAAAGCATCCCTCACAGAGGGTGACACATTGAAACTAAACGTAATCGTTTTTGGGATACCAGAGCCAACCCTTCAATGGTACAAAGATGGCGTCGAAATATCGGGCGAGGATACAGATACTTTCAAGATATCGACTACCACGATTCTCGATTCGGGGCGTTACCACGTTGAGGTTCAAAATAGCGAAGGAATAGCAGTCTCGAAACACGCTCGAGTCACGGTGCGCCCCAATCACTTCGACAAGTCGGTGGCAAGGCAGTGGAACGAAGAGATACTAGCCGCCATCCGAACGGATTACCCAGCTCCCACCGTTCATTCGAGAAACTTATTCCACATGTCTGCCGCTATGTACGACGCCTGGTGCGCTTACGACGAGGGGCCTGCCATCGCGTACTACACAAACGAATCTCTCACTCACCTCGAAACAGCTGAGTCCGACGTACTGGAAGCGGTAAGCCATGCTGCTTATACGATTCTCAATGAGCGGTACAAACTGTCCCCCAACGCAGACGAAAGCCTGGCTGCATTTAAAGAACGAATGGTGCATCTTGGCTATGACCCTAACGATCGCAATATCCTTGGCAATTCGCCTGCCGCTGTGGGTAACAGGATCGGAGCGAGTATCCTCTCGCAAACAATACACGACGGAGCCAATGAACGGTTCTCCTACGAGGACCAAACGAATTATCAGCCGGTCAACGATCCTCTTGTATTCAAAATCTCTGGCATCGATGGAATCAACGACCCAAACCATTGGCAGCCCCTGGCCTTCGACCACCTCGTCTTGCAAAACGGAATCCCTGTCGGCAAAGCAATTCAAACTTTTCTAGGTCCCAACTGGGGCTCTGTCACCCCCTTTGCTCTCGAAAAGAAACCAGGTCAACAGTTATGGATCGACTTAGGGCCACCTCCCTTTTTAAACACCGACGATTCGACTAGCGAGACCCACGAGGAATTTATACAAAGCGTAATCGAAGTCATCGAATACAGTAGCTGGCTCGACCCAAACGATCCGACCACAATCGATATTTCGCCTGGGGCTCGGCATAACAATTCACTGGGACAAAACGATGGAACTGGCTATGCCGAAAACCCTGTCACGGGGGAACCGTACCTACCAAACCTGGTTAACCGAGCCGACTACGGTAGAGTTCTCGCAGAATTTTGGGCTGATGGCCCCGACTCCGAAACGCCTCCGGGTCATTGGAATTCAATGGCGAACCAAGTGAGTGAACACCCCGAATTCAAACGAGTATTTGGCGGTGCCGAAAACGCAGAAGAGATTGATGAGCTTGAATGGGATATAAAAACTTACTTCGCCCTCAATGCAGGCCTATCCGATGCCGCAATCGCTTGCTGGGAAAACAAACGACACTACGACTACGTACGCCCCATCACCATGATCCGCTACTTGGCGTCGATCGGACAATCGAGCTTTCCAGAAAACGATTTTTTCAATACAAACGGACTGCCTATCATTGATAATTTAGTCGAAGTCATAACCTCCGACTCTTCAGCACCGGGAGAAAGACACGCGCATCTCGCGGAGTACATCGGAGAAATTGCACTGCGCTGTTGGCAAGGGATTCCCAATGAACCTGCGACACAATCTGCAGGTGTAGGCTGGATACGGGCCGCCGACTGGATGCCCTTTCAAAGAGACACTTTCGTGACCCCACCCTTTGGGGCCTACACATCAGGCCATAGCACGTTTAGCCGAGCCGCCGCCGAAGTACTCACACTTCTCACAGGCAATAAATTCTTTCCCGGTGGAATCGCTAGCTTTTCGGCAAAGAAAAACTCTTTCTTAGAATTTGAAGCGGGCCCTCAAAACGACATCACTCTCACCTGGGCCACCTACTACGACGCAGCGGATGAAGCCGGATTATCCCGGCTCTATGGCGGAATACATGTGGCCGCCGATGATCTTGTTGGGCGAAAAATGGGATCTACTATTGGGGTCTCTGCATTTGAAAAAGCTCAATCATATTTCGACGGCACTATCACCCTGCAAGAAACCGCAAACAGCTACGAAAAATGGGCGTCGGCAATAATTGCAAGCGACCCTCAAAACTCCGATCCTAACGATAAGATAGGTC
This sequence comes from Puniceicoccaceae bacterium K14, assembly GCA_022538095.1. Classification (GTDB taxonomy): domain Bacteria; phylum Verrucomicrobiota; class Verrucomicrobiia; order Opitutales; family Opitutaceae; genus JAKYXN01. Next base: position 2,331 of record JAKYXN010000092.1, on the reverse strand, counting down.
AATCCACATTAACGAATTTAGAACGCTTTGTTCTTGGCCTAAATCCACTCGAACCTGGAGATGATACAGATAGGCTATTTCAACCGAGCTTCGACCTAAACGATCGACTACTACAATTTAGCCTCGAAGTGCTCTACGGCACGGAATCCAATATTCACATTGAGCTTTCAAACGACCTAAAAAATTGGTCACCCATACAAATGACAGACCTCACTACGTCCGCCACAACATCGAACCAAGGGAGAGTGGAATACACAATACATAGCAACACTCACCCTGTCCCCAATACTCCAAGCTTCATCCGCATCACCCTCAACCCCGATGCCTTCGGCTCGGAGGAATAAAAAAGTCCTCTTTCGGTCCAGCAGAGCTAACAGTCGCCACACTAGACTTCCGTTCCCTCAATTAGACCGCTTGGGCTCAATTCTCGTTACTACTCCAAATGTGGCACGGTCGTGACAGCTTCAAAAATTTCAGGGATCCTGTCGAGTCCATTGTTAATCTTAACGTAAGGTAACATCTCCTCACTACTAACCGGCTTGATTGTAATGAGATCTGGGCTGAACAAGTAACCCAGCAGATTCGCAGCGCATTGAAGAGGTTGGATTCTTCATTCACTCCACGAAAGGTCATCGTTTCCGGTGAGAACGGAAACAACAAGCGGCTGGACACCAACCTGACTCACTGCAAGTCGAAAGCGCTATGACAATAAAATCGCTCAACCCCAATTCAAGGCTCGCCCCAGGGTCAGGTGCGGGTCAGCCTTGACGTTCCCTCCCGCTATGAGCATATCGAGACGTGGAGGCAACGCCGAGAAGCTCAGGTCACTCGTTCATCGGTTCGCCAGCATCCAACCCCAACTATATACACAACGCACACCCTGAATCGCCATTTCGCCACTCGGCGTTAAGCGAACGAACAACCCCATCAATAGAACCAAAGCAAATTATGAGCACAGAACGTATTAAAATGATTGTCACATTGAATGTTGGGCAAGGGAATCCCACTCTATTTACTAAGCTATCAAAGGAGTTGGCTGAAAGCGTAGAATCCAATGAACCTTCAACCATGACCTACGAATGGTATATGGATGACGCAGCTGAAACCTGCTACCTTGTAGAGGCTTATCCAAACTCTGATGCATTGCTATCACACCTTGAAAATGTTGGAGCTCGATTGGGCCCGATTATTGAAGCTGCACCGCTTTCAGAGTTACTTGTTCTCGGCACCGTATCCGAAAAAGCAGAGGAAGTTCTTTCCGGTTTTGGGGCAAAGATTGTTCCTTTACATGCTGGTTTTCAACGGTAAATTTGGTATTCAAATATCATATACTTCCCAAGATCGATACTACGGTTCGACAAATGTTAATACACAATCAGGATTACCAGGCTGCGCACTCAGTCTTTAAACCGAGCTCAGGATTGTTAGCAGAATCGAGCCACGCTCATGCCCTCTCTTTTGCAGTGCAATGAAAAGAAAGTTGCCTAGGAACTTGGGAACTTACACGAGATCTGCGACAAATAACCAATAGGCAGCTCGCTTAGCGGCTGCAGGGACCCCTTTCACCGAAAACCCTGCTTTTTGAAGTCGCTTTTCAAACGCTTTATCTGGAGTCGCAGACCAAAAGACAACCCGACCTCCGGGTTTCAGCAAATTGCGGATCGAGCGGACTCCAAATTCCGAATAGAGGGAGGAGTTGTTTGCTGACACCATGGCAACAGGACCATTGTCGACATCCAACAAAATTACATCGTAAGAGTTGGGCTCACCTTTGCGGACTAGCTTTGTGACGTCTTCCTGTCTAAGAACGACCCGAGAATCCTCCAACATCTTGCCATTCAGGTCGCCAAGATATTGCCGATTCCATTCTATAATTTGAGGGATAAGCTCAACTTGCTAGGCCCCACGGACTCCAAGACGCTACGGAGTGTAAATCCAAGACCAAGCCCTCCTATCAGAATTCGACTTGTTTGCTCGTGTTCAAGGCATTCGCAACCAACAGATCCCAAAAGAATCTCTGATGTGCTTGTCCGAGAGTGCATCAAGCCCTGTCCATCGAAATGTATGGAATACTCCCCATCATGCTCGAAGAGTTCCATTATACCCCCAGTCGATGTACTAGTTTTTGCTATTTTGATACGTGGTTTCAAGCGGCCGATTACTCACCCTATCGACAAAACCTGCAATCAAAATGCAAATATTGTTTCACACAATTCCTGAATACCAATAAGCCTCCTAGGGCGTGTTCGTGAATAAACTCTTTGCTGGTTCGAGCGCAAATCGAAGCAGCGCAAGGCTGCCAAAGCCTTGCGACACGAGTGTCGGATGGTT
>JAKYXN010000091.1 GCA_022538095.1 Puniceicoccaceae bacterium K14 | reverse complement strand
AATCGATTTACCATTGAGTTCGAAGAACGGATGCCTCAAAACTACAAATAACCGCACATCAGAAACGCTAGTTACACAAAATAAATTACACCTCCGTTTGATGTTGGATTCATGTGAAATGTTGGATTGGGGGTGAGCTTCTCGGCGTTGCCCACACACGTCTTGATATGTAAGTTGTTAGTTTGAGCGGGAGAGAATGTTGGTTTTCATGCTTGCAGCTGTGGCTGCTCGAGCTTGCTCGTGCAGGCGAAGCATTTATTTTCTTATCTGATGTGATCGAAGCAATCAATCGAGGCGTGGTAGCTGCCTGACTTGCTAAAAAAATATATATGCGATTGAAAGGCTGCTAGCTCGCTGATCCATAAGAAGGACTCTTCCCGAGCCAGTTCTTTTTTAGATGAGTGGTGCTCGATTCTTTTGTTTTCTGGCGTCGTATCCATCTCTCTTATTTTTTCACATATCAGTATTATTGGCACTAGTTTGGTATGTATCCATGATCATACTTCCCATGGTTTTTTCTTCTCTTTTAGTTCTTTTTCAATACTAGGGTCGTTGGAGTAGTAATATGCAAATGATGCGAATGGTCCAAGGATCACATGAGCAACTAGCCAACCGACTCTGGATTCTTCTCCCTTTTTTCTGACTGCATGAATCAGAGTCTGTAGCCAAAGAATCATAACTCTAAGCGACAGCATCAAAATCGTGGCTACGAGTACGATGCCGAGGACGCCATCATTCTCATCGTACTCTATATTTTTCCCAGTGTAGAACACGTAGCCAAACATCGCTGCCAAGGAGAGAAAGGTGATTGTGACTGTGATGTCTCTTTTCATTTAGTTTTTTGCCAACGCTAAGCACTCACGGCGTGCGTTTGCGCACGTTGTGAGCTGCGCCTTGATATGCATTCACACTGTTATATCTTCAAGCGCCTTCGAGGTAGTAAACGCGGTTTTCGTGGAACCCTAGTATTGTAACTGTCTCGTTTTCAAGCAGGGTCTCTAGTTGCTGTCTACTATCAGTGTCCCAGGCTGGGTATTGGAGGACATACTTTTGGTTTCCAGGGTCTCCCTCTCTCACCCAGACGTGGTAGTCTTTGCCTGATAGAGCGCCTTGAATTCCGTCTCTTTTCGGGTGTAGTGCGTTGATAAAGTCAATTATTTCTAAGTGACTTTGTGATGTTTTGTGGATCCATTTACTCATTTTTTAGTTGGGTTAGGGTTGGATAGAAAACTCGGGTGACTACGAATAGATATATTTTTGCATATCGTTTAGGGATGTATGTGGATTGGCGCGTAGGAGGGAGCGGATTCGCAGATTTGATATTCCGGCAATACAGCATACATCACTTGTTGAACTGAGCCGTGGAGCTGCGGGATTGCTCGTGGGAAAAAGTATCGATTCGCATTGCTTTGAGAGTCGTTTTTCCACTTGAGGAAATCGGATTGAGGCTATGCATGGTACTCATGAGAGGTTTTCTAGGTGTGTTGGCTGGCAAAAACAAGGTTTTTTAGGGTGCGCCGTTCAATCTGCGCCGAGCTGACGCGTCCTCTGGGTAGGCGCGAGGTTTTGGCGTTGATTGGAGTGGCTTCGCTGCGACTATCCGCTGGCTATGGCTTGGTAGAGAACCGCTGGTTCTTCGCTGAAGCCGTTTCTCAGCGTTCCGATTTTCGTGAGTTTGTCGCTGCCGCACCAGGGACAACGAGGAAGTCTTTGTTGGATGGTTTGGTTTGCTTGCTCAGCTGGGGGCTCTGGTTCCCTGACGGCTTGCGGCTCTTTTGCTGAGTCGCGTATTCGTTGGATAAGGACGATGGATCGTTGGACCAACGCTTTGCGTTGACTGTTGCTGAGGATGCCGTAGTGGCGGATCTTGACGAAGCGCGGCGGCAAGACGTGGAGGCAGAATCGGCGTAGGAACTCATCGAGTCCTAAGCGGATTTTCTTGGCTTTGGATCCATCGGCATAGGCTTTGTAGGCGAAACGCATTTTGAGCGTTTTTTCTTGGACGGAGAGGATTCGTCCGTCGGCGATTCCGGCTCGATGGGTGTAGAGCGAGAGGTACTTGAGTACTTGGTCTGGACCGCCGAAGGGCATCTTGGAGTAGACGACCCATTTCTTGCGGGCGCTTTGGCCGAGCAATTGAGCGAAGGCTTTGGCCTTTGCAAGTCGTTGAGCTTGGCCGTGGAACTCGAGTTCGCCCTTGGCGTAGAGCGCTTGCAGTCCGGCGAGGTACTTGGCTCGAAACACGTGCGAGAGGGCTTTTACGGCAAAGAGTCGCTTGCCGGATGCCTCGATCCATCGCCGCTCATCTAGGGAGATACCTCCGCCGGTGACGATGGCGTGCAGGTGATAGTGTTCGCAAAGCGTCTGTCCCCAAGTGTGCAATACGGCGGTAATTCCGAGTCTGGCCTTCAGGTTGTTGATCGAGAAGGCTTGCAGAGTCTCGGCGGCGCTGCGAAACAGCAGCGATAGGCATTTTTCTCGATTCTGTCGAATGACGGGATTGAGGTCGTACGGAAGCGTGAACACGTTGTGGAAGTATTTGGTATCGAGAAGGCTCTCTCGTTGAGATTCGAGCCATTGAAAACTGGCTCCGGCCTGACAGCGTGGGCAGGAGCGGTTGCGGCAACTATGCGCAATGCTGCTGCGGCGGCCGCAATCGAGGCATTTTTTTATTTGAGCGCCGAGCGCACCGTGGTAGCAACCGAGAAGGTTGCCGAGGGTTTTTCGGCGGTGCCGATCCTGGGTCGTTGCGGCATTGGTGAGACGCATGGTTGCGTCAATCGCTTTGAGCGTTCCGTTTTTCATGACTGAACCCCTCCGTTTCGGCGTTGTTGAAAGAGAGATTCTAAGGGCGTGCCGACTGTTTCGATGCGACGTTTGGCGACGTGCAGGTATATCATCGTGGTCTTTATGCTTTTGTGTCCCATTAGCTCGCGCAATGTGTTTATATCCACGCCGCGTTCGAGTTGATGGGTAGCGTAGCTGTGACGCAGGCAGTGCGGTCCGCCTTTACGCTCTACGCCGGAATTTTTAATGGCCTCGTCGTAGAGGGCGCGTCCATTCTCCGGGGATATGGGCTGGCGGCCTGCTCCTTTGCGCGAGGGGAATACTGGCAGTGAATCGGATAGCGTTTTAGAATATGGCTTAAAGCGTCCGACCAGCAGCGGAGAGAGTGGAAGGTAGCGATCCTTTCCTCCTTTCCCGTCATTGACCCGCAGCATCTCGCGTTCCCATTCGAAGCAGCTCCAGCGTAGGGAAACCGCCTCGCTGATGCGAAGTCCGCACGAGTAGATAGTCATTAGAAAAAGTTCGCTTCGCGGTTTTCCAATCGTACCATCGATCAGGATACGGCGAGTTTCCGACTGAAGGTAGAACTTTGGCAGCGTTTTGTCGCTCCTAGGGCGTTGGATTCCCTTGAGCCGACCTTCGAGGTCCCAGCCTAGTACGTCTCGATATAGGAAGACGATGGCGTTGAAAGCCACGTTGACGCTATCGGGAGCGAGTGCTTTGTCGTAAGCTAGGAAGCGTAGGTAGCTGCGGATTTGTTCGATGCTCAGCGTTTCGGGACAGAGCATGTAGTACTTGGACAGTTGGTATATTTGAGCGACGTAGCTGTTGATCGTCGCGGTTCTGCGATTGCGCAGCTTCAGTTCGCCTATTAGACGGTTTCTTAGATTTGTCATAGCCTGACTATCGATGCAATCAGGCTATTTGTCGCATAATATAGAGATTATGCTAAATGTATTCAGTCAGTGCCTACGTCTCCGCGTAGCGGCTTAGTTCATCAGTATTATTATGTGAAGCTCAGCTTCACATAACATGACATGTTTATGTGATGTTTGGGTTTGTTTTGCTTCGCTTTTTGTCCTGCGGTTGAGAATCGAGCATGGGATACGGTTGGTGTTAAGGGAGGTTTAAGAAGGGTCATATTATTTCTTAATGAGTGGAATTGGGCACTGTATCAAGAACAAACAAGGTATAAATACTTAGTGCAGGTTGCCGTTTTGAATTTTTGTGTATTAATTTAGATATAGCTGAGCGGAGTTAGTTTGGATGCTCGAATTCGTGTTATGCGAACTAGTTTGGAGTTCGGCCTTAAAATGTAAAAGCGAAGTAGATGGACGCGTCTGAAAATAAGGAAAAGAGGCCCAATAAATCTGAAGAGCGTGAGTTGAATCGGCCTGCGTCGTTTTACGGTTGGTTTGAATGTTTGGAAGCTGAATTGACGCGTTTGCGTATCAAGGATTTGGATGAAGGTGAATGCTGGGAGGGTCTGGCCTTGGTTTTAGCTATGGCGGGGCCGGAAAACGCGATCTGGAGAGAGGCAAGCGTGTGACGAACCATGTGTTTAGGCGTTCCTTTGCGACGCATTTGTTGGAGAATGGCACTGATATTCGTACTTTGCAGGAATTGTTGGGAGATTAGGATATCAAAACGAGGCAGATTTATCTCCATGTTATGAAGTCGAAGGAGGATACGGTGTTGAGCCTGGGATAGAGTAGTGAGGGAGTCTTGCTAGCAGCAGGACCTACAGGTATTGCGAGAGTTCGGATTGTAGGTCCTGCTGTTAGCGGGACGTTTTGCAGAAGTTGATGCCTCCCTTTGCGAAGCATTTGTTGGAGAATGGCACTGATATTCGTACTTTGCATGAGTTGTTGGGACATTAGGATACCAAAACGAGGCAGATTTATCTCCATGTTATGAAAACGAAGGAGGAGGCGGTGCTGAGCCTGGGATAGAATGGTGAGGGTGTCCTGCTAGCAGCAGGACCTACAGGGTTATTGGGAGAGGAAGAACCTTACCTTATTTTTCGCTGCTGGGCAGCGACGATTGATAGGTTTCCCAGTTGCCTACGATTTCGCGTATCACTTTACTCCCTACGTCGTAGGCGGCTTCGAGGGAGGGAATGAAGGCGGAGTAGCCGCCTTTTTTCTCGCCGCTGAGGTTTTCGGCGGCTCCTATGCCGGGATAGGGCATGGAGAAGTTGGACGCGGTGCGCAGCACGAGGACGCGGTCGGTATCGACTTTGCCAGCTTTTTTGAGGAAAGTAAGGGACTGCATGGTGCCGGTTTCTTCCATTGCGGAGGTGACGAATTCGCCTTGTCCTTCGCTCCAATAATCCACCCAGTCATTAGCCCAATCGTTCATTAGCTCGCCGTGCCAAAAGGTCATGGCGGCAAGCTGATCACCTTTGAGCACGAAAGGCGGTTTTTGAGCATTCGGAAACCCCTTGTAACGTGACCGTAGCGCCTTCATGGCTTCGGTGTCTTGAATTTTCACGTCTTTGGTGAGCTGGTAGGCCCATTCGACGAAGTCGGGTTTGAGACGGTAGGCGGCTCCTTCATTATCTGCGGGTAAGGGAGTTTTCCATGGATACTCAGGGCTGCGCAGTGGCGTGTATCCATATTTCCAGTCTTCCGGGATCTCACGTGGATCGATTTCGTGGGAAAGGTCGCCGTCGATGAGCCATTCGGCCCAAGCTGCCGAACCGAGTGACATATCATTGGGATCGACTCCGGCGATGCCGGCTACTAGCCAGTAGGCTTCGGAAAGGTCGAAACGTGGGTCCATGCCGAGAGCCATGATAGAAGCGGCGGCGCGGGCGGTGCCGATTCCGGTAACGATGCCGAGCACGCCGTCTTCTTCATTGTAACGAAGGTCTCGGTACCCGTGTGGAAAATCTATTTTTTTGTCGAGTGGGTAGCGCTCCACCCAGTTTTGGAATTCGGCGGGTTTGTCTCCAGAATCCTCGCCGATTTCGAACATAGTGACTACGACTGCCTTAACTTTTTTTTTAGGCTCGGGAGCTTGAGGAATACGGTTTTTGTATGTGTCCCAGCCTTCGATAATTGTATGGGCTACATGACTACCGAGTTTGTAAGCTGCTTCGAGGGCTGGGAGTCCGTCGTCTGGATAGTCTGCGGTGGCGCTCCAAGTGGCTTCTTTTGAAGGCGGCTGCATGGAATAGTTGCTGGCTGTGCGGAGGATGAGGATACGGTCGTTGTCGACGTAGCCGGCGTCATCTAGCCGTCTTAGGGCGGTGAGGGTGCCGGTATCTTCCATATTGGTCATCACAAATTCAGCTTCGCCATCGGTGTGGAGTTTCATCCAGTCGTTGGCCCATTGATTCAGGTGTTTTCCGTGAATGTAAGTGGAGGAGCTTAAAGAATCGCCGATTATAACGCTTGGTTTGGAAAGGGCGTTGGGGTAGCCTTCGAACAGGGCATTGAATTCTATCATGGCTTTGGTTTGTCCTACTGCCATGTCTTTAGTGAGGTCGTAGGCCCAATTGACTAAGCCATCGTTTAGTTTGAATACGATGTTGTCGACTGTCCAGCCTGTGTCGAGCTGGTTGGGCTCGTAGCCGCCGAGAGGGATCAAGCCGTAAGGCCAGTCTTCAGGTATTTCACGGGCATCGATTTCGTAGAGTAGGTCGCCGTCAACGACCCATTTTGCCCAAGCGGCTGAGCCAAGTGAAACATCGTTGGGATCGGCTCCGGCTATACCCGCAATAATCCAATATGTATCCGAAAAGTCAAAGCGCGGATCCATTCCTAGCGCGGTAATGGTTGTGGCTGCGTGGGTGACGCCTCCACCGGTGAGAGCGACCATAAGCCCGTCATCGCTCATGCGAAGTTCGGTTTGCCCGAGTGGGAAGTCGTATACATTGGAGAGGTCTTCGCGCTCTACCCAGAACTGCAGTTCGCCTGGGCGGTCGCCGGTAACTTCTCCCATCTCGAACATCGCAAGGGCCACGACCTTGACTGGGATTGGCTCCTCGGCGCTTGCGAACGGGGTCGCTGAAAGGAATAGAAGTGGGATGATGAATTTTAGCATAGAGTTCCTTTACCACGTGCTATGCCAATTTGTGGAGAGGAGGAGGTTTTTTTGAGGGAGAGGCATTTGAGTAGCAAAAACTGTAGGACCGACTGTTAGTCGGTCATTTTAGCGGGTGACGTTGGTTTTTTGTCCTGCTAGCAGCAGGACCTACAGGGATGAGGTACAGGGATGAGGTACAGGGATGAGGTACTGGGATTGGGAATTGGGGTGTTAGGCTGGGGGAGTCGCAATTCTGTAGGACCGACTGCTAGTCGGTCATCGTAGTTGGTTTTGTCCTGCTAACAGCAGGACCTACAAGGATGGGGGATTTGGGCGGTCATTCGAAATCGATGAAGCCTTGGTAGGGCCAGGCATCGACTTTGTTTATTAATCTGGCACGTATTGGGTTATTTGCCACATAATCCCACTTTTCTGAATAGCTTTCTTCGCTTCTGAGTACATGATCGAAGAATCCTGGCTGCCATTGAAAATGCATTTTGTTGGTTTTAGATTTGATATGCTTAGAGGACCATTGTTTCCAAAGCCCGATTGTTTGGCCGAGGGATTTAGGCGCATTGAGCGACTTAACGAAAAAATGAACATGATCTGGCATGATTACGTAGCGGCCAACCGTTCACCCGTGACGTTTGTTCAGTGATTTCCATTCTGACTTTAAGATGGAATGAATTACTTCGGTGCCGAGTACATTTTCCCGGTTTTCGACGCAGATCGTTATGAAATAAATCGGATTTTTTATCCAAACGTTCGATAGGCGTTGGGCTTTCATAAAGGTATGTTAGAGGTTGCCGTAAGCTGTTCAATAAGAAGCTGAAGCTAATTCTGTAGAGACCGACTGTTAGTCGGTCATTTGAGCGGGTGACGTCGGTTTTGTTGTCCTGCTAGCAGCAGGACCTACAGGGATTGGCGACGGAGGTTGAGGTTTGGGGGGTAAGGCTGGGGGGCGTAATTCTGTAGGACCGACTGTTAGTTGGTCATCGCAGTTGATTTTGTCCTGCTAACAGTAGGACCTACAAGGACGTGGTACAGGGATTGAGGCTTCCGACGGGCTGGACCTATACAGGCTAAAAACCTTTGGCTAAAAGAAATTTCGGCATCGATGTTGCTAGAGGCCCTCTATGCTTGATCGTTTGTTTCAATTAAAAGCCAATAGCACGACGGTGCGATCCGAGGTGATTGGGGGCGTCACGACGTTCGCTGCAATGGCCTACATTTTAGCAGTCAATCCGGCTATCTTAAGTAATGCGGGTATGCCGATGCCGGCTTTGATAACGGTGACCGCTATTGCGGCGGCCTTGGGGTGTTTTTTAATGGCGGCGTTGACTAATTATCCCATCGCTCAGGCGCCTGGGATGGGAACCAACAGCTACTTCGCTTTCGTGATTTGCTTGGGTTCTGGCCTACCATGGCAGGCTGCGTTGTCCCTGACTTTTTGGAATGGTATTCTTTTCTTATTACTGTCGGTGAGCGGGGTGCGGCGTCAAATAGCAGAGTCGCTACCCAATGGAATCAAGGTCGGAATTCAATGTGGTATCGGTTTTTTTATCGCTTTTTTGGGGCTGAAGAGCGTGGACATCGTGGTGGGGCATCAAGCGACGTTGGTGACGATTGGCGACTTGAAGGCGCCAGCAGCTTTGTTGGTTGTGGGCGGTGTTGCCTTGATGACTTTTTTAACGCTGAAAAAAGTGTCGGGTGCGATTTTGATATCGATTGTTGCGATCACTGTTACAGGCTTTTTCGTTTCGCAAGGAGGGTCGCCGATAACGCAGGCCCCAGATGGAGTGGTGTCGGCGCCAGCGGGGATTGGTGAGCTTTTTATGAAGCTCGATATTTTTTATCCATTCACACATTTTACAGAGATTTTGGATGAGCTCCTGACGCTGCTGATTCTTGATTTGTTTGATAGTATTGGGACGCTGGTGGGGTTATCGCGTCGAGCGAAGTTGGTCGATAGTTCTGGTAAAATGCCGAAGATGGGACGGGCGTTGACTGCGGATTCTATAGCGACAATTACGGGCTCTTTACTAGGGACTTCAACAACGACGTCTTTTATCGAATCGGCAGCGGGAATCGAATCTGGGGGACGCACGGGGTTGACCTCTGTGGTGACGGGTATGTGCTTTTTGGTGGCATTGGTTTTCACACCTTTGATTCTAATTATTCCTGCATCTGCCACGGCTCCGGCTTTGGTGATGGTGGGGATCTTTATGGCTCAGGGCTTGAAGGAATTAAACTTTGACGATTTGAGCGAGGTTGCTCCGGCGTTTATCACTATGTTGATGATCCCGCTGACTTTCAGTATCACAGAAGGGATTGGTTTGGGGCTTCTGATTTACTGCTTAATCATGCTGCTCAATGGCAAGGGCAAAGAAGCGCCGATTTTTAGTTACGGAATAACTATAGTATTCATAATTTATTACGCATTTAGATAAGATGGAAAAAGGTTTTGGCAGTGAGATATCGAGAAGAGATTTTTTGGCCGCGGGTTTAGTGGCGGGTGGTGTCGTGGCTGGGACGCGTTCGGAAGCTGCGGTCGGGGACCCGTTGGTGCCGGCTAATCCGGTATCGACACATAGCAGTGCAGCGATCTCTCCGCACTACAACGGAGGCGATATGGAATCAGTCTTCTCTGAAATCAAGCGTACAGCGAGCAAAGAGGAAATGTATCAATTTCTTTATGCCATGCCAAAGGGGGGGGATATTCACCATCACCTTGGGGGAGGTGTGTTGCCGATTATGTGGTACAATATCGCTACGGACCGCTCACGCAATGGGGATCAAAAATTTTACACGCGTGTGAAGGTAAGTGGGTATTCGACTATCCAGTCGAACTACCATCGTGATTCGCGTAACCTTATGTTTTGGACCACGATTGATGAGGGGACTTATAATTCGTTGCCTGCATGGGAAAAGGCAGAGTTTAAGTCTCTCACCGCCTTAAATGAGGAGGAAAAATCGGAGTGGTTGTCATCTATGGTGCTCGATCGCGATGGTGAGGGGCGTATGGAGTTTTTTGAATACATATGGCCGCGAGTGGGCGGCATGCTGGGCAGTATTCATGTCAAGTCTGAGGTATTGGTGGAGAACATGAAATTGTTCGGGGCTGAAGGTGTGCGCTATTTGGAAATTCAAACGGGACCTTGGGGGCATCGGGATGGCGATGGTAATGTTTTGTCAGCCGAAGAGGCGAATGCCTTTATAAAAAATCGCCTTGCTCAATCCGATGCGGTGGCCACTGGGGTGACGGTTCGTTTTCAAGGGATTGTAGTTCGATTCCTGCCAAATGCGGAACAGCGAGTGGAGGATTATTACGAGTTTATTGATCAGAATCGCGATCTTTGGGTGGGGCTGAACATGGCCGGGCGCGAGGACGACAACCGTGGCTATGCTGCCCGATTTACCGAAGTGTTCGATAAAATGCTGCGCAAGTACCCGGGGACGGGAATCTCAATTCACGCGGGCGAAGCGGAAAAGCAAGATACGCAAATTTTCGATACGCTTCGATTGGGTGCGACGCGGATCGGACATGGTATCAATTTGTTTCAAGATGAGGCGACGATGCAGTTGATGCGTTGCGGTAAATTTTTGGTAGAAATCAATTTGATAAGCAACGAAGTGCTTGGCTACGTTCCGGATTTGGACAGGCATCCGTTTCCGATCTACTTGCGCCAGGGGATTCCAGTGTGTTTAAATACTGATGACAGGGGTATGTGGCACTCGAATATGACCGATGAATATTTCGTAGCAGTGAGTCGCTATAATCTCTCTTGGGAAGAGATGGTTTCGTTAGGGCGTAATAGTATTTCTCACAGTTTCTTGTCTTCAGGGGACAAGGCGAATATTTTGACTGCCTACGAAAAAGACACCGCTGATTTTGTTTCCAAGGCTCTGAAGGGAGGCTGGAAAAAAATAGCTCAAAATTCAGGGGCGGTGACTTACGAATATGGCCGTCGCGAGCTCGGGCTCGCTCTTTGAATTAAAAAAGAGATCTGCTCTGGCTATAATTGAATTTTTCGATACAAGTAGAAGATATGCCGATAAATCGATTTTCTGTTCCTCCGCTTCATGAAATTACCCGTAAGCTTGCCGACGTAGCAGCGGGTCGAGTAGCCCCAGATTTAGTGATTACTGGGGGCAAAGTACTTTCAACGTACACGGAAAGGATTTTGGATGATCGTGAAATATGGGTGAGCGAGGGACGTATTGCTGCAGTGGTTCCTGAGGGAAGTTGTTCTTTTGGGAGTGTTGATATATATGATGTGGGTGGCGGTATTTTGGCGCCAGGCTTGGTGGACCCGCATATTCATATCGAGAGCAGCATGATGACGGCCTGTGCCTATGCTGAGGGTGCGTTGCTCAATGGAACGACTACTATTTTTTGCGATAGTCATGAGATTGGCAATGTGAGCGATGTGGCTGGGATCGAATGGATGTTGGAGGATGCCAGAGAGGCTCCGTTGAATATTTACCTTACTTTGCCGTCGACGATACCTGCGACGAATGCCGATATGGAGACCTGTGGCGGAGATTTGACGGCAGAGAAGGCGGGTGAGCTTTTCGATAAATGGCCAGAAATCGTGGCCTTGGGGGAAAAAATGGATTTTGTCCCAGTTTGCATGGGAGACGAGAGGTCGCATTCAATTATTGCAGAATCTCTTAAACGAGGGCGTCCGGTGTGTGGTCATATTTACGGGCGTGAATTTGTTGCTCCTTATGCGGCGAGTGGTGTGACGGATACACACGAAGCGATTGACCGTGATATTGCGAACGACTTTTTGGAAGCGGGAATCTGGGTTTTCCTACGAGGGGGGCCGCCAACGACTCCATGGCACAGTTTGCCCGAGGCTATCAAGGCGATTACGGAACTCGGAGCCTCGCATAAGCGGGCCTGTGTTTGTACAGACGACCGCGATGCGGATGATTTGTTTGAATTCGGTATGGATTGGGTGACCCGGCAGGTGGTTGAAGCGGGGATGAGTATTGAGCAAGCGTGGAGCATGGGATCGCTGCATCCGGCGACACGTTATGCGATGGACGGCGAGATCGGGGCTCTTGGCCATGGCCGCCGGGCGGATATTGTTTTGTTGAATGAGAAATATGAGGTAGTGAATACGTGGTACGGTGGGCAGTTGATGGTTGAAGATGGGAAAGTGGCTGGATTGCTTGAGGATCAATTGGCTAACCAGCGTTATCGATATCCTGAAGAAGCGTACAAAACGGTTAGCTACGCGGACAATCTTTCGTTAACGCCTGAGGTTCCAACAAGCGCTTGTACGGTAAACCTGATAAAAACTGAGCTGCCGGGTATCGTGACACTTCATTCAAAAGTGGGCTTCGATCCAGAGAGCCAAGGTTGGAATGCATTTTTGCAGGAAAACAGTCTGTGTTACTTAACCGTAATTGAACGCTATGGGAAAACAGGAGAGATTGGATACGGCTTGCTGCAGAATTTTGGTCTCACGCAAGGTGCCGTGGGAAGCAGTGTGGGGCATGATGCTCACAACATTGTGATGGCGGGGACCAACGAAGCGGATATGCAGATCGTTGCTAAACGCATTAAAGAGACGAATGGTGGAGTAGTAGTTGTCGTTGATGGGAAGATAATTGCGGAGGTAAAATTACCGATAGCTGGGTTGCTTTCGGATAAACGGGCGATCGATGTGGCTAGGGATACGATGGTCCTCAAAGACGCTTGGAATGACCTAGGGTGTACGTTGCCGTACATGGGGTTTAATCTATTGCCATTATCCGTGATCCCCGAAATACGGTTGACAGACAAGGGCTTAGTACTTGTTCCGAGCATGAAAATCGTCGAATTATTCGAAGGGAAATGATGCTTGGGAAAAAGAATGAATTGCGTAGAATTGCATTTTCGCAGTAATTAAATTTGTGGAATTTGCGATGATCTAGAAGAATTATTCATAGAAGCATGGATACGAGAAAAATTTAGAAAAAAGCCGGTCATTTTGTTAGGTTGAGCGCGGTATGTGCTAAATGGTTTGAGAATTAATCGAACTGAATATGCGTAACATGAATAAACCTACAAAATTACGAGGTCCAATTATTGGCCTAACTGCGGCGCTGCTATCTGTATCTAGCGCTTATGCTCAGGAGGAGGAACCTGAGGAATTAGATGCCTTTATTTCGGAAGAAATTCCGATTGAAGAAAGTATTCTACCGACATCGCGCCCATTTAATTCCGTTTATGGAACTGAGCGAAGCATTTTGGATACGCCTAGAAATGTAACAATCATTTCACGCGAGCAATTGGATGCAATTGGCATCAAGGACGTTAGAGATTTTTCTAAACTCACGTCCAGTTCCTATACCAAGACAAATTTTGGTTCGCCTTCGACTCCAAACCTTCGCGGTCAGGAAGCCGATTTGTTTATCAATGGAATGCGGCGTGGCGGATCTGTAAATGGTAATGGATTGCCTGTTAATTTTAATGCCGTTGAATCAGTTAATATCGTTAAGGGACCAGCGGGCGTTGTGTATGGAACAACCAATTATTTAGGAGGCTATGCGGATCTTATTACCAAAAAACCATACTTTGACGAAGCGCGTGGCGAAGTTGGATTTAGCATCGGTTCTTACGACCAATATACTTTGAATTTTGATTATAGTAAGCCAGTAAGTGATAAGTTAGCGTGGCGTGTTTCTTACGAGGGCAAAGAATGGGATGGCTTCTGGCAGTTTTGGAAACAAAACTCTCAGGCATTGTACTTTGCGTTAACTTTCAAACCGACGGAAAATTATACAATTGAAGCATATGCTGAGTATTTCCAGGCTGACTACACTGAAAATTGGGGAATTAATCGAGTTACTCAAGATCTAGTGGATAATGGGCAGTACATTGTCAATGATCAGACGGATGAAGAGTATTTGGCTTATATCGCTCTCCTTGGCAATGGAGCTGGTTTTTTTATCGATGACGCTGAGCCAGGAGTAAATTATGCGAGCCGGTTTGGTGGCGCAGGCTTTTCGACTATTGTAGTGCCTGATCTCGAAAATACCGTTGATGTAGATCGTTCCTGGAAACTCGCAGCCCCAGGAGATGATTCTTTCGGGCGTACGGCTGTTATAGGAGTCGACCAAACATGGGACCTAGAAGGATCAACAATCGTTAATAAAACTTTTGCTTCTTGGAAAGACCGTCAGACGTTTTCATCATATCACTATTCAGAACTTCTTAGGGATAATATATCTTTTGAGAATCGTACTGAATACCGTTTCTCAAGCGATTTTTCTGATGCGTCCTCTCTTGATGTGAATGCGGGAATCCGTTTTCGTTATGATGATATCTGGGCAGTGAATCACTTCTTTAACGAGCCTGTTAATTTCTGGGACTTGAGTCGAGATCCTGAAACACGTCGTGTTCCTGACCAAGGTTTCAATGGATCTTACCCAATCATCCCGGATGAAGAAGCCCGTGGGACGTTGGAAAATTGGTATTATGGTAATACTGGTGGCGACACGAAGTCTACTATCGTTGGCCCGTACGCTCAATTTGATTACAAAATTAGCGATGCTTTCAGCGTATTGGCCGGCGTGACAAGAGACTTTATCGAAGCAGAAGATGTGCACCCAGTTCTTGGGGAGAACGGCGTAGCGGATATTACGGGTGATGGGGAAGCAGAGACGGGCTATAAGTTCAAGGACAGTGCGGAATTGGACAATTACAATTTAAGCCTTTTGTTTAAGCCTAGTGATATTGTGACATTGTATGCTACTTATAATCTTAGCGAAACTTATTCTGCGGATACGGGCGGGCGTGTGGATCCCACATCGTTCACTGATACTCAGGAAAGCAAGTTAATGGAGGTGGGTGCGAAATTTAGCTTGTTAGACGGAAAATTCTTCTTGGGCACAGCTGTTGTTGATCGAGAATTTACTACGCGTAACATCGATGGAACTACGGATGAAGTTTATCTAGAGTTGTTCGAAATCGAATTTAACTACCAGCCGAACAAGAATCTTTTCGCTACACTTGGTTTTAGTTACACTGATGCCGAGCGTACAGCAGGGTTCTTTGCCTCATCTTATACAATCGACCGGGCGGATGAGACTGGAGGAATTTATATTTCCCCCATCTTCCAATCGCCATCGAATCTCGTAGCTGCTCCTGGGATTCCTGAAAAACTTGTTAATGGTTTAATAAGCTATAAATGGGATAACGGTTTTGGAGTTAGTTTAGGATTCCTTGGTTGGGGTGATACATACTCGGGCTACTCAGACTTTGAAATCACTGTTCCAGATCTCACAGGCGATAACGGTGGTGAAGATTACGTACTCATAGCTAACACAGCTGTACTTGGATTCCAATACGAGGCTGACTTGACTGTGAGCTACAAAGCATCTGAAAATCTCGACTTTAAGCTCACGATTTTTAATATAACAGATGAAGAAAATTGGGATGTAAACAATTCCGGATACGGAAATGGGTCAATCCTAGCTCGTCAGCCAACTCGTTTCGAGTTCGCTACGAAATATTCATTCTAGAAAAAATTCTGTTATTCGTTTGAGTCGTCCTCAGATAAGAGGACGGCTTTTTTGTGTCTAGAGCATGAGCCTGATATTCTGTAGGTCTTGCTGCTAGCAAGACGCTCTTGTCACTCTAATTTTCTTAAAGCTTTGCTTGCTTGTTTTGGGGGAGAGCTAAACAAGGTCCGCGTTGGGAGATGAGAAGATGGATTCAGGTTATTAGAATCTTAATGGTCTCGAGCCTCTGCTAGGAGGAGTGTTTGCCCCCATGGCTTTCGTGGGTTATCAAGCTTTCGCTTCACAGAGCCATAATA
>JAKYXN010000090.1 GCA_022538095.1 Puniceicoccaceae bacterium K14 | reverse complement strand
TAAACGTAGCAACGTTCCGTTTCGATTTGAGACATTCATAAAACATACCAAATCACAGCTCTAAAAAATAGACGCTCTACGACGGACGGTTACGAGGAATCTATGCTAGAGTATCCAAAGATGGGACCATAAAAGTCGGCGACTCGATCAAAAAAATCTCAAAATTGACAACCAGCTAGGCTTTTCCTACCAAATTGGCATACCTTAGCTTGAGTCCTTTAGATTCTTAACTACGATTTCCAATAGTTTTTCGGATACAAATGGCTTTGTAATGTAATCGTCCATACCTGCATCGATACACTTTTCCCTGTAACCAACCATAGCGTGAGCTGTCATTGCAACGATTGGTAAACGAACTCCATTCACTTCCTTTTCGCGGATCAATCGAGTAGCTTGAAGACCGTCCATCACTGGCATTTGACAATCCATTAAGATCAAATCGAATGGTCCTTTGTCGTATTCTTCCAACGCTTGCTTCCCATCAATTGCACAAATCACTTTGCATTTGTACGGTTCTAAAATGGTCATTGCTACCCTCTGATTAACCAAATTGTCCTCAACTAACAGTATTCGCTTTGAGGCCAACTCAACCCGAGCATCTATCCGAGAACGCAGTCTGGATCCATCTTTTAAAACGGGTTGAGCTTCTTTCTGGTCGCCAAGATCGAAAGTAACCTCAAACCAAAACGTCGACCCATCACCTTCAACACTGTCCACCCCAATATTGCCACCCATCAATTTGACTAATTCCTTTGAAATTGTTAAGCCGAGTCCAGTTCCTCCATATTTCCGAGTCATCGAATTATCTGCTTGAGAAAAAGTGCCAAAGACTTCGTCGATTTTATCACTTTTTATTCCAATCCCAGTATCATTAACTTCGAACCTCAAGGAAACGGCATTTTTTATTCGCGCCAATTCTTGGACCCTAATCTTCACTGATCCTTCGTGAGTAAACTTAATAGCATTGGTAGTCAGATTTAAGAGCACTTGCCTAATACGTGTTGAATCACCCAAAACTCTATCCGGGATATTGGGGTCAATCTCATAACCAAAATTAAGCTCCTTATCAACAGCATGCGTATTCGCATTCTCATACACTTGTTTAAGCATACCACTTAAGCTAAATTCAATTTTCTCTAAGGTTAAACGCCCTGCCTCGATTTTCGAGAAGTCCAAAATATCATTGAGTAACTCCAGCAAGGCATTCGCTGAAGAATCCGCAATCTCGATTAGCTCCGTTTGCTCTTCGTCCAATTCCGTCAACTGAACGATACTAAGCGTTCCAATAACCCCATTTAATGGAGTACGAATTTCATGGCTCATATTGGCCAGAAAATTACTTTTTGCTTTATTCGCCACCTCTGCGTTCGCAGCGAGCTCGACAGCTTCATCCGCAGCTTCCTCTAATGATTTATTAGCCAATTCCGCATCGTTTTTAGCCTTGATCAGTTCAATATTCTTTCGACGAATACTGTGTGTTATTACCTGATGGATACCGACAACAAGCACAACTATTACTAACACAAAAGTTACCTTGAATACAGCTGTTTGCCAAATCATTGGAGTCACTACAATCCGTATTGGCGACTCGATTTCCGCCCAATTTGAACCATCAGACCCCTTCAAAAGAAAAGAATATTCGCCAGGGGGTAGGTTCGTGTAACTAGCATAATGGCGCGTTCCATTGTAAACCCACTCATCATCAAAGCCTTCAAGCTTATGCATGTAAGTGTTTTTCAAGGGGTTAACAAAATTTAGAACTGCAAAATCAAATGATATATAATTATCCGTATAAGATATATCTAAGGTAGGATTATCGAGTAATTGGTTCCAATTTCTTACCTTCCGGTCAAATTTCTTAATCGAGGAAACCACGACCCTCGGCTCATTCGAATCCAAATTCATATTTTGAGGCGTAAACGAATCGAGCCCATGCTTACCTCCAAAATAGATTCTACCATATTCATTTTTATAATACGAATTTAGCTCGAATCCACTATTCAACAATCCATCATCGGAATCAAAATTTCGAATTCCCCCATTCGAAGGATCTAAGCGGGTCAATCCTTCAGTGGAGCTAATCCAAATAATACCAGCTTCATCCTCCTGCACGCCAAATATCACATTGCTTGGTAGTCCGTCATCGACCATCCAATGAGTTATCTCACCACTGGATTTATTCAAATAATTCAAACCATCTCTAGTTCCAACCCAAACATTACCCATCGAGTCTTCGAGCAAGCATCGTATCGTAGCCGCACTTAGCTGTGAATCTGAATCACCTACGTCCTTATATACCTTTTTGATTTTGAGTTCATCTAGATCCATTATGGCAATCCCTCCGTCGCCACCAATCCACAAATCTCCATGACTATCCTCCATCAAAGTCATAACTATATTATTCGGCAAAGATAGATCATCTTCCGGGTCATGTTGATATACGTCAAAAGTCCCCGTTTCACGGTCCAAGCGATTGAGTCCATTTCGATTTCCAACCCAAAAATTCCCTTTCGAATCTTCAAAAATTCTTCGAATTCGATCATCCGCAATCGAATTCGGATCTCGGGGATCATGCCTGAAATTCTTAACAACCTCGCCTTTTTCTCTATCGAATAGACTTAGGCCCGATCCATAAGTCGCGACCCAAAAGCTCCCTTGCCGATCTTCATATATTGCGGAGACACGATTTCCCGGAAGACTTGGATTTGGAGGATCATTCTTATAGTAAGTGTATTCATTCGTCTTTGGATCAAAGCGATTCAACCCTCCTGCCATTGTACCCACCCAAAGGACACCTTCTGAGTCTTCCAAAACAGCTACCACATGATTATCATTTAGCCCAATCGAACTCAAGCGCTCCCAACTTTCATAGTTCTCGCTGAAAAGATTCGTTTTCTTGACCGTATCAAACTGGCGTCCCACCCAGAGAACTCCCGTGTGATCTTCGATGATCGAAGTAACCCGAGTTTGAGACAAATTTCCCTCAGGATAGTATACGAATTTTTCCGAGCGCGGATCAACTTTGTAGAGATCACCAGACACAGTGCCAAACCATAAGTCGCCACTCGATCCTTTCGTAATTATAGTAACATTATTATCGAAACCGCCTTCTTCGCTCAACGTCTTAGACGTAAAGCGAGTGAACGATTTCTTTGCACGGTTAAATCGGTTAATCCCCCCAACACCCAACATCGAACCATCCCAAAGTCCTTCAAGCGTAGCTATCCATAACTGACCATCATCGTCTTCTACAATACTCGTAACACTATTGCTACTAATCGATGTGAGGTCGTCGTGATCAAATAGATACTGTTCAAACTTCTCTGTGATTGGATTAAATGAAAAAAGCCCATTTCCTTCCGTACACACCCAAACTAATCCATAGCGATCAACATATGTGCTATTTACCAAATTACCTAC
The DNA here is from genome assembly GCA_022538095.1 of Puniceicoccaceae bacterium K14. Lineage (GTDB taxonomy): Bacteria > Verrucomicrobiota > Verrucomicrobiia > Opitutales > Opitutaceae > JAKYXN01. The sequence goes on along the minus strand of JAKYXN010000090.1, from coordinate 12,295 downwards.
CCGGAAATCTGGGTTCTCCTCATGATAAAATCGAGTGAACGAATCCGTCTCTCGATCATACTTACATAAACTTGATCGAGTACCCACCCAGATCTCTCCGTTTTTATCTTCTTGGATCGATTTTATGTAATCGTCGCTTATTGAACTGTCGTCATTCGCGTCATATCGATACGACGTAAAACTCCCGGCCTTTTTATTGAATATGTTTAAACCTTTTTTTGTCCCAATCCAAAGGGTCCCCTCGCTATCCGCAAAGATACAATTGACCCAGTTTCCAGATATAGAATCCGGATCCTTCAGATCATTTTCGTAGATAACGAACTCGTACCCATCGTAGATAAATAACCCCGATTGAGTTCCTGCGTAAATGTAGCCGACTTCATCCTGGTAAAACGCCCAGGCAGATTCTATTGGCGATCCCGTCTCATTCGTCGCGTCCTTAAACTTGAGCTTCCCGATTTCCGCTTCAAATCCGTAACTGTAGGCGCTAACAATTAATGCTAAGGTACAACACAGCTTCACTACCCAACTGTAAAATTCAGCGGGCGCTTTGACAAAATTAAAAACGGGATGGGTCATGGAGGGTACTATTAAATAAAAGACGGGAACAGCTCTGGTATAATTATCCGTCCATCAATACAGTTTGATAAATCTAAATTATAGCCTATTTCTCCTTTTTATTCGGATTTTACTGCTCTGGATAGAGTATACCCTATAAAAGTTCAACCTCTATGCCTATCAACAATATAATGATTTGAACCCACACTCTCATTATCTACCCGCCACAAAGCCAATAGTATTAACACTTACTAGATATCTCGCCTAATAAGGATTCTTAATCTGTTCGTTTGGCTACGCGACACAAAATCATGTACACGCAATCATTTGATATTTACGACACCATCTATCAACTGGAAAAGGACTACTCAATAGAAGCAGAAAAAATTGATTACTTGCTTCAACAATTGCCCGCAAACCCAACGACAATTCTTGATGTTGCCTGTGGTAGCGGCGAACATGCACACCACTTGTACAATAAGTTTAAATACAGTGTCGATGGCATCGACATCGAACCAGGCTTTGTCGAAATCGCCCAAAAAAAGAACCCAAGCGGCGTCTTTATACAAGGAGACATGTCCAACTTTGACATTGGAAGAAAGTACGACGTTGTGCTTTGCCTATTCAGCTCCATAGGATACGTACAGACAAAACGTGCACTCTGCGATACTCTAACCTGCATCGCTAAACACTTAAACTCCAGTGGTTATCTGATTCTCGAACCTTGGCTTGAACCCACGAACGACCTATCTTCATTAAGCACGATAATCGAAGCAGTCGACCCAAAAACCAAAATACAGGTGACCCGAAAGCGATCTGCGTACGCTGAAGAAAATATCAGTGTACTGGATATTGAATACTCAATAAAATTACCAAAAGAAACGAAGCAATTCAAAGAACAGCACCGCCTTGGAATGTTTTCCCGAGAGGAAATGGCTGAGGCTTTCCAACAAGCCGAGCTCATCTTCACCTACGCTGAACAAGGCTTGCACAACAAAGGTATCTATCTCGCTAAACTCGCAGTCTAAATCCTTCAGCCTTAGTCAGCCGCAAATTGCTTTAGAATGTCCAGGTCGACAAACTCCAAAACGGAAATGTGAGTAGCCTTTAAGTAAACATAAGGAGCCACCTTCTCTTCATAGGCTTCAATCCATCGACTCAAGCATAAGCACCATCGATCTCCAGCAACTAGACCCGGAAATGCGTATTGAGGGGCCGGAGTCGAAAGATCATTTCCTGCGTTTTTAGAAAATTTGAGAAATTCGTTCGTCATCAAGACGCACACCGTGTGCATACCTCGATCATCTGCACAGGTATCGCACTTTCCATTGCGATAAAATCCCGTTATCGGATCCAGAGAGCAGGGAATCAACTCATCCCCAAATACATTATAGGCCATGGTGAAACTATAGCATCCTCCAAGCCAAACGAGCAGCTAATTCTGCAAGTCAGCGCTTTCGCTCGCAGAAGCTTCCATTGCTTCCCTCACTTCACGCCGTTGTTCACGAGCATTGTTGGCCACCACCAAAGCCAACAACGAAAGAATCAGCACAATCGCCATCATACCTATCACGACTTTTTTTCCGTTTTTCTTGCTCATAAACCAGCACTCAAGCAAGGAATTTGCTAAAAGCAACTCCTCGCTATTCTACAGATCCAACAACCTTGCTTTTTTCCATGCAAGGCGCAGGTATTTGATCAGTTTTAAGCCTCTTATGCAGCCGGACAAAGACACCATTTATAACAAAGCCCAAGGCAAGCCCGCTGCCTTCGAATTTGACGACAAAGTCGCCCGCGTTTTCGAAGACATGATACGCCGCTCAGTTCCAGGCTATGCCATGACACTCTCGCAGACGTCACTAATGGCAAAACGTTACGCTCGCGGTGGGACGAATTGCTATGATCTAGGCTGCTCTCTTGGAGCTGGCATGGTCGCTCTGGACAACGGCATCGCTACAAAAGACATCACACTAGTAGGCGTCGACAACTCGACCGCGATGCTTCAACGGTGCGAGCAAGCTCTTCAAGCGGCCGACATCCAATCAAACTACCAGCTCATCGAGCAAAACATTCAAGAAACTCCGATGGAAAATGCTTCTATCGTACTGCTCAATTTTACCCTACAATTCATTCCCAAGAATCAGCGTCTCGCCCTAATGCAAAAAATCTATGCCTCGCTCAATCCCGGAGGCGTGCTGTTACTATCAGAAAAAATCCACTTCGAAGACTCGACCATTCAGAGCGAAATAACTGACCTCCACCACGATTTCAAAAAAGCAAACGGCTACAGTGATTTAGAAATCAGCCAAAAACGGGCAGCGATCGAAGACGTTCTCATCCCAGAAACGATCGATGATCACAAAAAACGCCTGAAAGAAACCGGATTCCAAGCGATCGAAGTCTGGCTCCAGTGCTTCAATTTTGTATCTTTTCTAGCGATAAAGTAGACAGCCTATCACGGTCACGAACCGCGGCCCCAATCATCTTCGTTACCGCTGGACCCCTTCTTGTCTTCCCGTTCCTCATAGTCTTTCGACATATTTTTCTGCATTACGACGGAAAAAATGAATACGCAGAGAACCCCAATCGCAAAAAAAATTACTACTTTGATTAACAGCTCAAGCATCCCCCACAGCCTGCCCGCAGTTCGCAATCATGCAAGTAACTCTGTATGAAAGTGGAAATTCCTCGAAATTCAGAACTCGATAAACAGTTGAAAATCTCTCGCCGATTCACTCACTCTCGCGAAACAAATGCTCTCCTACGACAACCTTTACCAACTTCTCGACAACACGCGGCTCAAGCGCTGGCTCAATTTCCTGCCCCAAGACACACATGCCGCTATATTCGAATCCAACAACGGAAATCTCCAAACCTGGCTTGATGCCATGGAGAAACTTCCCGACGTCGAGCCCTCATCATTCTCCTTAAATTCAGACACCATAAAAATCGGGGAGGAATCCGATCTCAATGCAGAACAAAAGGCTAACTTGATCGCAGCCTTAGAAATCTTCAAACCCTGGCGCAAAGGGCCCTTTGATTTCTTCGGCACTTACATAGATAGCGAATGGCAATCAGACTGGAAATGGAACCGTATCAAAGACCACTTATCGCCCTTAAAAAACCGTCTCGTGCTCGATGTCGGATGCGGCAACGGATACCATAGTGCCCGCATCGCTGCAGAAGGAGCTCAACTCGCACTCGGGATCGACCCTGGCCTTAAGTTTATCATGCAGCACAAAGTGGCTCGCAAATATCTTCCTAAAGAAACGCCTTTTCACATTCTCCCCTTCCCATTGGAAGGCTTGCCCACTGGTATCAAAAATTTAAATTTCGACACTCTTCTTTGTATGGGAGTTCTTTATCATAGAAAATCCCCAATAGAACATCTGTATCAATTAAAATATTATATGAAAGAAGGATCGGAGCTCTTGCTTGAAACTCTGGTTGTAGATGGTCCACTCGGCTACTCTCTCGTTCCTGACGACCGTTACGCTAAGATGACAAACGTTTGGTTTCTCCCGTCTATTTTAACACTCGAGCAGTGGATGAAACGTTGTGGGTTCAAGAATATTCGCCTGGTAGACACCAATCAAACCAGCGCCCAAGAGCAACATCCAACACCGTGGGCAACACCTGAATCACTAGAACATTTCCTCGATCCAAAAGACAAAAACAAGACAGTCGAAGGGCATCCCGCTCCGTTGCGAGCATCTATTATCGCCGAGCTCTAAACGGCTCTGTTTTCCATAGCAATAACACCAAGCCCAAAAGCAAAAGGATTGGTATTACAGACATACCTACGCGCATTGAGCTAAACTCTGCAGTAAGCAAACCTATCAACAACGGCCCTAGAAAAGCCGTCGCTTTTCCAGAAAAACCAAAGAATTCGTTTTCTTTTCCAGCTGGACAAAGTTTGCTCATAAATGCTCGACTTGCGGATTGGTTCGGTCCGGCCCAAAAGCTCACTACAATCGAGCACGCCCAAAACGCTGATTGACTCTGGATCAAAATCACAATGATCGAGACGAGCAAAAGCCCCAATATCGAAATCGAAATAGTCATTCGACTCCCAATACGATCTTCAATAAAGCTGAAGACAAAGGCCCCTAAAGCCGATGACACGTTCAAGGCCAAGCCAAAATACAATAACTGTTCAAAACTAAAGCCGAACACCGTTGTGGCGTAAATTCCTCCAAAAGAGAAGATGGCAACGACCCCATCATTATAAAATGTCCGAGCAACCAAAAACCAAAACAATTGCTTGTATTTTTTAACTTGAGTAAACGTTTTTCGAATACGATAAAATGACGTCGCCACTAAACTCCGAATCGACTCCGAAGGCTTCGCCACATCTTTTTCTTTCACCCAAAAGATCATTGGGTAACTAAAAAACACAATCCAACCTCCCACCAGGATATTGGTCGCACGCAAATTCTGGCTCCCCTCCTTGCTCAACCCAAACTACGGTTGCTCAGGAAAAACAAAGCCAACCAAAGCAACACCTAGGCAAAGTAAGCCGCCTACATAACCAAATGCCCAAGCTTGCCCAGATACCTTTCCATGGCTCTCCTTCGGAGCGATTTCTGGCAAAAATGCATTGTTGAAAACGATCGATAGTTCAATCGCTACATTAGCCACAACAAACAAAGTGAGTGCTCCCAAGACGTCCCCCTGCTGCGGCCAAAAAAGACCCATTGTGCAAACGGAGCACAAAACCAAGCAAGCAACCATCATGCGTTTTTTCCAGCCATAGGCATCTGCCACCGCTCCCAACGCAGGCGACAACACCGCCAAAAGTAAAGAAGACACAGCCACCGCGCTTCCCCAGGATCGAGTGCCCACCTCGGGATTCAGGGCAATCCCCTTAGCAAAATAACTACTGTAGATAAACGTTACGACCAAGGTCGTGAACGCCGAGTTAGCAAAATCGAAACACGCCCAAGCAAATATACGTTTTTTGCGAGACTGTGGCATCGCACACAGAAGAAACGTGAAATACTAAGCTTAGCAAGCACGCAAACCCATTGTCCAAGTTACGTCACACGAGATGAGCTTACTCGTGACGTAGATCACGATTCATCAAATCCTCCAACGCTCGCGAAGGCGGTTTATCTTCGTAAAGGATGCGATAAACTTCTCCCAAAATTGGGGCATCGATTTCCTTCTCCACGCATTGGTCGTAAAACGCCTTCGCCGTCCGGTACCCCTCAACCGCTGTCTTCTGAGCCGAAATAATATCCGACGCCTTGCCGCCACGAGCAACCTCTTCCCCAAAAGTTCGGTTCCGGCTCCAATCGCCATGGCACGTAGCCATCAAATCTCCAAAACCACTCAATCCCAAAAAAGTTTCTTTCTCGGCGCCAAGTTCAATACCTACTCGCGGCATTTCAGCCATCGCCCGAGTCAACAATGCTGCTAACGCATTGTCACCCAAACCAAGCCCCTGACAACAACCTGCGGATATCGCATAAACGTTCTTCAAACAGCCGCCCATTTCTACCCCTTTAAGATCTTTGCTCAAATAGAGGCGAAGATTCGGACCACTAGCCGCCTCCTGCAACTTGCTAGCCAACTCATCGTTTCCTTGAACAGCCAAAGTCATTGCCGTCGGCCTACCCGCAGCGACTTCACTCGCAAAAGTTGGTCCTGAAAGACACCCAACCGGACAACCGGGCAACGTTTCTTCCATCAACTCACAAGGAGTTTTGCCACTGGAAAGCTCCAACCCCTTCGCCAGGCTAACAAACAAGGGCGGCGATACCATATCCGTCACAATATCCCGGATACGCATTCCCCATTCGCGAACCGCGTACGAGGGAGCTCCCATGAAAACGACGTCTGCTCCCTCAATTGCCTCACGGTCGCTGCACGCAATTTCCAGCCTCCCATTGAACGGGTAGCCAGGCAGATAATCTTTGTTTTCATCCTCTGCTAAAAGCTTCTCCGCTTGCTCTTTTCTGCGTGGCAACAAGATAACCTTGTGGTCCAAACGCGCTAGATGCAACGCCATCGCCGTGCTCCAGGCTCCTGCGCCGATTATTGTAATGCTCAAGGGAAGACTCATCTGTACGTGAGCAAAAATTAGACCTTTCATAAATGCAATATCCGATCTCGTAAGCGCTTAAGCTTAGGCCGTTTTAGTAGTTTACCTAACCATTTGGAACAACTCTCGATTTTCCCTTCCAGAAAATTTCGTTTTTTGAACGATTTGCCGATAATAACGTCTTGAATAGTAAAACGTTTCTTAATTTATTTACGAAGTCATGTTAAACCTTCTCAAATCCAAGCTCAGAAAAAAGCCCGTTAAGAACGCCGCTTTGCTGAACCGTGGTGAGGAAGACTTCCGAGTTAGAAACGCTCAGTTTGTCAGCTTTCTTTCAGAAAGCGGATTTCGTCGTCGAGCTCTAGACAGCCATGACAAAGGGAAACGTATTAGAAGGTTCGTTACATTCGCCTTTATGTGGAGCCTAATAATCGGATTTTCCTGGGTCGTAATTGAAAGCGCTGAAGCTCTCGAATTATTCTAGCTCCGGCTAGAAAAGCTCACTTTGAGACGCGGATTTTCTCTGCTCGTACCCGCTCTTACTCAAAATAGCCAGTTGCTGGAAATCTATCTGTCCCCCTTTTATGTCCTGACAGAAAGCAATCAGCAACAACGCAGAAGCCAATGCATCATAGAGAGCGCAATGATAACTCTGCCGCCCTTCCGGACAAAGGGTTTGAGCAATCTCATCCAATTCATCCTGAAGCCGATTTTTTCGAACAAGGGTTTGCAAATTAAGAGAATCCCCCTCTGTCGCTATCGTTTTATACAAACTCCAGGTATCTAACCAAGGCCCCCAATCTGCAATCGACTCCCCCGGGCGAACCCAATTCTTCGATACGCGCGGATAGGCAAACACACTCTTAAGCATAGAATTTTCTGCCGAAGCGTAATGAGCTACCAATGGCCCCTTCTCCCGTATTGACGCAAATCGCTCCCACTCATCGGAAAAAGGAGCGGTGTCCAGACTATCCCCAAGTGAAATTCCGTGGGTCTCAAGTTCGCTTGGCACAATCCTACCCGTAGGCTGGCAAATTCGCGTTTCCACACCCTCAATTTGACAACCTAACAAAGCCACTATCCCGTACTCAACGATTCCGCTTCGCACGCTGCCTTCGAAATCGATCACGTAAATCGGGTTCTGATCCCAGTTCTTGCCCATCTCCTTTTCATTACCCGCCCAGCGCTTTTTTGAAAGTAGAAAGATCAAAATATAGTAGAAGCGATCTTACGACCTTTACTCCTCACCAACTTCAAACAGTATAAAACACTTATGCGCTTTGATGAATTTGACCAATTTACTCGCAAACTTTGCACGGAAACCGAGAAAATCATTCTTCGTTACTTCGATAGCTCTGAACTCGAAATTGAAAGCAAGGGCGACGATACTCCCGTAACAATCGCAGATCGCGAATCAGAAAAGACCATACGCGAAGCGATTGAGACACTCTACCCAGAACACGGCATCATCGGTGAAGAGTTCGACGACAAAGCAGCGCAATCTGAATACACTTGGGTTCTTGACCCGATTGATGGGACAAAAACTTTCGTAGCAGGCAATCCAATGTTTGGCACTATGATCGCTCTCTTAAAAAATGGCGATCCGATCTATGGCTGCATAAATTATCCAGCGATTGGAAAGCGAATTTCTGGAGATTGCCAAAACGCTTACTGCAATGGTGAGAAAGTCACCGCCCGCCAGGGAGTTTCTTTAGAAAATGCGGTCGTGCTGGTAACAGATCATTTTTCTGTCGCAGAACACCAAAACGGAGATGCCTTTCACAAACTAGCGAGCCAAGCCAAGTTCGTTCGCACATGGGGCGACTGTTATGGGTATTTGCTTCTCTGCCTCGGACGAGCAGACGTCATGCTAGATCCGATTATGAACCCTTGGGATATCATGGCCCTCATTCCAATTGTTCGAGGCTCAGGCGCTGCTATTTCCGATTGGCAAGGCAAGGACCCATCCAAAGGCGAATCAATAATCGCAGCCAATTTAGATATCCATTCTAAGGTTGTCGCGCAGCTAAATCCTTAGAATTGGCTCAAAGAATAGTAACCGTTTTTGCTATTTCGCTGTTTCAACAAACCTTTGCTCGCGAATGATCGTAATGCGAATCGTGCTCGGATACTCTAGCTCATCTTCGATTTGGCGACGAAGCTCCCGTGCCAATGTTGATGCTCCTTCGTCATCAACCACCTTCGGGTTCACAACCACTCGGACTTCTCTCCCCGCTTGAATTGCGTAAGAAGATTTAACTCCATCAAAGCGGTTCGCTAGGTCTTCTAAGGCTTTAAGACGATCAATATAGGCAGAAATTGATTCCGCACGTGCACCAGGCCGCGTTGCCGAAATCGTATCCGCTAGAATCACGATACCAGCGTATAAAGACTCTGGGGGCACCTCTTCATGGTGGGCGGCTACACCGTTTACAACGATATCGTCCTCACCTCGCGCCTTCACAAAATCCGCTCCCACCAGGGCATGACTTCCCTCGTACTCGCCATCAATCGCTTTTCCAATGTCATGCAACAAGCCAGCGCGCTTCGCAATATTTGGATCCAACCCCATTTCAGAGGCGATCAACGAACAAAGGAACGCTACTTCAACTGAGTGCTCTAATACGTTCTGAGAATAAGATGTGCGGAATTGAAGCTTACCCAACAGTGAAATGATCTCTGGATGAAGACGCGAAATCTTTAATTGGCTCACCGCAGCATCACCCGCCTGTTCAATTATATTTCCAATATCCGAACGCGCCTCGGAAACAAATTCTTCAATAGTTGCAGGATGGATACGCCCATCTTTGACCAAACGCCCCAAAGCCGCTTTTGCGATCTCCCTGCGAACTGGGTCAAAAGATGATACCAAAACCATCTGTGGCGATTCATCAATCAGCAAAGTCGTACCAGTAGCCGTTTCGAAGCATTTGATATTTCTGCCTTCTCGACCAATTATACGCCCTTTCATGTCATCGTTAGGCAATTGGACTATAGCCGCGCTTGTTTCACTATTTGGCTTGTTCGCAATGCGTTGCATTACAGAAATCATTGTACGATTAGCCTCACGCTTGATATCTGCTTCTGACCGTTCGAGCAATTGCTTACGGAAGCTCTTCATCTCGTCCTCGCAATCACGACGAACACTTTCACGAAATTCTTCCTTAATTTCTTCCACGTCCATCGAAGCCAAGTTGGCCATGGTTACACGGACATTCTCCGTCAATTCCTTTAAGTTTCGCTTCTTCTCCTGAACTTCTTCCAGCTCCTTCTCCACGTTTCTCTCGCGAAGTTCTAACTCGTGATCCAAGGCAGCAATTGATTCTTCGTGGGATCGAATCTCTTTGAGATTCATTTCGATTTCCATCTCCAGCTGGCCCGCGCGACGATTCATCTCGCTCCTTTTCTCATCCAACTCGAACTGAATTTCCGCTCGCTTCTCCTTTTCAACGACCTCGGCTTCACGCTTCGCGAGCAAAACGATCGAATCAGACTCAGCAGTAGCTTGCGCTCTTCGACGCTTCGACAAAAACCACCCAAGCGCAAATGAGGAGACAAATCCCACAATGGAGGCGATGATTATCGATTGAAGCGTTCCCATAAAAAATTAGTTGCACAGTAGTCGCATCAGCTAACTTGCGGCAAATATCATGCGAAGCTTAAATATTAATCAATAACAAGATCCAATATCGCTACGATATTCTTGAGGCCACTTCAGCGATAACTCTAGTTTGTGGTAAAAACGTCGTATGTTTATTTTTTACACATTATTTAAAGCAAGACAATAAATTCAAAATGGGATAAATACTAACAACCACACTTATTTTCATGACTTACCCTCCGCCTGATTAAGGAATATAGAATTAGGATAGATTTATCGTAACAGTGAACCAGTATTGCTAATATTTATCTCTATTCATAGGGAATTTTGCCGATTGGACATCGCAACGAAATGTCCCAAGAATTAGCAAAGCAAACGGTTGCAACCATCGAAAAAGCCCTCGCCAATAAAAACCAGGCAACGGCGATCAATGAAGTCATCCAAATAATACAGGAGCTTGCATCTAAAGCTTTTTCAATATCTGTAGCCGAGCTTTCTCAACTGATCAGCAAAGACGTCGCAATCACCAAGAAAGTCATTGATTCAGCTAATACCTTTGGCTTTAACCCGAGCGGACACGAAATCACCACTATTTCTCAAGCGATTCATACAATCGGATTTGAAAGGATTCGCAATCTTTCAATCTCTTTGCTCCTTGTGGAAAATGCAGGTAAGAGCCTGAATTCTCATGAGCAGAAAGAAATGGCTGCTATGGCGGTTACCAGTGGTCTGATGGCTCAGCAAATGATCGATCAAATGAACAGCGACATCGATCCAGAGTTCGCCTATGTTTGTTCATCGCTCCGAAATTACGGCAAACTACTAATGACCACGTTTCTCGTAGAAGACTATAGAGAAGCCAAGTCAATCGGCGACGAAACAAAGGATCACGACGCTGCTTTCGTTGAAGTATTCGGACTCACACCTTTAAAGCTCGGCCAAATTCTTCTGCAAAGCTCGAATTTGCCGCAAAGCATCATGAACTCCTTGGAAGAGGTGTCCCCTTCAGTTTTAGAAGAAGCAATACACACCGAAGATGCGAAAGTCTGTGTACTCGCAGATTTTTGTGTCAAAGTCTGCGAAACAACCTTCGACAGCGATGTCCCACCAGAGGACTTTAATAACTCTGTCAATAAACTCATCGATAAATACAACAAATGTCTTCCAATCACACTCGACATGGTAAACCTCTCACTTGGTGAGATCGATACGAGTGTTTCTGTATTCAATCGAACTATCGGGTTGAGCAACTCCGACTCCCCACTATCGGTAGGTATAAAATCTCGGATAAACGGGAGGCCCGTACCCGCTAGAAAAATCATAGATCCACCACCGAAGTCAAAGACTCCTGACAAAGAAAAAGCGGCAAAACCACCTCCTGATACAAAAAAGCAAAGCGAAGCCGTATCCGAAAATGTATACAAAAACACCATGGGCCTCTTGCTGCGCAAAAGAGAACCAGGTGAAACAATAAATTTTAAAGAGATCTACGATTCAGTAGTCGAAACTACAGCAAGTAGCCTCAACGTCGAAAGCTGTATGGTTTTCGTCGAAGAAGAAGGGAAACCTGGAATCTTCTCCGCGCGGAGTGGTGTTGGCAACGTATTCAAAAACGTCAAACATCGACCCGTAATTTCCCCAAAGAACCGAGACATTTTCAGCATCTGCATATTGAAAAAGGAAGACATCCTCATTCAAGACATCACTGCAGGAAAAATCAGCTCAGTTATCCCTGATTGGATCACACTCAACAGCAAAGCAAAGTCGATTGCCTTGTTCCCTCTTTCCCATGGGAAAAAACTCTATGCTCTCATGGTTTGCATAAGCCGGACAGATCAAACCATTAAGTTGGATAAGAACGACTTACGGAGAATCAAATCGATGCGAGCAAGCCTTTCTTTGCTTAGGCAACAAGTAGATAAAGGCACCCTTAACTCTATTTAGATAGAATTAGGGAAACCACGATCGTCGCCTTTATTGGACGCTCGCTAGTCACACTAGAGCAACTTTCTTTAAAATAGTCGCATTTTAATAGCGCTTTTTCTCAAAAAGCAGTTAGGGTGCCTCTTCCATGAAACCGTTAAGCATGG
>JAKYXN010000008.1 GCA_022538095.1 Puniceicoccaceae bacterium K14 | reverse complement strand
TCCATGCTTAACGGTTTCATGGAAGAGGCACCCTAACTGCTTTTTGAGAAAAAGCGCTATTAAAATGCGACTATTTTAAAGAAAGTTGCTCTAGCGTAATCTAACACATCGTTCTGACTACCATGTGGACTAGGGGTTCTAGCCAATTTCGGAGCAATCGATTGGCAAAGCCAAATCGAGTGTTAGGCGATGAAGTTTTGCGAGGATTGTTGGATCGATTATATGGATACGGACAAGTGCGACCTGTGAGATGATTTTCAAACTTGAAAATAAGTCTGCTTATCGGAGCGTTCTCCCATTTTGCTTCAAATTAACGGCTCTCTCCTGGCGATTCGTGAAAATTGAATCTGAGGAAAAGGGAATGGATGCCTAGAGTAGAAGGGTCTAAACCTTTGAATGGGCTTACTGCTCTTTGGGGAGGAAGTCTTTTATGAATGTTGCTACCTTTTCTCCTAATTGAGCGGAACCTTCTTTGGAGAAATGGACGTTGCCGGGACCTTGCCAAAGTTCGGGGCTGAAAGAGGCAGCGACATTGTGTAGGTCATTGATCGGAATGCCGTGCTTTTCCATTATTTTTGCGGCTACAGCGTTATACTTCAGTTCATCGCCAGGGAAGCGTCCGACTTCACCTGGAGGTACGGGAGTGGTATTGACCCAAAGCAATTTAGCTCCGGTTTCTTTAAGGCGTACAACGAGTGCGTCGAGGTTGGTTTCGTATTTTTCCAATGAAACGGTTACTTTCCCGTTTATCTTGTCGCGATGGCCGGTTTCTTTGGAGTCTGGGTGACGATAGCAAAGGTCGTGCAAACCCCAGTTGAAGTGGATAATGTCCCAATTGGAGTCTCCCAACCAGCTATCGATCTTCTTGATTCCAGCTGCTGTGCTACCGCAATTGGCATTGGGACGTTGGGTATTGGCTACGTCCTTTAGGAGATCTATTACCACGGGTGTGTATCCAATTGAAATTGAATCTCCGAGAAGAAGAACGTTTGGTAAATCCACTTGGATTTCAGTGTTTTGCTTGAGGCCGTCTAGATCTTTTTTAGGAGTGAAAAATTCGGGTTCAGCTTGTGTGACAGAGGCTAAGATAGCCACGAGTATCGCAAAGGCGAAATGAGTATATTTATTCATTCTGTATTTTTGTTAGGTTGTTGATTCTCGTTATTCGGCTATTTGTATTGTCTTTTTAGCGACGATTTTATTGGAGGCCTGGCCTGCTTGAATGCTGTATCGACCTTGGTCGACGACGAATTCTTGCTTCAATTCATTCCACCATGCGAGGGATTCGATGGGGAATTCGAATTCCACGGAGACTGATTTTTTTGCAGGTACGGTGACGCGTTTAAATGCCTTAAGCTGCTTTATTGGTTGATAAACCAGTGAATCGAGATTTGAAGCATAGATTTGAACGATATCATCGCCATCCCTATCGCCGATATTGGATACGTTTAGCTTTATTGAAACCTTATCTTTGTCAGAGAAAACCTGGAAGTTTGTGTATTCGAATTCTGTGTAGCTGAGACCTTCGCCGAATGCGTATGTTATGTTGTCGGTTGCGTACATGTAAGTACGACCTTTTTGTGGTTCATAGTCTTCGAAATTGGGCAGTTTGGAAGAATCGGTGTAGATGGAAAAGGGGAGATGTCCAGATGGATTGACTAGACCAGTTATAACTTCGGCGAGAGCGGTTCCGCCTTCTTGACCCGGAAACCACTGGACTAAGATACCGGGAACGAGTTCACGAAGCTCATCGAGTTCGACTGCCGTGCCGGAATTTACGACGACGACTATATTGGGATAGGTTTTAGCAAGATCGCGAATTTCTTCGATTTGCTCGGCAGGAAAACTTAAGTCCATCAGATCATGGCTTTCGTGAGCCATTTCGTGGGTAAGCCCGCCAACGTAGACAAACAGGTCGCGTTGCGGGTCGGATGCTTCGATTGTTTGTTGTGGTTCTACCCACTTGAATTTGACCCAGATCTTTGCTTCCGGGGCGATGCTTGTTTTGTCGACGTATTCAATTTTGATGTCGACTGATTTGCCTGCAGTTAAATTGATTTCGCCTGATATTTGAGAGTCTTCCGCTTTACGATGCCAGATATCTAGTATGAGTTCGCCGTTGATCCAGACCCGTGCGCTATTATGAGCTTCGATGGAGAAGACGTGCTTGCCACTTACGCTTGGAGTGAGTTGTCCCGTCCAACGTGCTGAGAAATTTGGTTGAGGAATAGAGGGATCGATATGGGAAAGCGGTTTTGGCCATTCGAAATTTACGATGGGATCGACACGTGTTGTTTGTGGGTCTCCTTCCAGGTTTGTATTGGCAAAATACTCACCTTTTAGTCCTCGAGTGGACGGGTCTCCGGGGATGTTTAGATTAGCTTCTGGCACAGGGACCCACGATCCGCCGAACTGGCTAGCGAATTCGAAGTCTTGGCTGGCTATTGCTTTGAGGCCAGCCGCCGGTGAGACTGCGGGGTGCGTAGGAGTGCCGCTGTAAGCGCCAAGAGAAGCTCCGGTAGAGTAGCGTCCTCCAATTACGATACGATCGTATTTCTGTGGGGTCGCAGGGAGCACGTTGTTGTTATTCTGTAGCATCACGATGCCTTCGCGGGCAATTTGCCGGGCGATGTCTGTGTGCTTTTTAGAGCCGACCACCTCGATTGGAATGTGAGAATAGGGGTTGTTTTCCTCTGGGCGGTGGAGGCCGAGTTTGATGCGAGTGGCGAGGCTGCGTGTGACGGCTCGGTCGAGGTAGGCTTCGTCCATCAATCCTGACTCAACGGCTTGTTTCGCCCAATCGCTCTCGCCTCCACAGTAGACATCGACACCTGCGGTTAGCATGGCGGCGGCGGAGCCCATACCGTCTTTGGCAAATTTATGTTCCAGGAACATCCACTTAGGAACGCCTACATCTGTGACCACAGTTCCGTTAAACCCCCACTCGTCGCGCAAGAGGTCCGTGAGTAACCAACGATTTGCCGAGCAGGGAGCGCCATTGACGCCGTTGTAAGCGGTCATGAAGGATTCAACACCTGCTTCGTCTATTGCAGTGCGGTAAGCAGGCAGATAGAACTCGCGGAGTGAACGTTCAGTGACTGATGGGTGAGCGTGTAGTCGATTATGTTCTGTGTTGTTGACCACAAAGTGTTTTACTGTGGCAACCGTTTTGAGGTAATCGGGATTGTCACCCTGCAAACCTTCGACAAATGCGACTCCCATACGAGAAACAAGATGAGGGTCTTCACCGTAGCCTTCTTCTGTGCGGCCCCAGCGTGGATCTCTCGCAATGTTTACGACCGGACTCCAGATGGTGAGGCCATGGTAGCGTTTGGTGGCATCTTCTGCAGAATCGGAGTGGTGCAAGGCGCGCGCTTCGTCGCTGATCGCTGTTCCCATTTTGTGGATCAACCTCGGGTTCCAAGTGGATGCCATGGAGAGTGGAATGGGAAATTGAGTGGCCTTACCGCGTCGAGCGATTCCGTGGAGGGCTTCGTTCCACCAATGGTGGGCGGGAATATCCAGTCGCTCGACAGCGCCGGAGTCCATTTCGATCAAGGCCACCTTTTCGTCCAGTGTCATTTGAGACACGAGCATCGCGGCTTGTTCAGCTGCTTTTGCGTCGAGTTCGCTTCTGTCTGGGGCAGCGGCACTTGGTGTGGCTCCGATAAGGAGGCCTAGAAAAAGGTGAAAAAAGATAATTCTCATGGCGCAATAATGCTATGAGGTGGTGTTAGTTAAGGGTTAAAGGGTCTAGTAGGTTTATAAGGCGAAATCTCAAAGCCCTAATTGCACTTAGGGCTGTCCTAGCTAAGTAAGTGGTTTAGTCTGGCACTATCGGTTTTTCCGTCGACGAGTCGCTTAACAATCGTAATTGGAAAAGCCTTTCTGGTTCCTGTGTTTGAAGCTGTGAATTTGGTTTCAATGAAGCTCGATTACGCTTCTTGGGTATTATTAATAATCAGATTTTAAAAATTGATTTCCAATAGGGTCGGAGATTTCAGAATTTGTCAAATTTCGTCAATATTACCAAGGTAATTAACTTTTTAACTGGAACTCTGACAAAAGCCGTTGTGAATTACTCAATCATGAGTAGACCAGTTACCTTATTCACCGGGCAATGGGCAGATTTGTCGATTGCAGAGCTTCTCCCCAAAATCAAAGAAATGGGCTATGACGGCGTCGAATTGGCCTGTTGGGGAGACCATTTCGATGTGCAAAAAGCGTTAAACCAAGAAGGCTATGTCGAGGCAAAATGGGACCTGATAAAGCAGAGCGAACTTTCGTGTTATGCCATCTCGAATCATTTAGTGGGGCAATGCGTTTGCGACAACATTGACGAGCGCCACAAAGCAATACTCTCACCGGAAATTTGGGGAGATGGTGACCCAGAAGGTGTTAGACAACGGGCCGCTCAGGAGTTGATTGACACAGCAAAGGCTGCTAGGAAGTTTTTCGACGCTGGGAAAGACTATATGGCGACCAGACCAGGAGGCAATGGTAAGGCGGTTGTTAATGGTTTTACTGGTTCCAGTATTTGGCACGCGTTGTATGCATTCCCGCCAACGAGCCAAGAGTATCTTCAAAAGGGATACGATGATTTCGCCAGACGCTTCAAGGTCATCTTAGATGAGTTTGAAAAAGAGGATGTCTACTTTGCTTTGGAGGTTCACCCAACTGAAATAGCTTTTGATATTGCGACTTCGGCCAGAGCTCTTGAGGCACTCGATAACCACCCACGTTTTGGGTTTAACTACGATCCTTCTCACTTAGGTTACCAAGGAGTCGATTACGTGAAGTTCATCCGAGAGTTTCCCGAGCGTATATTCCACGTTCACATGAAGGATGCTTGGTGGGGTCATGGGAATGGTGATGTGGGCGTATTCGGTGGACATACCGATTTTATGGATCCACGTCGCGCATGGGATTTCCGGTCAGTAGGGCGCGGAGATACGAATTTCGAAGAGATCATTGTAGCGCTCAACGACATTCAATACACGGGACCACTCTCTGTGGAATGGGAAGATGGACGAATGGACCGCTTTCATGGAGCTGCTGAGAGCTGTGCTTTCACGCGTAAAGTGAATTTTCCAAGAAGCGATGTAGTCTTCGATTCAGCTTTCGACAAAGAGAACCAATAAAGGACTAAAGCGATAACCCTAATTGAAAGTTAAAGACATGAGTGGAAAAATCAAAATGGGAATGGTCGGCGGCGGCCGTGGCGCTTTTATCGGATACGTACACCGAATTGCGGCAGCGATCGATCAACAAATTGAACTTGTTTGCGGAGCATTTAGCTCCGATGCTCAACGTTGTATAGATTCAGGCAAGGATTTCTTTATTCCGGCAGATCGCTGCTATGCCACCTTCGAAGAGATGATGGCGAAGGAGTCTGCTTTGCCGGAAAGCGAGCGAATGGATTTCGTGGCGATTGTAACGCCCAACCATCTTCACTTCCCTGCAGCGAAGGCTGCTTTGGAGGCAGGCTTTCACGTGCTGTCCGATAAACCGGCGACATTCGATTTGGCTGAAGCTAAAGAGCTTCAGCAGATCGTCGAAAAATCGGGGCTCCTGTATGGGTTAACTCACAATTACACGGGTTATCCGCTCGTGAAGCAAGCGCGTCATATGGTGAAAAATGGCGCTATTGGGAAAGTGCGTAAGGTTGTAGTGGAATATCCACAAGGTTGGTTGGCTACAAATTTGGAAGCGACGGACCAAAAGCAAGCTGCTTGGCGAACTGACCCAAAACGTTCGGGCGCGGCTGGCTGTATCGGAGACATTGGTACGCATGCCGAGAATTTGGCAGAGTACATTACTGGGCTGAAGATATTGGAGCTAGCTGCGGATTTATCTACTTTCGTAGATGGACGATTGCTAGACGATGATGGTAGCGTCCTACTCAGGCTGGAGAATGAAGCGAAAGGAGTGCTTCACGCATCGCAGATATCGGTGGGTGAAGAAAACAACTTGAACATTCGAGTGTACGGTGAAACCGGCGGTTTGGAGTGGCATCAAAACGAACCGAATACGCTTTTGGTAAAGCATTTGGACAAGCCAACTGAGGTTTACCGAACTGGACATGATTATCTTTGCGAGGCGGCCAAGACTTGTACACGTACGCCGGCCGCGCACCCGGAGGGATATCTAGAGGCCTTTGCGACAATCTATAAGAATTTTGCGAATCACATCCGCATCACGCGTTCGGGAGAAGTAGTCGATGAAATCACTCTCGATTATCCAAAAATCGATGACGGTGTTCGCGGAATGGCTTTTATTGAAGCAGTAGTGTCTTCTTCGAGTAATAACGCTAGCTGGACTCAATTAGGCGACTGATCGTTTCCTTTTGTTACTTTAGCGGAGTGTAGCCTGGAAGTTGTTTCTTGGCTACTAACTCCATGACATGAGTAGCCGGTAGGCGACGTGCATGGAGTTGCGCGATCGCTTTCATTGGAGCGGCTATATGGTTGAAGAATTGACGATAGCCTTTGCAAAGGTAATGTAATCCGGCTTCGCCACTCGGAGTTCGTAGAAAACGATCCTTTGGGCAACCGCCGTTGCAGGCGAAGCGAACTTCGCATTCGCGACAATACTGCGGAAGGGTATCTTTCTTGGCAGTACCAAACGCGCGTTGACGAGGACTTTCCACCAATTCCACGAGGTTTTTTTCTTTGATGTTACCCAGCTTATATTGGGGGTAAACGAAGTGATCGCACGAATACACATCTCCACCATGTTCGATCGCCAGGGCGTCGCCGCAGGTCTCGGCGTGTACGCAGATGCCCCCCGGAGCCCCAATCCACTTACCAACTGCGGTCTCGAAAAGTTGTACGTAGATTTTTCCGACATCTTTCCGAATCCAGCGATCAAAAATGCGTGAATAAAAATTACCGAAATCGTCCGGGAGTACGCTCCAGCCAAATACAGGGAGTTCGTCGTCGCTTGCTTCGGTTCCATCTTCAGGCGAGGCGAGGTCGAGTCCCCATTCTTTTGCTTGAGAGCCAGGCCGACGTTCGACGATCGGAATGAACTGCATAAATTCGCTGCCGATTCCTTTGAGGAAGCGGTAGACTTCCAGGGGCTTTTTAGAAGTTATTCGGTTTAGGCAAGTAAGCGTATTAAAGCGGACATCGTGGCGTTGCAGGGTTTCGATTCCAGCCATCACCTTGTCGAAGGTGGAAGCTCCTTTTTTGTCGACTCGGTAGTGATCGTGAAGCTTTTGCGGGCCGTCTATTGAAATGCCGACGAGAAAATCGTTTTCTTTCAGGAATGAAGCCCATTCATCGTCAAGTAATGTCCCATTTGTCTGAAAAGCGTTCTCGATTTCTTTGCCGTTGGCGTAGGTCTTTTGAAGTTCCACGACTTTGCGGAAAAAATCGACTCCCAAGAGTGTCGGTTCGCCTCCCTGCCACGCAAAGCTGACCTGTTGATTCGGTTGCGCTTCAATGTACTGGCGAATGTAATTCTCAAGTAGATCCGGCTGCATCCGCCATTTTCCATCAGTGTAGAGAGCTTCTTTTTCCAGGTAGAAGCAGTACTTGCAATCTAGATTGCAAATGGGACCAATTGGCTTGGTCATTATGTGGAAGGGTCTTTTCGCTCGGGAAAGCATCTATATCTTAATTTTACTCTGAAATTCGGGAGAATCAGTCGATTCCTGATTTCAAGAGCTATCGAAAGAGATGATGCTACTGACTACAATGAGATTTAATCAATACTATGAGATCTTTGAAAATATTCGACCAACAAGCAAAGCAGGCTGGCCCTTAAAGATATGTGGGAATGCTAATTGGTGAAACTATTCGCTTTATGCAGGCAACAGATTGGATCGCCCGTTCTCTAAGACAAAGCTTGCTGCGGTTCGAATTGGCGCTCCTGGGCGGGAGACGTAAGGTAATGTGCGAAAATCAGTTTGCCAAGTTTTCGGAGTAATCTCGCACCGTACATAGCCCCGCTCGCCGTTAAAATACTTCACCGAAGGATTTTCCGCCATTAAAGTATCTACAAAGTCAGGACGTTTTTCTCCATCTCCGCTGGAAGTGATAGAAGTTCCAACGAACTCTGCTGCGACTGGATCGGCGTTTGCCGAGTTGAAATTCGCTGTCAATTCGTTTGCCCAATTGCGATGAATATCCCCTGTGATTACCACTGGATTCATTACTTTTGCATCGTGTAGGTGTTGGAGTACTGTTCGTCGTTCATGTTCGTAGCCTCCCCATTTATCCACATCAATCATCTCACCGGCACCAGGCTTAAGGTCTACTCGCGCCATCAGCACTTGTTGAGCCAATACGTTCCAGGTTGCGTTTGAACGCTCCAAACCGTCCAATAACCAGTCACGTTGTTCTTCTCCGAGCATCGTAGTCTTTGGATCGTACAAGCCTGGGAAATCACTTGGCATCTCGTCTCCATTTCCAGGCTGGTCGCTACGATATTGTCGAGTGTCCAATATATGGAAACGTGCTAGCCGCCCAAAGTCGCTTCGTCTGTGTAGGCGAAGATGTTCGCAGGATGGCCGGGCGGAAGGGCGAAGTGGCATATTTTCGTAGTACGCCCGATACGCTGCTTCGCGTCTTGCTCGGAAAGCATCCAATGTCCAGTCCTCTGGATCCTCTGAAATCAGATTCGCGTAGTCATTGCTAAACTCGTGGTCGTCCCAAGTTACTAACCAAGGTGCCATTGCATGCGCTGCTTGTAGTGCAGGGTCCGTTTTATACAAGGAGTATCGTTGGCGGTAATCGGATAGGGTGATAGCGGTTGAGAGTCCGTGTGGACGGACAGCTGCTTTGCCATCCTTTTTTTCGTAGATATAGTCACCTAAATGTACAATCAAATCCAGGTCCTCAGCCGCCATATGTTCGAAGGCCGTGTAGTGGCCGATCTCATACTTTTGGCATGAAGCGAATGCAAAGCGAAGCCGGTCAGGTGATGCGTTAGCAGCCGGCCAGGTGCGAAATCGCCCAACTGGGCTCACCGCATCTCCGACCATGAAGCGGTATGAATACCAGTGCTCTGGCTTTAGTCCGCTTAGCTCGACGTGAACGCTGTGCCCCCATTGAGGACGCGCTGTGCTTGTCCCTGTTGACACTACTTTATGTCCTTTACCGTATTCAGTGACTTCCCATCGGACTGGTACGAGCTCAGGTGACATACCACCGTCTACCGCGAGTGGCGAAAGCGCTAGTCGTGTCCATATGACTGCACCATCTGGGGACGGTTCCCCCGAGGCGACTCCAAGCGTGAATGGGTATCCATTCACGCGGGGTACTGCTGATCGCATCTGTGCAGGAAGCAAGGATGTAGCGGCCAAGGCCGTCCCGTACTGCAGGAAACGACGGCGACTAAATTTCGAGGTTTCGGGAAAGTGAAATGCCATTACATGTTCCAGTTGATACCGACTCGAGCGTTCCATGAATAGATTTCTCTACTCGCAAACCATTCGTCTGAACCTCGAACTTTGTTTAGGGGCTCTTCGTTGAAGTTTAGTAGTTCGCCGAAAACTGACCAGTTATCATCAATTTTGTAGCCTGCTTTGAAATCCCATGTCAGACGTTCGTCCACATAGAAATCGTCGATCTCCTCACTGCCGATTCCAGTAATATAAGCTCCGCTGTAATTGAGGGCGAGACGCACGTCCCAACGGCTTTTTTCGTAGTATAGTGCGAAATTGCCGGAGCCATCTGCTTGCTTAAAGAAAGGCAAGTCTTCGCCCTCTCTCTCGGGGACTTCGACTTTTGAATCAGTCCAAGTGTAATTGATGGAAAATCCTAATCCGTCGAATGGGGCTGGAAGAAAAGTAAGGTACTGTTGGTAGTTCAGCTCTAAGCCGGTAATCTCACCGGAGTCGCCGTTCGTTGGCCGGGAGCGTGACAGTTCGCTATAAAGTCGGCCCTCAAATTCTACATTTTTCTCATTCGTGGTTCGTTTGTATATCGGGTTGTCGATTACCTTGTGAAATACTGCGGCCGAGAAAATGCCATTGTTGCTGAGGTAGTATTCGATTCCAACGTCGAAATTCATCGATTCATACGGGTCGAGTTCAGAGTTACCTTCGTCGAAACTGCCAGTAAACGTTCCTAAAGCTATGCCTTCGTCGTTTAGATCTTCTTCGATATCGGTGTTACGCGTTGGTGCGAGGTCTGCGTAGGCTGGCCTTCCCAGTGTATTCGTCCAAGCGCCACGCATTTGCAAGCGATCGGAAAACTCGTACACGAAGTGTATCCCTGGGAGTAAATTGGTGTAGCTTGTGGATCCTGTTATGCGGCGGAAAATATCTTCTCCTTCTTCCTCTCCAAATTCGTTAGCGGCATAATCTGCCTCAGTAGATTCGATTCGAACACCACCGAGTAGAGTGAGGTATCCATAATCGACTGTCGTCATCGCGTAAGCTGCTATAACGTCTTCCGACGCTTCGAAATCCGACTCAGTCGAATTGCTAAAGGAGCCGCTTTCATCGTATTCGAAATACTCTGGGGACGCAAAAAAGAAATCTTCCAAGGCATCGTAGTCGAGTGTGGGGCCAAAGCGAATAGATCCGTCGAAAAAATCTGTTGGTTCGGAATCGGATAAATCGAAATCGGACAATTTGAAATCTTCTGCGTCTGTATAATTTTCATTATTTCGGTCCAATGATTTATCGCGAGTAAGCCAGCTGACACCTGTTTTCCAGGATCCCTGACCACCTAGAAGAGACGTATCTTGAGAGTAGTTTATTTTAGCGCTCCACAAGTCTTCGACTTCTGAATCGGTTCGGCGACGAACACGTCGGAATGGGTAAGAATCAGAATCGTAGAAATTCTCCGAAGGTGTAACTTCGTAGAGTTCTGGGCTTAAGTCATAATTGTTTGGAAATGCGGTTGAGGAAGAACGGAATTCCCAGTCGATCCGTCGTGGAGTAGTACGCTTTGCACTACCAACTGTTATGTTGGCATCTAGTTTGCCGTTTCCAAGTATTAATTCGGTGCCTGCTTGCACACTAATAATTTCTCGTTCTTGCAAGTAGCTGCGAAATTCGCGGCTCGCACGTCCTTCGCTAAAGCTCCCGCTTGTTTCCGTTTGGTCGGTCAAGTCGCCTCGAGTGAAATCGTAATCCGCTTGGTCTCGTCCTTCGTCATCAGTTAAAGTGTTGAGACTTGCTCGCAAATAATAATTGCGTCCGTACTCTGGGCGAAATTCGAGGGCTCCATTGATGCCTGAACGTTTTCGCTCAACGTCGTAGTCGAAGAATTTTTGTGTGGATGGCACATAGTATCTATTGTCGTTATAATCATCCAATTGACCTACAGTAAGCAAATCGGAGGCATATCGTCTGTAGGATTGACTGAGCCCCAATACGAAGCCCCACTTGCCGTCACCAAACTCAGTACCGAAGGTTGCGGAACCGTTGTGCAGAGCGTGTCCTGATTTGTCATTCTCACCTATGGCGGCACGCACTGTCGCGAAGGGTTCGCCTCGATCAAAAGCGCTTGGCGTTACTATATTTACCGAAGCGCCTATCGCATTGTGGTCCATATCAGGCGTAACTGCTTTGATTACCTCGATACGCGATATCAAATCTGATGGAACTGTATCCATTGCTACAGCACGAGAGCCTCCGTCTGGAGACCCGATGACTTGACCGTTGATAGTGATGTTGTTTAGGGCTGAATCCACGCCGCGTACCACAATGAATCGTCCTTCGCCTTGGTCGATTTCAGCGACTACACCCGGTAACCGTCGTACGGCTTCAGCGGCATTGTCGTCAGGTAGCTTCCCGATGGCGTTTGCTGCGATAACATCTAGTGAGTTGGTAGAAACTCGTTTTTGCTGTAAAGCTCGTGTTAAGGCTCCGCGAGTACCATCGACGACGAGGTCCTCGAATTCAACGATATCAGCTCCGATTTTCAAATCTACAACGAGATCGCTCCCTGCACTCAGAGTTATTAATTGCGAAACTTCATTGTAGCCGAGGTAAAATACTTCAATTGTATGGCTGCCTGGATCTATATCTCGAAAGGTGTATCGTCCTTCGCGATCTGTTTTTGTCCTTCGGCCTAAGGCCTCAATTTTAATTATCGCGTTGGATATGTAGTTGCCGTTTCTTGCGTCGCGTACTTGACCACTTAGAGTCTCTGCTGAGACGTGCGAATCAAGAAAAAGAATGCACCCGATAAAACTGCAAACGAGACGTTTAATACGTCCGAATGAAAAGATAGTAGAATAGTCAGAAAATGATCCCATACGGATTCTTTTGGCACTCCCAATCTGTCACGGTCAACTGCGATATGGCGTCGTTTCAGAGATGTTTCTGTACGGTGTACTCGTCACGTAGTTGAAACTTTCTGTCAAGAAACTGTAACAATTTGATAGGTAAAAATAGAACCCTAATTAATGGTTTTATGTATTCGAAATTACAGTTAGGTTAGATTTTTAAGTCTCTTGCGTGGTTTTATAAGTTAGTGAAACCGTCTTAATCAACTTGTCAGGATTCGCTTAAGCGTCTGCATCGTGTTAAAATTATCGTGAGTTGTAATTAAATCTAACTCACGACAAAAAGAAGCACTTACTTTTGTTTAAACGAGAAAATATTAGTTGAGGGGGCAAGAGTAACGGCAGTATTGTGGAGCTATTGTAGGTTAGAGGATGCGCCGGTGCAATAGGCTGCCGGCTCTACTGCCTAAGCCAATGAACGCATTTTTTCTACACATGCCTTCAAGGCAGGCACGGGATTTTCGGGATCGGCTTCGTATTCAAGAACGCTGACGCCCGAATAATTCTGCTTGTTCAATTCAGCGAGAAGGGCAGGCAAATCTAGGTTGCCTTCTCCTACGACAGTGTCAGCCCATTGACCATCTCGATCAAAAACGAAGTCTTTGAAGTGGATTCCGTAGAGCTGACCTGCATATTTTTTCGCCCATTCGACAGGGTTGCCATCTTTCGGACCAATTTGCATTGCCCAAGCGGTATCGATGCATAAGCCGATTTGAGGCGTGCCAAGTCCGATCAAAAGATCCATAACATCCGGTTGCCCTCCAAACATGTATCCTCCATGACAATGGATTCCGACCTTTATTCCGTATTTGTCGCTCCAGGACTTAACTTGGTTGATTGCCTGATTGAATGTCCCTACTTGAAAATGAGCGGAGATGTGCTTTGCGCCTGCCTCGGCTGCGCACTCGAAGTAGGACTCTTGTTTAGAATCACCTGTGAAGGTTTGTACACCGATGGATACAACAGAGACGCCTGCGTCCGTGTAGGTTTTTAGGTCTTTTTTCCACTCGTCGATCGAATCGAAGTTTGCGTGTACCGCACATACTTCGATGTTTTTTAAGCCGATTTCTTTTACTTTAGCAGCAACGTCGGCATTGTTCTTAAAATTACGAAAGCAGTAGCTCTGTACTGCCATATTATCTAAAATATTCATGGTGTTGTTTTGGGTGTTTTAAAGGTCTATGGATTTTCCGGTGTGCGTGGACTCTGTAATAGAATCTAATATTTTCTGTACAGTAAGCGCTTGTTCGGCAGTGACCATCAAAGGTTCTTCAGCGATTAGATGATTTATGAAATTGTGAAAGCGGTTGCAGTGTGGGAACTCTGGTTCGGCTGCTATATTTTCGATAATCTGGTAGTCGGCGTTGAGGGGATCGTTGCGTTTGTACAGTTTAGCAGGATAAAGGCTTGCTCCCATCTCCGTGCCGTAAAGCTCTACGTTCATCCGATCGTTTGTGAATGTATGGGCAGCCCACGAAACCTCGAGGCATACGGTCGCTCCATTTTTCATTTTGATAAGCGCCGATGCTAAGTCGTCTACGTTGAAAGTTGTTTCAGTAACATCCGAGAAGCCCCAGGAGCCTTCTCCTAAGCCACGGTTTCCAAATTTAGTAAACGTAGTTCCAAAAACGGATACCGGTTCAAAATTATCCATAGTGTGGAGACAGAGGTCAAGGAGGTGAACCCCTATGTCATTTATGGCGCCACCTCCTGCGAGGTCTCTATTTCCAAACCATGTACCTAGTTTAGGTATCCCTTCACGGCGGAACCAGTAAGCTTTTGCGTAGTAAATTTCTCCGAGAGATCCTTGTTTTGCAATGGTCTTAATCTTTTGCGCGTCTTTTACGAAACGTTGGTTCATCGCTAGTGTAAACACGCGCCCGGTTTGCCTGGAAACGTTGATTACTTCCTCAGCTTCTTTCGCATTCATGGCGAATGGTTTTTCGAGCAAAACGTGCTTGCCGGCTTGCATCGCTTCTATAGCCAATTCGGCATGAAATTTGTTCGGAACTGCAATATACACTGCATCTACTTCTTGGCAGGCAAAAAGCTCGCTTGAGTTTGTGAAACGGTTTGGTATATCAAATTTATTGGCTAGGTCGTCTAGGCGCTGTTGATTCAGGTCCTGTGCGGCGACGAGACTTGCGTTGTCATGACTCAGTAGTTCTTCGGCACTGAAATGGGAAATTTTTCCAGAGCCGATAAATCCGAATTTTATCTTTTTCATAGGGTAGGTAGTTGAGTGTTCTTGTAATCTATGAAGCGATCTTTGAATCAGTGCAAATTTGGTACAACTGAATAGAGTATCAAAAAAATCGGATTTTGTTTCGAAATTTCCGTATTTGTATGATGGGGTATTAAAATGAGAAGCAGAAGGCGTCCAACGATATTGAGCTCAATTGTTCATTACCATCAAATGCCTGGGACGCAACCTCTGGGCCAAACTCTTTCAAAAGAATGGGAAATTGTTGAGGTTGTTACGAGTGGCCGCGGGTGGGTGTATGATTCTGGGAAATGGGTTGAGGTTTTGCCCGGTGCGGTCTTGTGGCATATTCAGGGCGATGATACGATTGGTAGAAGTGATCCGGAGGCGCCTTATAGTTGCTTCGCTATAAGAATGGATGGTGGAGCGTGCGAACGCCACGTCCCTCGGTTTTCATATTGGCCGGATGTTGCCCAGGCTATCGAATTAGCTGAAGAGACTATAGGGATGTTTTTGAATGAATCAATTGATAGACAGACATTATTAGATTATTTGTATTCGAAAATAAGATATGAAGTATTGGCATTCGAACACCGGAGGGAACGTTCGGTTGTGCCGGAGCCGCTTAAAGTGGTGAAATCAATGATCGAATCTCGATATTCAGATCCTTTGAAGGTCAATGATCTGGCGAAGGCAGCCGGTTGGAGTGTCGCTCATTTACATGAGAGGTTTAGGGGCGAGTTTGGGGTCTCGCCTCGACAAATGATTCTGGATCGTCGTCTGCGGTCAGCCCGCGAACATTTGGTTGGGACTGGATTCTCAATTAAAGAAATAGCGGCAAAGACGGGGTTCACCCATAGTGCGACTTTTTGTAGCACCTTCAAAAAGTTAACCGGTATGACGCCCAAGGCTTATAGAGACTCCTATTATTTTGGCAAATAGGCGAGTTTGTCTAGGGCGTGTTCGTCTGGAAGGCGTGAGAATTTCTTATGGTTGAAGTTCGTCTGCGGATACATTAATATCCTGGAGAGTCACCTTCACCGCATCATATATTGTGTCGACCATTACCTGTGTTTGACGGTCGATTTCGAAATTGATGAGATCGCCTGGCTTTGTGTCTTTGTAAGTGGTCTGGCGAAGTGTCTCGGGGATCAAGTAGACTTTGAAACGTCCATTTTGGCGGTTCAATTCTGTAATAGTCAAACTGCAGCCGTTGAGGCCGATGAATCCCTTGTCGAATGTGTAACGCCGATACGCTTCTGGAATTTCGAGAGTGATGATGCAGCTGTTGTTAGTTTGCTCGACTTCGATGACCGAGAGCATTCCATCGACGTGGCCGCTCATTGGGTGGCCGCCAATCTCAACTCCGTTTTTTGCAGAGCGTTCAACGTTTACGAGATCGCCTTGGGTCGCGCGCCCCAGAGTTGTGCGGCTGAGCGTTTCCGAGGACGCGTCAAAAGTGACGAGACTTCCTTCGACGGCGACGACTGTCATACATGCTCCATTGATGCTGACGCTTGCTCCAATATTAAGATCTTCAAGGTGAGCCTCGTCGAAAGCGATTTTGAAAGTTGCCGCATTTTCGCGGTTTTCCAAAACTTGGATTGGGAAAACAGCTGATACAATTCCAGTGTACATTTCGAATGATATGAGGGGCGAAAGGATGGAGGTCGATACTGAAAAACTGTGAAGTGGGACTCTTTCAGAATCGTTTTGTACGATTTAAAGGATCACTTTGAGTAATCCGATTAAAGAACTTGTTGCAGAAAGCGATAAAATCGCAGAGCACTTACTTTGACAACTTAAGGTAATTCAAGAATCAATCTAACTCGGTTAAAACGTGTCTTCTCACTCACTTTCAGACAACCTTCGTAATGCCCTCAAAACCGAGGACGGACAAGATATCACTCTCCGCCAAATCCTCAAGAATGTCGGGCATGAGGGCTTTGGGCTATTGCTCATTACACTCTCGCTTCCCAGTGCTCTTCCTGTACCAGCTGCGGGCTATTCGACGCCGTTTGGAATTTTATTCATCGTACTTGGCGTTCAAATGGTAATCGGTCGTAGTGAGCCATGGCTACCTCGAAAGGCGCTGGATCTAAAGATTAGTGAGAGTTTTGCGGAGAAAATGATCGGTACTGCGATCAAATTTTTCTCAAAAACGGAGAAGTTTATCCATCCTCGGATGAAGTGGATTAACAGCCGTGGCGGTGTTTCGCTTATGAGCGTGATCGTCATTATTATGGCCTGCCTTATGATATTGCCGATTCCTCTTACGAACACGTTTCCGGCGATGGTGATATTTTTAATTGGGATTGGGCTAACAGAGAAAGACGGACTTTTCAGTCTTGGAGCCTGTGTTCTCGGTATCGTGGCAGTTGCCTTATACGCTATCCTGATTTACTACGCATATACGATTGGTTGGGAGGTGTTTGACCACGTTAAGGATTGGGTCAAAGAATTGATTGGCTTGTCTCCTTCGACAGACTAGAAGTCAGCAAATCAACAGGCTTGAAGAGGGCTGTTGGTTTTTGCTGAGAACGATGATATGGCTTCGTAAAAGAGGTGGATTTGAAGGTCGTGGTTATGGAACTCCAGAACGACAGTTATCGAATATATCGCTAGCAGAGGTTCGAGAGAGCTCGTATTGGGCGGTAACAAAATTATTATCTCCGTTTTAGTGAAACTTGCGCTAGGTTGGTCGGCTTATGATTAAAATAGGCAGTCGCAATTTGCTTAAAATGGTCAAGGAGTCGCCGCAGGGGTGCTACTTGGACGGAGGGAAGACGTATGGAGAAATACTGCTTCCAGGGAGTTTAGCTCCGGATAACCTCGCGGTAGGCGATACGATTGACGTATTTATCTATCGCGATTCGGAGGACCGCTTGGTGGCTACGACACAAACGCCTAAGGTGTACGTGGGTCAAGCTGCCTATTTGGAAGTCGTGGGTATCAATGGCCGTATTGGAGCGTTTTTAGACTGGGGTTTGGACAAGGACCTACTGCTGCCATTTCGCGAATCAAAGGGGCATTTGGAAGTCGGTGAGGGCGTAGTTGTTTACGTTTTCTTGGATGAAAGTTCGGACCGAATTGTGGCATCGATGCGCTTGGATCGACATATCGGGAACAATGATCGGCCGCGCTATAATGTGGGTCAAGAAGTCGACTTGCTCGTTGAGCGCCAAACGCCGCTTGGCTATGCAGCCATTGTGGAAAACACAGATTGGGGGCTTCTCTACTTTAATCAATTATCGGAAGAGTTGGAGTATGGTCAGATGATGAAGGGCTATGTGACTCGTGTACGTCCCGATGGAAAAATTGACCTGAGCCGTGACCAGACTGGTTTTCAAAGGGTGAGGACTATTCGGCAAACGATCATCCATAAGCTTAAAGAAAAGGGAGGTAAATTGCCCTACAATGATAAGACGCCTTCTGAGGTTATTCGAGAGGAATTTGACGTATCCAAAAAAGCGTTTAAACAAGCGATCGGTACACTTTATAAGGAGCAGCTGATCGTTATCGAAGAGGCGGGTATTCGGTTGACGGATTCAAGCGAGAAAAAGGCTCCTAAGAAAAAGGCAGCTGCTCCTCGACGGAGTAACTCGAGGGAAACTGAGCCGAAGCCACCGAAAGCGTCTCTGTGGGGGAATGTGCCAAAGTCATCAGAATAAGAGGCTAAATTGTAAGATGAAAACAGATATTGAGGGTAGGGCTGGAGTCGAGCGGATGGTCGATTCGTTTTATGAGAAAATTCGAAAGGATTCGCTGCTTGGGCCTTTGTTCGATTCT
This sequence comes from Puniceicoccaceae bacterium K14, assembly GCA_022538095.1. Classification (GTDB taxonomy): domain Bacteria; phylum Verrucomicrobiota; class Verrucomicrobiia; order Opitutales; family Opitutaceae; genus JAKYXN01. Next base: position 102,404 of record JAKYXN010000008.1, on the reverse strand, counting down.
ATCGTTTCGGATTGGTCGGCACATTTGCCGACTATGTATTCATTTTGGGAATCGATGTTGTTTCGCAAAGGAACCTACCAAGGAAATCCGTTTGCTAAACATGTTGAACTACCGCTGCAGCGAGAACACTTCGCTCAATGGCTTGTCTTGTTCGAAGCAACGCTTGACGAATTATTTTCCGGCCCAGTGACAGAGCACGCTAGAGGAGCCGCTAAAAGTATAGCCCATTCTTTCCAAATACGAATGGGGATCGCCCCTTTTTCGATAGATGGACGTGTAAAGTAAATTTGGTTTGGCGTTTCACAAATTTTGACGACTTACGGATTGGACGCGCTCGTTAATGAAATTGTTCAGGTAGTGTTGTATTAGTTCTGTCATTTTTCTAACGGATTCGCTCAAGTAGCGATCTGGATGTTGAACCAGTGTAATTTTGCGTTCGACCTTCTCACCTTCGATTGATCGGAAACAAAGGGAGTCATTGAGAGAATGAACGACTGCCATTTTGGGGAGCAAGGTAATGCCTTGTCCCTGCTCGACTAATTTTAGTATCGTTTCGATTTGCACGCTTTCGAAGACAGCATTTTGGGGCGATGAGCACGCTTGATAAATCTCGCTGATTTGTCGGCCAGCGCAATGTATCCGGCTCAACGGCAAAAAGGGCTCTTGCCCGATATCGTCTAATTTGACGGTTTGCTGCTTCGCAAGAGCGTGACTCTTGGGGAGTACTAGGACAAAGGGCTCCCGAGCAATGACTTTGACCAATAGCTTTGGATCCTCGATCGGAGTCGACATGATTGCAAAGTCAAGCCGACCTTCGAATAGTTTGGTTATGAGATTCTCTGTGAAATTCTCTTCCATGCGAAAGGGTGGCATGTCGGCTTTGCGGGCCTGACTAACCACGTATGGGATGAGGTAAGGCGCGATAGTGAGAGTCGCTCCGAATAGGGCTTCGCCACCTGATTGTACGACATCTTTGATTTCATCGAGAGTGTTGCTATGCAGCCTTAGTAATGATTCTGCTTTCGGGAGCAAACGCTGACCTACGCTTGTTAACGTGATCGTGCGTCCTTGACGGTGAAAAAGTGGGGCACCTAGCTCTTTCTCAAGCTTTTGGACCTGTATACTGAGGCCTGGTTGGGATACGCGGCATTCTTCCGCTGCGCGAGAGAAATTGCGATGCTTCGAAATTGCGATGAAGTACCTAAGTTGCTGTAATTCCATAACTGAAATTTATGAAAATCATAGATTTTATATATTTCAATTATCTTAATCAATTTGCTATTATGAGCTCGATTTTAAAAATTAGCGTTCTAAAAACGCCACTTTTGATAATCGTAAAAAATAGGTCTGTTGAACCTAGCAAAAATTATGCCACAGATAAACCAAACTATACCAGAATTTGAAACTCAAGCTTTCCACAATGGAGAGTTCGTTACCGTCAGTTCAGACGATGTGAAAGGAAAGTGGGCTGTATTCTGCTTCTACCCAGCTGATTTCACATTTGTTTGCCCAACGGAACTGGGTGATTTAGCGGACCACTATGAAGAGCTCCAAAAGCTCGGCGTTGAAGTTTATTCAGTGTCTACAGACACTCACTTCGTTCATAAAGCGTGGCACGATGCTTCTGAGACGATTGGAAAAATCAATTTCCCAATGTTGGGAGATCCTCGCGGAGTAATTACTCGTGGATTTGACGTTATGATTGAAGAAGAAGGTCTTGCATTGCGTGGGACATTTGTAGTGAACCCAGAAGGACAAATCAAGGTAGCGGAAATTCACGATCTTGGTATTGGCCGTTCGGCAAGTGACCTTGTTCGTAAGGTAAAGGCGGCCCAGTATGTTGCTAACAACGATGGCGAGGTTTGCCCAGCTAAGTGGGAGCCAGGTGAAGAAACGCTTACACCTAGTCTCGATCTTGTCGGGAAGATTTAATTACGAAAGGCAGTTTAACTGTTTCTTGTCCCCTCTTCATGATGTGTTGGGAGAGGGGATTTTTATGTCTAAATACTTTATAAATAGATTTTCTTTATGAAACTTAGCCCAGAAATCGTAAAGGCCCTCGAAGGCTACTTCAAATCATTGCAACGAAAGGTTAGCCTAAAACTGTTCGCTGGTGAACACGCGAAGCGCCCGGAACTTCTTGATCTGCTAACAAACGTTTCGAAGATTTCGAATAATGTAGAGCTCATTCACAGTGCAACTGAGTTCAATGTTAGAGAAGGTCTGACCTTCGAAGTTTTGGCTGAAGAGGAATCAACTGGAATTCGATTTTCTGGAGTACCTGGTGGGCATGAATTTAATACATTTGTGTTGGCGATTTTAAACGCTGGTGGGCACCCAGTTAAACTAGATGATGGCATACAGCGTCAAGTGAAGGCGATTGATACGAGTTTGAGTTTCGAAGTATTTGTATCGCTTGACTGTCATAATTGCCCTGATGTCGTTCAAATACTGAATCAATTTAGTATCGTAAATCCAAATATATCTTGTGAAATGGTCGAGGGGGCTACGCACAAGGCTTATGCGGAGAAAATGAATGTACAAGGGGTGCCAACTGTTTTGCTAAACCATAAACCATTCTCGAGTGGCAAAATTAGCGCTTCAGAGATCCTCGAGAAGATAGGCGACTTCGTAGATCTTGCACCTGTAGAGGCGACGTTAGACGAAACTTTGTACGATGTTAGTATCGTTGGAGGTGGACCCGCGGCGGCGGCGGCCGCGGTTTACACAGCACGTAAGGGATTGAAGGTTTTGATGCTAGCCGAGAAAATTGGGGGCCAAGTTGCTGAGACTATGGCAATTGAAAATCTGATCTCCGTAAAACACACAACGGGGCCAGCGTTAACGCGAAGTTTGCGTGAACACGTAGAATCTTACGGAGTTACTATCCGGGAAGAAGTTCGAGTGACCTCGGTTGAACGGAAGACCGACTCAGAGGAGTGGCTCCTTTCTTTGAATACTAGCGAGACCATACAGAGTCGAACAGTAGTAATTGCAACTGGTGCTAAGTGGCGTGAACTTGGGGTTCCCGGGGAAAAGGAAAATATTGGCAAAGGAGTTGCGTATTGTCCTCATTGCGATGGCCCTTTTTTCAAGGGGAAGGATGTTATTGTTGTTGGAGGCGGAAATTCAGGGGTAGAGGCTGCACTGGATTTGTCAGGGATCGTAAAATCGGTAACTGTCGTCGAATTTATGGATACGCTGAAAGCAGATCAAGTTTTAGTAGACAAGTTGGAAAAGACGCAGAATGCAAAGATTATTACTGGAACAGCGACTGAAAGCATTGAAGCAGATTCCAAAGGTGTAAAAGCAATCAAACTCAAGGAGAGGACTAGTAACGAAGTGCGTGAACTCGCTACTGATGGGGTATTTGTTCAAATTGGTCTAGCTCCCAACAGCGGATTTATTAAAGAACTCGTAACAGTGAATCGCTACGGCGAAATAGAAGTGAATCCACGCTGCGAAACCAATCAATCGGGGATATTCGCTTGTGGAGACGTCACAACAGTGCCTTTCAAGCAAATCGTAGTTTCTATCGGTGAAGGAGCGAAGGCAGGTTTGAGTGCCTTTGAATATCTCCTCAAAGTTTCTAAGAATTGAAGACCTAAGGCTATTCGTCTAGCAGAGAATTCTACTGTGTCTTGTAGCTTACCTGCTAGGCAAACAATTCCGAACTCGGCCTATCTATTGCTCGTTAGTTGGTGTGACTTCTACGGTAGCAGAGTCCTCGAGCTCTAGTTCGACGCCTCCAACCCAACCAGCGATAAGGTTGTATATGAAACAACCAATCAAGGCTCCGATAAATCCTAGAATCCCATAACCAATTGGCATCATAATCGCCATGCCGACTCCAAGGCCTGCCGCCAAAAATGCAGATTCGTCTCCGGATAACGAACCTGCCATGGCTGCTATAAGGAGAAAGGGGATAAAAATTAGGCCGAAGCAGGCATAGATCATTCCTGCTACTTTAGCAGCGGGGACGGGCGGTATTCGTTTTAATGTTACTTTCATAGTATTTTATTTTAGGGGGCGATCGTTTTATGCTGAATTGACAGGGTAGAGTGGGTAGCAGTTTTTTTATTACGTTATTCTTTCAATTCTCTTAGTGATTTTCTCGTTTTCTTATCGATTAAGCTGAATACCTTTTCTAGTTGGTTTTTGTGGTGGTTTGGGGAGTGACCTTTTACTTTGTTAACTTCAAATTTCAGCCCATCCATTTGCTTGAAAAAACTCAGGTAAGCATCCCTGAGCTTCAAGTCTCTACCAGAGCTATTTTTAAAACCATTTTCTTCGAGGCGAGCTCTACGTCCTGGCAAGCGAGTAATATTCTGCGAGTCTGTATAAATGATGCAATTTATGGCAGAGCCCTTTAATTCGGCCAATGCCCAGAGTAGGGTTTTAAGTTCTAACTCTGTTGAGGTGACATTGCTAAATTTTTTGAGCTGAATAGAGTTATTCAAATGTTCTAAAGGCGTGTCAAAATCCTGAAGAAAAATGTACCCACCAATTCCATAGCCTGTTTTTGGTGATACGCTGCAATCTGTTAATAAATTCATTCTTTGAATTGAGCGGGCTTAGCTGAGCTCGCGAAGAGATAATTCGGACACTTCAATCCATAGCCTCTGTTTGTCTGCCGGAATCAAAATTCGATCCTTCATTGGTTTTCCGGTTCCAGGATCATGTGGCAAACCATCTCCTTTATTGATGAGCGTTTGTACCGTGGTAGGTTTCAATTTCACGGTAAGGTCGCCTTTATAGAACATGGCAAACATCTTGCCTTTTAGTTTGAGTCCTTGGGCTCCTTTGCCTTCTGCGATTTCTACAATCGACTGGTCTCGAAAGTGATTTTTGAGGTCGTGGTAAATGTCTATCGTCATTTGGGGGCTGGATATCAATAGAAAACTCTGATCCCGATGTTCTAATCTCTGAGTTGTCTAAATCAAGCCCTTATAAATCTTGTGCATGCTTCTTCTCGCAATGCTGGCCGGGTTTACCGTTTACCTGTGATTCTAGCCCTGCTTAGCAGGCATCTACCTCAACTATTAAGGGGATAAACAAATGGTATGACAATATTTGATTCAATCGCTTTGTCTTCGCGAATTCCTGGGAGGAATTTCCATTTGTAGGAAGCGTCGACGCTTGGCTTGTCTAGCTTTTCGTTAGTGCTTTCGATGATTCGAGCATCAAATACATTGCCCTGTTTGTCGATACTCATACTTATAAGGACGTATCCTTCTAATTGTGACAAGCTAGAGCGTAATTTCGGCGTTTCACTCACGACGACTTCAGGATGCTTATCCATTGTTTTTTGCAGTGGTTGTAACCCTGTTTCTGTCATCACGAAAGCGCCAACGTTCTCAGATTGTACTGCTTCTCCGTCTTTGAGGGCAGGGCTAAATTTCCATCCGTAGAAAGCTTTTGTCAGTTCTTCGGTATAATTTTTATCTACACTTGAGGCTACATGGACATTGGCGACATAGCCGTGCTCATCTATACTGAGCGTGGCTGAAAGGCGGGTTCCTGACGAAAATTGGCTTGGGTCAAACTGGGGCATCTGAAAACGTACCGGAGTTGCGGCGATATCGAAATCGTAGTTTGAAATCCACTTTGATTTTTGGCGAGCACTCGCTCCTGGGAACTTCAAGGTGGTTTGGTAGTTGCGAATGACTGCTTGTGCGTTTGCGGGAGCATTATCAAAACGCCACTTGCGAGCGGCTTCAAGCGTTGGTTGTATAAGTTCGTGGTGGCTGTATTCAACAACGGATACATTATCAACTTTACCTTGAGGAGATACGCCAAATTTTAGGCTTACAAATCCATTAATGTTATAATATTCCAAGCTAAGTTGAGGCTTTTCTTTCCTCACAAGTTTTGGACTCGGTGGAACGATTCCATGGGCTATTGAGCTCTTGGATTCGTTCTTCTCTTTGAAAGTTTTAGTGGCAAATTTTTCATCATTAACAAATTCGACTACTTGGCCATTTTCGACCATGAATTTGTGTTCGTAGGTCCCGAGATAGGCGGACCCACCGCTTTGCGCAGGTTGAAACTTCCAAGACTGGATAGCATCCTTGAAGGATTTATAGAGCTCTTTACTCGTTGTTGAGAGGGAATTGACGGTGACAACATCACCAAAGCGATCAACTGCTACAATTAATTCAACCTTTCCGTTGGTAGAAGCATCGAGGTGCGGCAATCGCATGGTCGCTTCAATTGGAATTGGGGAACTGTCCTCTGCATTGATAGAACTGAGGAGGATTACCGAAGCGAGGAAGATGGTTCTGATTGATGGTTTCATGGAAGAGTCGTTTTACGTGCCGGGCAAGTTTACCCACTCCGCTAGTACGTATATCGATCTAATTTGGCTCAAATTTAGTGAATTATGCTCTCTAAAAGGTATAGAGTCCTATAACTGAAGCCTTTTGCTTTAACTTAATCAGTCTGAGGTCGAATCACTAGAGTGACGTTTGAAGAAAAATGATCGATCACAGCATTAATCAAGTAGTACCCCGGATTCTCGAAGCCCTGGAGCGCGAAGTAGGTGGATTTGCCGCCGCTCGCGATGCTTGGGCCTATTCGTTGGCTGTCGAGCGTTTGAACGGTGAATTGGAAAAGTGCCAAAAATTTTTAGAAGAGGGAGATTTGTTGTCTGTGATCGTTTTGTCGGAAGCAATTCCATCATTGCACAAGCGGATTGCTGATTTGGATTTTGAAAAGCGCTTAGACTGGGATAGTTGCTGTGAGCAATTTAATTGGGAGAAGGCGAATCCGTTGTCGGTTTCGAAAATGGAAGAAATCGAGAAAGCGGTATCGGAAATCGCAGATTTGCCAGAGTGGCTGTTAAAGCAAGTACGTTTACTGGACCTCGACCTTAGCTTGGATTCACGAAAAGCTTTCGCATTGTATTCAAAATTGTTGAAAGCGAATTCAAGTGATACCGCATTGCTGTCCGATTATCAGAAGGCGAACAAGGCAGCCTTAAAAAATTTGGAGCAAGACCTCTTGTTGGTGGACACGCGGGAGGAGACTGAATCCGTTTTGGATGCTTACCGCTCAGTTGGGATAGATATACCGCGAAAAGAGGGGCTGATTGAGGATGCTCTCGAACTCGAAAATGCAGCGTTGGTCAAAGATGCTGGTGTGGCGGTTGATCGCTTGATTTCTAATTTTTCAAAGGATCTTGATTTCGAAGGTCTTTTAGAGAGGGAAAAGGATTTTCTGATAACGTATTATGAAATCCATACAAAGATCGGCGCTTTAAGTCAGGAGAAGCAAACTGCGTTTCGTTCTATCGAAGATCGACTAATTCACGCTCGCGAATACTTTGAAGTAAATGCTCAAATCGGTGAAGCTCTAAGACTTGATTCGAAGAAGGACGCCAAAAGGCAAATCAGATTATTGCTCGGATATGCAAACGCAAACGAAGTTGAAATCGAGGATTCGCATGCGGTTTTAATAAAAGAGAGAAAGCTTGCCGGTGGAGTTTCAGTGGCATCTGCAAAAAATCTAGTTGGCTTAGTTGGAGCTGGAATTGCCGCTGCGGTAGCAATATTACTGTATACAAGTACTAATGACGAACCCGATGTTGGAGAGGCTACTCTTGCTGAAGTGGTTGATGAACATATTGTTTTTGAGCCAATTATTGAAGAGTTGATAGATATTGTTGACCGAGGCTTTTCTTTGGTTCGAGAAGAGCGAGTATCGGAACTTGTTGATGATGCGAATGGATTGGCTGAGAATCAGAATAAGACTCTATTAGTCGCATCGCCTGCAGTTGTATACTATAAGAATGAATTTGAACTCCTCAGGCAGGAGAGGGCTCGTGAATTACAGATTATCGCAGATTACTGGATAGACCAATCAAGTCGAGCTGTGGCAGATATCGAAGCGATCGAGTCAGAGGATGAACTTGCGATTGCCGTCGAGAAATCACGGGATGTCTTGGAAAAAGCAAGTGAAGCGCTGGCTGCAGCTAACGAACTTGATGGCGAGATCCTTGAAGATGTTATTTACGCTCCTGCGAGTAAAGTGTTTGAGGCGCAGGATCGGCTAGATGCTCTAGAGTATGCGAGAGCTGAGATGCTTGCTTCAAAAAATTTCGTCGAATTTTTCGAACCTTTGGAGCGAATTTATCAATACGAAGAGATTTCTGAAAGCGAACGCGCAGAAATTGAAAATGCGCTTCAGCTTAAAAAAATCGATGATAGCGAGTTATTTCCCGAGCTTATCGCCGAAGCAGAAATCACTTCATTTCCCAACGTCGAAGAAGGAGCGCTATTTTTTGCGACAACTGCGAAATTGGATAGCGAGGAACGTTATTTACTGGAAGGACTTGTATCAGATATTTGGGTTGGAGAAGTCCATATAGCTGAAGCACAGTACTTTAGAGGTACGCAAACACCTCTGAATTCGAACTTAGTTTATACTGCTGAGTCTATTCGCGGAAAAACACAATCAAGTGAATACGCTGAAATTAGGAGATTTCGTCTTCGCGAGTTTGATAGAAACGGACGACCCAATTCCAGGGAAAGTAGTTATGCGCTTGTCGATAAGGGAGTTCACGGTAAGTTTGGCATTTCGTTCAGTGAGTCGAAATTATCTAAAGAATCGGTATTCTATAACAATGTCCTAGAGCCGAAGGTGCATGGCTTACTTGCGGGGGGAGCGCGAGAACTCATGTTGGAAATGACGGCAGCAGTGATCGAAGCCAACGAGCTAAATGCAAATTTGAGAACATATTGGTTGGCTCAAATTAATGTGATTGTCTCAAAAAATCCGAACAAGTGGGGCTTACCTTATTCGCCCGAAATTCGTGACATTTTGACTAAATTAGGTAAGTTGAAGACTGCTCAATTGGATCCGAATAATTGGCTTATTGCGGGCTACGATGATAAGCCATCCATTGAATTCGGTGATATAAAGATGATTGCGGAAAAAGCGAAAGTGCGAGCACGCTTTGCTGAAGAATTGAATGAAGGGACCTTGGTGCCTCTTGGGTATGTGAAAACTGGGGGAGCTTTGGAGCTAAGAGAAGGTGTTTCCGATGAAGAAACCTTGTGGTCGGTTGACCCTGATTCAGGCAAACTATCGATCATAGACGATCTTGCTGCTCCTATAGCTTATTCGCCAATAATTGGATACAGAAATACCGGACGGTCTGCTTATGACCTTTATCACCAAAAGGAAAACTCAGAGAGAGCAGGCTTGAGCTTAGAGGACTACAAAGCGATTTTGCCTCCGTTGTTTAAGTGATGTGAATCAATAAGGCATCTAGGGCTCTATCGCCTGTTTGAAAGATGCTACTACAGTTCGCTGTCGCGAAGGGCGCGGATTGATTTTACTGCGTACTTGCTTACACTGTTGCCGTTCGTTCCACGTCCTTTGACGGTTAGCTCGCCAAAATCGAATAGAAATTCTTTGATGCGAGCTTTGCTAGCCGGTGAGAGGCGGACTTGGACGGGACGTGTTGACCCATCTTTGTTGGCTCGGAAATAGTGCACTTTCGACCCTTTAGTTCCTTTGGTTAAGTCGTATGCTTTATCTCTGGTTACACCGCTAACAAGGAAACGTTTAGCGAAAGATGCTCCGCGAGCACCATCTCGGTAGACGAGATCGTAGATCGTTTCTTCGTCACCCTTATTCCAAACTGCAATATGAATGATGTCTTTGCCCATGAACACCTTGTCGGCTACACGCGATACGCGGAATGTACCGTCGGCACAGAAGCAAATGATATCATTTAAGGCAGTGCATTCGCCGACGAATTCGTCCTTCTTGAGAGATAGTCCAATGAATCCGTCCTCGCGATTGACATACAGTTTCTCGGTTGGGAGAGCTGCATCGGAGGCTTTGATTACTTCGAAGCTATCAATGACTGTTTTGCGTTCTCGGCCGGCACCAAACTTATCTTTTAGATTCTGAAAGTAGTCGATGGTGTACCTTACGATGGCTCTCAAATTTCGCTTGGTGGCGCGAATCGCTTTTTCCGTTTTCTTAATCTCGTCTAGAGCTTTGAAGGAATTGTATTTGGAAATTCGTTTTATGCGAATTTCAGTCAGTCGGGCCACGTCTTCGTCGGTAACTTCTCGTTTCAGAGTATCTTTGAAGGGGGCCAGGCCTTTATGTATCTCGGCAATTACAGCTTCCCATGTCTCGCATTCTTCAATACGACGATAGATACGCTCTTCGATGAATATGCGTTCGAGAGAATCGAAGTGCCATTTTTCTTCTAGCTCGGCTAGTTGAATCTCAAGTTCTAACTTGAGTAGGCTCTTAACGTGGTCAGTTGAAATTTTGAGTATTTCGCTGACACCGATAAAAATTGGTTTGTCATTATCAATTACACAGGCGTTTGGCGAAATAGATAGTTGGCAGTCGGTAAATGCGTAGAGGGCGTCGATGCTTGCTTGAGCATCGGAGCCAGACGGCAGGTTTACTAGGATCTCAGCATTTTCGGCGGTATTATCTTCGATTTTCTTTACCTTGATCTTGCCTTTGGTATTCGCGGCAACGATCGAGTCAATTAGCGAGGATGTCGTAGTGCCGTACGGGATTTGAGTAATTGCAAGTTGGTACTTCGAGCGGATTTCGAACTCGGCTCTTACGATGACCTTACCTCCGCGCAGACCATCGTTATAATTTGAAAAATCGGCGCTCCCGCCTGTGTCGAAATCTGGATAAAGCTCGAAATCCTTCTTCTCCAAGTACGCGATGGCAGCATCGATTATCTCGTTGAAGTTGTGCGGCAACATTTTGCAGGCAAGTCCAACAGCAATACCTTCACAGCCTTCGGCTAAAACGAGAGGGAATTTGGCCGGCAAATTTACTGGTTCTTTGTTGCGCCCATCGTAGGATGCTTGCCAGTTGGTTGTCTTAGGGTTGAAAATGACCTCGCGGGCGAAAGGAGATAATCGAGCTTCGATATAACGAGCAGCAGCTGCCCCATCTCCAGTAAGTGTGTTGCCCCAGTTACCTTGTGTATCGATCAGCAGGTTACGTTGACCCATACCGACCATAGCGGAATAGATGCTGGCGTCACCGTGTGGGTGATAGCGCATCGAATGGCCGACGACGTTAGCAACTTTGTTGTAACGTCCATCGTCGAGTTCTCTGAGCGAGTAAAGAATACGGCGTTGAACAGGCTTGAGGCCGTCTTGTAATGAAGGAACCGCTCGATCAAGGATTACGTAAGATGCGTATTCTAGAAACCAATTCTGGTAATTCTTGGCTAGCGGAGCGTTGTCATTTCCAGTGGAATCTGGGTTGGAGTCGATTTCTTCTGTCACGTTTTTCTTGTTTCCGTCTAAATCGAATGTGTCTTGAAATTGCGAATCGTTTTCTGGGTCGCTCATACTTCAACTAAATCTTTTTCCACGTGTAAGTTATCAATTATGAAAGTCTGGCGTTCCGCTGTGTTCTTGCCCATGTAGAATGCGAGAAGTTCTTTGATATTGTGTAAGTTTTGTGTGGTTACAGGAGTGAGTTTGATGTCTTTTCCTATGAATGTGGCAAATTCGTCTGGCGATGCTTCTCCGAGTCCTTTGAATCGTGTGATCTCCGCCGCTTTGCCGAGCTTCTTCATCGCTTTGTTTTTTTCCGTTTCGCTGTAGCAGTAGAGGGTCGATTTTTTGTTGCGAACGCGAAAAAGCGGTGTTTCCAGAATATGTAGGTGGCCCTTGCGTACGAGATCTGGAAAGAATTGAAGGAAAAAGGTAAGAAGTAGCATACGAATGTGCATACCGTCGACGTCCGCGTCTGTTGCGATGACAACCTTGTTGTAACGCAAATCAAAGAGTCCGTCTTCGATGTTCAAGGCATTTTGCAGACAGTTGAATTCGTCGTTTTGGTAGACGATTTTCTTACTAAGTCCGAAGGCATTTAGGGGCTTTCCTTTTAGACTGAATACGGCTTGCGTATTTACGTCTCGCGTCTTGGTAATGGAACCGCCCGCTGAGTCACCCTCCACAATGAAGAGAGTCGATTCGGCTGCGTTTTTGTGCTTCGAGTTGAAGTGGACTCGGCAGTCACGCAATTTCTTGTTGTGTAGGTTGACTTTTTTCGCCTTTTCACGAGCGAGTTTTCGAATGCCGCTGAGTTCCTTGCGTTCTTTCTCGCTGGCGATTATTTTTTGCTGGATCGCTTTGGCGTCGGAAGGATTGCGGTGAAGATGATCGTCCAATTCCTTCTTTACGAAATTGTTGACGAAATTGCGGATACTAGGACCTTTCGGAGCTACGTTTTGCGAACCGAGTTTTGTCTTCGTTTGGCTTTCAAATACAGGTTCTTGAACGCGTACAGAAACTGCGGATACAATGGATGCTCGTATGTCAGACGGATCGTAGTTTTTGCCGAAAAATTCACGAATCGTTTTTACGACTGCCTCTCTGAAGGCGGTTTGGTGAGTGCCGCCCATGGTTGTGTGTTGCCCGTTGACAAAGGAAAAATACTCTTCGCCGTATCCTGAACCATGGGTCATCGCGACTTCGATGTCTTCTCCTTTAAGGTGAATAATCGGATAAAGAATGTCGCCGCTTAGATTGTGTTCGAGAAGGTCTTTTAGGCCGTTTTCCGATTTGAATGTCTTCTCGTTTAGCGAAAGGGTTAGGCCCGTATTGAGGTAAGCGTAATTCCAGAGCATCGCTTCGACGTATTCGAGCTGATACTTATAGCCTTTGAATATGTTATTGTCCGGAATGAATTCGATGAAGGTACCGTTTTTTTCGGACGAGTTCTTTTGACGACCGTCCTTAACGAGTTCGCCTTCACTAAAGGAGGCTTCCTTCATTTTGCCTTCGCGATGCGATGCAGCCAAAAAGTGAGAGGAGAGAGCGTTTACCGCTTTAGTACCAACACCATTGAGTCCGACGCTTTTTTGGAAAGTTTCGCTGTCGTATTTGGCCCCTGTATTGATTTTAGAAACACAGTCGACTACTTTACCGAGTGGTATTCCTCGCCCGTAGTCGCGGACGGTAACGAGGCCGTTGTTGATGGTGACGTCGATGCGTTTGCCATGGCCGCTTGAATGCTCGTCGATACAGTTGTCGATGATTTCTTTTAGGAGAACATAGATCCCGTCGTCAGCCGAAGCTCCGTTGCCCAGTTTTCCGATGTACATACCGGGCCTGAGGCGAATGTGCTCCCTGGGGCTGAGGGATTTGATGCTGGATTCGGTGTAATTCGATTCTGCCATCTGTAATTGTAAAAGCTGATAGCACAGTGCGCAGATCAGGAAATCAAGCGATTACGTGCTTAAAAATTAATTTTTTTTGTTTATGCTGTGCCGTTGAGACACAGCTGCGCGTTGGAAAAACGAAGAATCGGACGAACCGATTCGGAGGCAAACAGGCTTCTAACCCCTAGGCCTTGGCTCGGTTGAGCTCTTTGGCTCCGATGTCTTGTCTGAGGTACTTTGAGTCGAAATCGACTTGGCTGCAAAGGTTGTATGCTTTCTCAGCAGCCTCTTCTAAGCTGGCCCCGAGAGCAGTGACGCCTAAGACGCGACCGCCATTCGTGACGACTTCGCCTTCAGCGCTTCTCTTGGTTCCGGCATGAAAAATGATTTCGTTTTCACCGTAACTTGCAGGAAAAGTAATTACTTCACCTTTCGGGTACCTGCCAGGATAGCCTTTTGATGCGAGAACGACGGTGATGGCATAATCATCCTTCACCTTGACGTCGATGGATGAAAGCTCGCCTTTAGCGGCAGCTAGCATGATTTCGACTGGGTCGGTTTCTAAGCGGGTTAGGAGGACTTGGGTTTCGGGATCTCCGAAGCGGGTGTTGAATTCGAGAACCTTGGGTCCGGACTTGGTCATCATCAGACCGATAAAAAGTGTTCCGCGAAAATCGATTCCTTCAGCTGCAATACCATCGACACTCGGTTTAACGATCGCTTCCTCGATGTGCTTCATTTGGTCATCGTCAATCAAGTCGGCAGGAGAGTAAGCGCCCATTCCGCCTGTGTTAGGGCCTTTGTCGCCTTCGTAGGCTTGTTTGTGGTCTTGGCTTGTGGGGAGGATGACGTAGTCTTTACCAGAAACGATAACATGAATGGAAGTCTCTTCACCGAAGAGGCATTCTTCGATAAGGACTTCTTTGCCGCTATCGCCAAACACCGCACCGTCGATCATGTCGCGTACAGCTTTGGTGGCGATATCATAGTCTTCTGCTATGATTACGCCTTTTCCAGCGGCGAGGCCGTCTGCTTTTACGACGATCGGGAAAGAGGCTGTTTTTAAATATTCGATGGCAGCGTCCGACTTCGTAAAAGATGCGGATGCTCCTGTTGGGATGTTATTTTTGAGAAGCAGTTCCTTGGTATATTGTTTGGACCCTTCCATGCGAGCGCCATCTGCCTTTGGCCCATAAGAAAGGATTCCTTTTTCGTTTAAGCGATCAACGAGGCCGAGAGTTAGAGGTACTTCAGGGCCGACAATTACGAAATCGACTGCTTTTTCTACGGCAAGTGAAACGAGGCCTTCAATATCGTCTGCTGCTACCGGGAAACACTCTACATCCGGTTCCATGCCTGGATTGCCTGGAGCTGCGACAACTTGATCTACGAGGGGGCTTTTAATACAAGCGTTGGCGAGAGTGTGTTCGCGGCCGCCAGATCCGACGATGAGTGCAGAAAGTTTCTTGGTTTGAGTCATTCGATTAATTGAAAGGTGTTTCGGTGTGAGGAAAAAGAGGTGTAGGACTGATTTTGATTAGAGCAAGACGTTAAAAAGAGAAGTACGTTGTGCAGAGTCAGCTTTGTGAAATTCTACAAATTTCTATGATAAGTAGAAGAGCCAGGGGTGTTCAGCAAGTATTGTTGGCTGAAATTTTTCATGGCTTTAGCTATAGCTAAGATTTAAATCACCTGTCAGGGTGACCGGGGAGCAGGGCGAACTCAAAATGTTCTATTAAGCAAGTTTCACTAAAATAAGAGATAGATAGTATGGGTGAATCCCTGATGAGAGGGTAGTGCAGAGTTCTAAATTTGACAGTGTTGAGTCATGTTGTTGACGTTTTTTTTACGGTCCTAGAGCTTTACATTTAAGTTTCATTTATCAACACGGCATAATTCAATGAGCATCTACATTTACGGTTATACTTTGGCAGACGCCCCTCACGACTTGGAAGATATAAAGGGTGTTGATGATTGCGGATTGTTTATGGTAACCGTAGGTGAGGTTTCAGCGATCGTAAGTTCTTATGATTACGAACGTCTGATTGTTAAGGGGAAAGACATATTTGCACATCAGCACGTGCTACAAACGTTGATGTCAGATAGTAGTTTGATTCCTCTTCAATTCGGTTTAACGCTTAACAATTTGGCAGTGGTAGAGTCAGTTCTCCTGCGTAACCAAGATGTTTTGACGGCACAATTAAAGCGCCTATACCGTAAGGTAGAGATGGAGCTGAAGGTTCGAATCGATGTCGATGATATCCTCGACTACATTATCGAAAAGTACCCGCACATGCAGGGAGAAAAAGGAAAAATCGTTAACGGACGATTGGTGTCTTATTTAGGCGACCGATTGCGAAAGTGCGAGAAATTCGAGAATCTGCTCAAAAAGGAGAAGGATATTTTGTCTAGCCAAGTTAGAGAAATCGTAGGTCCTTGGTGCGCCGAAATTAAGGAAAGCAAAGCCATCAAGATGGAGCGTGATGTGGTGACTTATAATTGCCTGGTAAATAGAGAGCGTTTGAAGGTGTTTGAAGCCTCAATTTATGAAGCAGGAGATAAGTTCAAGTCCGAGCTTGCATTCAGTTTTAATGGCCCTTGGGCCCCTCAAAATTTTTGCCAGTTAGCAAAAATTGAATACGCTTAACCTAGTCGCCGGTACTTGTCTTCTCTAAGAAGTATTTACTTGTTGCTTGTAGGTTGCCACGGAATTTTCGTTCTGCGGACAAAAATATCATTGGAGTTTGGTGAGGTTTTTCATACACCGTTGTTTATGAGTATATCACCTTTCCGATTGCTGCTTGTTATGCCATTTGCGCTCTTCTCGGGCGTTTGCTCCGCAGCGCCTGTTGTCGCTCAACCAGTTGCCGAAACAGCTGTAAATCCTGCTGAGGAGTGGGTGGAAATGCCAAACGATCTCCATTGGGTTCGCAACTCAGCCGAGTATAAGGCTTTGACCCGTCAGGTGTACCGTCAGGCAGAAATGGAGCTTTTGAAGCTCAAAGAATCAGGAATTTTGGATTCAACAAAAAATTGGGCGGTCGCCCTCGATGCTGATGAGACGATCCTCGACAATTCTCTCTTCGCCAAGGAACAGCGCGGAGCGGCTTTTGACCCAGTCGCCTGGAATGATTGGTGTCGTAGGATCGAGGCGCCTGCTGTTCCTGGATCACTAGAATTTCTGAACCTGGTAAAAGAGCTAGGTGGAAAAATTGCTGTTGTGACTAATCGTAGCGTGGTTGTTACGAAAGAGACGAAGAAGAACCTCAAAAGGTTAGGAGTGGATTTCGATGTGATCCTTCTCAAGGACGAAGAGAGCGACAAGCATCCCCGTTGGGACTTGCTCAAGTCAGGTAAAGCTAAGAAGGGGCTGGAACCCTTGGAGTTGTTAATGTTTTTCGGAGACAATATTCATGATTTCCCGGATACGCACCAAGACCTGCGAAACAAGGATACTGATGCGTATTCATTGTTTGGTATAAAGTACTTCGTATTGCCAAATCCGACGTATGGCTCGTTTCCTAAAAATCCAAAGCTTTAGTGTGATTTTTTTCTGAGGCTCAGCTTGAGTGGGTAGGAAGGGCTTAGGCATTCAGCGAGCTGAAGCCCTAGGAGGGTTAGCCGATGCTGAGACCGGTAGGGAGGGATTCACCAAAGAGTTGTTGGATGTCTTTTGTGGCGATGGGTACGTACTCTTTCAGTGGATCGATGGTGCCTGGCTTTGCGTTCGAGGCTTGGATTTTCTCTGAGATTTTTTCTCTAAGATCGGACGCTAAATCGTAGTCGCGGTGATTAATTACCCGGGCACTTTGAACAAACATCTGAGGGAGGTTACGTAGATTGGTTTGATTCCAATCAAATTCTCGAAGAGCATTGAAAGATTCTTCCACTACAGAACACGGCAAAATAGCTTGTTCGCCCCCGTACAGAGGGACGCGGCTTAATAGTCGACCGAGAGCCCATATGGCATGATCTGCAAACGTGTCCTTTCTATTCTGGATACAATTTGTAAAGTGCTTCGCTAGTTTGATTCTTTTTTCCGTGTCAATTCGCTCAAAGGCACCTAGCATGCGAGCGGGTTCATAGGATTGCTTGGTGTCTTGAAGCGTTTTTTCAATCCACTTGTTGTAAAGGGTCTCTTGTTGGTTCTTGTCCAAGCCGCCAGCTACGCGTCGCCAGAGAAGAAAATACTGTTCTCGAATTGCCTTTTGTTTTGGGAAAGCAAGATCTAGCTCTTCGATAAACCAAAGTGTTTTGATATTGTATACATCCAACGGATGTCCATAGCCCGGACGTAGTAGGAAGCCTGCTATATTTAGCCAGGCTAGTTCGTGCTCAGCCGAGAGGTCGCGAGAGGTTAAGGCGCTGCTATGTTCTTCCCAGAACGAGCGAATGATTTGGGTGGACCATTCTTTACGGGGAAGTCGGGTGATTTCTTCGAGTTGTTTCAGCAGACCAGTTGCTTGGCGATGATCCTGCTCGCTGCGTTTAAAGGCGGTTGCTATCGCAGTGGTGGCAGTGGCTTTCGTTTCGGAAGATAAATTTGTCTGGGTTCCGCCATCGGCAGTATTTCGACTGTCGGTTTTGTGAGTGGATTGCCTGAGGTTAAATTCCAATTGCCACCTCCGAATTCGACCTTGTATACGGCGAATGCTTACACAGGTGACTCTCAGAATGCCGAGAGAATTGAGCCGCGCTTCGATTTCAATGGGAATGCTCTCATCCTTTGTAAAATCCTCCCTGGGTGGGAGCTGAGCCATTGTTTGAAGGGAAGGGAGTTTCTGAAAATCATGCTCGTTTGGAGCAATCAATTCTCCAGCTTTGTCAGATTCTCGGCAGGTGGACATTGCAGAAAGAAACTTGATTGGCGTATTTACTTTTAAGGATAACTCTAGATCTACCAATCGGCTAGTTTCTTCAAGTGGACTTCCTTGCGGCAATATACAAACATACCGAGTTTCACTCGTGCCTTTCTTGGATTTCCTTTTACGCTTGGGGGTGTACGCGACTTCCAGGTAAAAGCTGTGACCGGCACCCGCTTCAATGGTAGCGGCGTTTGCTCGATTTAGTGCCGCTTGTTGCCAGGCCGCACCACGGGCGACCGCGAGATCTAATTCGTCATTCTTGAGTAAGCTAGGCTTTTCACCGCTTTGCCATTCAGTAATGAGTTTGCTGAGACGCTCTTGGAGCTTTGGGGCAGCTAGAGTGCCGCCATTGAAAAGAATCGCATCGATTTTTCTTTGACGAATAAAGTCTGCTAGATGTTTTGTTATGGCAGAGTCTTGGGCATAAGGCAGCCCAATTTCTCGCAAGCCGGTTGTCTTGGTTTCCGGTTGGGCATTGCAATCGCAAACGGGGAAAAAACCCTCGAGAGCGATTTCGAAAATTTCATTTCGATTAAGAGTGACCGTGATTGTCGACTCAAATAAACTACTGCCTTTTCCGGTTAGAGCGATTGTGAATATCTCGTCGCTTTGGCCATCACTAGAAAGTACCTTTTCTTTAATTGAGCGGCATTGCGCGGTTAGTTGACTCCAGTTCTGCGAGGAAAGTTGAGTGCCGGATTGGAGTTTCGATTCGGCTAGGTGGGCGAGTGCAAGGTCAATGTTGTCTCCCCCTAAAAGAATGTGATTGCTTACTGCGATACGTTTTACCGAAGGGAGGGATTCTTTTTCCGATATTGAGAGTTCGAATAGGCTAAAATCTGAGGTTCCTCCGCCAATATCGCATACTAAGGCAATTTTGGGGGAGGTTTCAATCCCCTTAATTGATGAGCTCCATTGCTCAAGTTTTGGGTGTTTCTCCAGCCAAGCGTAAAAGGCGGCTTGGGGTTCTTCTAGAATGCGTGTATTGCTTGGATAGTTGGCCGCTTCGGCGGCATCTAGCGTTAGTTTCTGCGCTATAGTGTCAAAGGATGCGGGCACTGTAATGACAATATCCTGACGCTCGAATAGACTCTGTTTGTCCTTTGTTCCAATTGTTTGGTCCCATGCAAAACGCAGGTAGTCAAGGTAGGCGGCACTTGCTTCAACTGGAGACCGTTTGCGATCACCTACGATCGTTTTGCTTTGCCATGGTAGTAATTTGCTCTCTCGGTCGATACCATTGTGGCAAAGCCAAGATTTGGCTGACGAAATGGTTCTCTCTGGAGTCTGGGCCCCTTGATTACGAGCGAAGGCACCCACAATAGTCTCCTGACTCCACGTTTCCTTTTCCTTGTTGTCGAACGAAGCGTTTTCGTCATCCGTCAAAAAATAGCAGAAGGAAGGAAGGGTTGTTTTCTCCTGGACCGTATCTGAGGATTCAAACTGCGGAATTTTGAATATTTGTGTTCCTGCGTTGGGGTCGTTCGAGTCAACGTACGCAAGGGCGCAGTTGCTGGTTCCGAGGTCTATGCCGATGAAGTAGCGAGCGGGCATTGTAAGCAATTAGTCGGTACGAACAACGAACTCTAGCTTCCAGCGTGTTTCTGAACGGGTATGTTGCATCCACAAATCCAGCGTTCCCATTTCCGTTACCTTGGCATGGAGTTTTACAGGAACAACCTCACCGCTGTTTGTCCCTTCCATGGGTGTTAAGACTGTCTTCAATTCGAGTGTTTCTTCCAGTTCATGTTCTGCGTTCGGCAAAATTGAACCAACCACGTCGCCTGACCTCACGGAAGAACTGAAAAAGCGGAATGTCACTTCTTCTCCAGTGACCAAGCCGAATTCCCGGGAGTCGAGGATTTCTTCGGTGCCTTCTTCCATCCCTTGAGGCACGACGCACAGAGCTTTCAAAGGAGGTTTGATTCCTGGAATCGCCAGGGTTGAAGTCTCTAAACCGATATAATAGCTGCGCGATGCTCCTGCCTTAAGGCGGATGCCGGTACCTGAGAGTTTGTGCAAACCGTAGTACGCGGCTCCATGGGCGACTGCTTTGTCGTAGCGAGCTCCGGATAGTTCGCGGACTTCCTCTTCTTTTGTCCAGTGATTCAATATTTCCAATACACGCGCCCGCGCTGGAGAGGCGTTGAAGAAGCCACCATTAAATAGGATCGCAGTTGGTTTTAGGAAAGTGCCCTCGAGGGCAGTCGACTCGAATTTCGTTGCTAGCGCAGCGTTCGCTTTGACATTTTGCAGGCTTCGAGTGAGAAATCGTGCGAGGTGTTTGCTCAGAACGGGATCGCTTTCGTAGCTCAAACCGAACTCCTGTAGACCGACAGAGGTCTGTTTTTGAGGCATTTCGGCTGGTCCTATAATTGGGAGGAATCCGTCCAGTGCGATTTGAGTGAGCGATTCGTGTGACAGATTCGTGGATACGCTACCGGCAAAGAGTGACGATCCACGCGAGGGTACAGAGACGGCTGCTTCTGCTAGTTCGAGGTCTCCAAATAAGGTCTCTTTGGCTTTTCGTGCGGAATGAATCAGAGCGAGAAACTGCCATTCATCGATGTTTTTACCTTCTTCCTCCAGTTGGTAACGAAGGAGGTGAGCTAAAGCTAGGTCGAGATTGTCGCCGCCAAGCAGGAGGTGTTCGCCAACACTAACGCGCTCGAGTTCTAGGTCTCCTTGGTTTTCGGATACGCTGATTAAGCTAAAATCGGAAGTGCCGCCGCCAACGTCGCATACGAGAATAAGGTCCCCTGCCTTAACGTGCTTTCGCCAATCCGTTCCCGCTTGAGCGAGCCAAGCGTAAAAGGCGGCCTGGGGCTCTTCCATAAGTGTTGCTTGTCCGAGGCCAGCATTTTCTGCGGCTTCATGAGTTAGTGAGCGAGCGACTTCGTCGAATGAGGCTGGGACGGTGAGGACGACACTGGTGTTGTCTTGTGACCAATCGGATCCCTTTTTTTGGCCGGCCGCTTTGAAAGCGTAAGAAAGATGTTTCAGGTACTTGCCTGAGGCTTCGATTGGAGATATTTTGTCGGTAATGCTGGTTGATTGCCAAGGGAGGATCGGTTGGCGGTGGTCTATTTGCGTGTTGCAAAGCCAGGACTTCGCGGAGCTGACCAGGCGATCTGGGATTTGGGCACCGTGTTCGCGGGCAAAGTTTCCAATTACATTGTCATTGCTGGTTTCGTAGCCTGGAAGGTTAAAGGCGCCCGCTGGGAATTCTTCAGCAGCTGGGATGTAAATATTTGAAGGTAGACCCGAGCGTTCTTCGAGCGTATTAGGGCCTACGGACTGAAGAATGGAAAGGTCCTCCAGGGATTCGGAGTCTACCGTTCCGACTGTGATGGCAGAGTTGCTCGTGCCTAAATCGATTCCAAGACTATACTTCTTAGTCATTTGTATTTAGTGTTTGGATGTATTTATTTGGTGAGAGAGACGCATTCTCTCTCGCGAGGCAAATCGCCTTATTTCATCTCCACTTCAGCGGGAGCGATTATATGTGTATCCGTGGCTTCTGCACGGACTCCAGTAACTTTCGGTAAGTTGATAGAGATTGTCTTCCAACCCTTGTGAACCAGCATTCCGGAGAACGGTGGCGTGTCGCCGACCTTTCCGACGAGACGGAATTCGTTCCGATCAAAACTGTCTTCAAGAGTAATCGCTTGGTTCTCGGGTGTTTGGGAAATGGCTTCGATGACGAAATTAGATTTCATCACACCCTGGCAGCCTTGGTGGACGAAGCGAGCAGCGGCGGCGATTTGAGCGTCCGAATAGCTCGATATGTCGCCCATAGCGAAGTCGATGAAACGTCCTTTCTCTTGTAATATGGAAAGCAGTTGAGCCACTTGGACTTCGCCGCTTTGTTCCGGCACTGCATTGAGATCCGGAATAGTTGACTCCGGTTTAGGAGTCTCTGGCTCTGACTCCGGCGGTGCTTCCTCTTTAGTGGTTTCGGCTGGTGCGGATGTTTTTAGAACAATTGCGAAAATTAGTAGGAGGAAGGCTAATCCAATCGAGCTATACGGCAAAGCGTCGCGATAGGGCTGGACTGCTGGCACTACGGATGCAATTCCGAGAGCGAGTAGCAGTAGGCTTCCAATAATGAAGAGCGGCTTAGTACTTTTCGGTGACATGTTGTGGGTTGTCTAACTCGAATTGATGACAGCTCAATGCTTCTTTTCTAGTTTTCCTAAAAATCATATTCCTTGTAGGGACACTGTGACAAATGCGTTGTCTGTTTGTCTCAAATTGCGTGAATATTTGGCAATTGGGTTCGTCTCATGCGTTGATGACCATTGAAGTCTGCGTTTTATGAAAATTTGTCCTTTAATTTGTATTATCCTGATAGCGGTTTTCTTGAGTTCATGTGCCACGGGAAAACGGGCTTTGAATTCGGGAAACTACACCCAGGCGACGCATTTGGCGGCGAATCATTTATCGAAGCATTCAAAGAGTGAAAATGCTAAACAGGTAATAGCGACCGCGTACCCGCTCGCGAAAAGCCAATGGCTGGAAAAGGCAGAAGCTGCGGAGCGAGCGACGCATCCGTTTCATTGGGAAAATGCGGTCGTAGCTTATGGTAGTTTGAACGAGATGGCAGACTCAATCGAGTCTTCTGAAGGAGCGAATCGTCTGAATTTGGCGGTCGTTCGTTTCCCGGACGAGTATGAAACGTCCAAGGAGAACGCTTCGATGGATCGGGAAATCGCGGGCGATGAGTTGATGGAGTTTGGCGAGCGCTACCACGCTCGGACAGCTTATGACCACTACGAGCGAGCACTGGGGTTTAAGCCGGAGAGTGCGAATTTGGCTTCTAAGCTGCGGGATGCATTGCACCTCGGAACGATTCGAGTGGCTTTGTCACCTGATTTGGGGCGGCCGTTTGGCGTCGATTTTTATAAGCTGATGGAAGATATCCATCGGGAATTAGATGGAAGGCGACTTGGAAAATTCGTAAAACTAGTCCCTTTTGACGTTGTAGATTATGAGGGGCATTTTGAAGAGCCGCATCACATTATAAATATTTCGGTGCATGCGTGGGAGATTGGCCGCGAGCGAGAGTATTTTACACGAAAGGCTTTTAAGCGAAGCGTCGAAGTGGGTAAGACCAAAGACGATCCGCCGAAACCAATCATGAAGGAGGTAAAGGCAACGGTAAATACCTTCGAATATACTAAGAACTCTAGGGGCACCCTACATGTGACTGTGTACGACTTGGATTTAGTAACGGTTGTTTACAGCGGTCCAATTTTTGAATCCGTCTCTTGGGCCGATCATCAAAGCGTTGTCAGTGGAGATCGAAGAGCTTTGAAAGACGGTAAGCCTCGGTTTAGTGAAAAACGGCCGTCTCCGCCGTCGGACTACAGACAAGAGTCTAGGCTGATCGAGAGGCTGGCGAGTGAGTTGAGGCGAGAGTTAATGCGCTTTTACGTGTCTTTTTGATAATCTCCCTGGACGTAACCTATGGAGTTGGTCTGGAAACGCCTTTTTCATTGCAGATGGGAAAGCGGGTGTGAGAGGATTTCGGAATATGCATTGTATTGATCAATATGAGCAGACTGACTCTTGTCTGAAACTGGATGGCTGGTATTTCAAGTACGGTACGAAGGTTGCAAAAGTTGTTTATAGGGATAGTGATAAGAAAATGCAGCTTGATGGATTTGGTCGCGAAAGTGGAGATTTAGCGGTCATTTACGGAGAGGAGTTCGATCGTAGTCGTTTCATTTTCGAAATCGAAGGAGGAAGCCGGTCTGGTCTAATCGAATTTTATTTGGAGGACGGGACGAGCGAGGGAATTCGACTCGATGGCAATGAGGGGAATGAATTTATCGAACCGTTGCGCCATCAGATTAGACTTGGTAAATATTTGGGCTTGTTTGAGCTTGCAGGCGTTAGTTCACTTTCGGGGGTCTCCATTTCACTCGGAGATCGGCTTGATGAAGAGGCGGAGCCAATTGAGTCGTTTCACACTGAGAAACGGGGCGATGTTTTAAGGGTGGAAATTTGCTTGGATGTCCAAGAACAGTGGACCTCTGATAACGTTTGCCTCCATTTTAACCTAGAAGATGGAACTTGGAAAACGCTGGGGAATATTGCGCTAGAGAGTAAAAACCGAGATCGGGCTCATGTTGCGGTGAGAGAGTTTATCGACTGGGTGAATACGCAGGAAGATGGACTGACTATTTTGGAAATTGGTTCACGAGCGCGTTCAGGAGTTATCCGCCGCAGTCAGTTTAAGAGCGGGCATCGCTATATTGGGATTGATGCTCTCGAAGGGGACAATGTCGACCTTGTATGCGATGCCCATACTATGTCTGAGAATATCGAAGCGAATTCGGTAGATGTTGTAATTAGCTATGCGGTCTTTGAGCATCTGGCGATGCCTTGGAAGGTTGCGTTGGAAATGAACAAGGTGATGAAACTTGGGGGGCGTTGCATGATTTTAGCGCCGCATGCTTGGCCATTGCACGAAACGCCATTTGATTTTTGGCGTTACTCTGAGGATACGTGGCGAACGCTGTTTAACCGTTCTACAGGCTTTAAGGTCTTGGAGGCTAAGAGTGGGGAGCCGGCGATCATCGAACCCGAGATTCAAATGGAATTCTACTCGGCGTTTAAGTCTGCTCCTGCGCATTTGTGTTCCGTTGTGGTTGCCGAGAAGGTGTGCGAGACTGAATTAAATTGGAACGTTCCGGTAGAGGACGTGTATGAAGGAGGCGTGTACCCTGCTTAACATAATCCGTATGATTAAATTCAGAAAAAAAGGTTTGGATGCTTTTAGGAGGGTTTGGTTTTTGAACCTCATTTGCCTTCTGCTTGCGGGGTGTTCAACGATGAATGGTGGCCTTGATCCAGAGAAAGCGTTGATACCTCGCTTTGTATTCGAGGAACTTTCAAATGAAGGGTATGCAAATTTGGCCATACTGCCGATCAGTGATGTTCGAATTCCGGTAAAAAACGAAGCGTCGATTTCTGAATACGATATTCTGGATGTCAGTGCTGTAGATACGGAATACGGAAAATGTCTTCAATTTAATCTTACGCCCGCCGCTTCTAGAGATTTTTATCGCGAATCTGTCAGCAATCAAGGGCGTCGCCTTGTTTTGCTCGTGAATGGAAAAGCAATGGGAGTTAGGCGCGTAGACGGAGCAAACGATAGTGGGACAATTTATATTTTTGCCGAAATCGCGGAAGAGGATTTGGTTGAATATGCTAAGGAAATGAAAGGCACGATCCTTGAGATTCGTAAACGACTTGATTGATAGGTTTTGCATAGGAGTTTCGCTTTTGGTAGCGACGTTTATTGTTGTCTCTCAGGCACACGCTGAAGCCCCCTATGAGATCGGGGGCTATTACTGGCCAACACCGAACCCCGCTTTTTTGCAAGGGAAGGGGATGGACTCTATAGCTCAACCAACCGTTTCGGGAAAAACGTCGTCAGCGTTTTTTGGATGCGTTCGCAACAATGGGACGCGATTTCATGAGGGACTGGATATAAAGCCTATCATTAGAGATGGAAAAGGCGAGTCTTTAGATAGTATCTACTCGTTTGCGGATGGCGTCGTTCGCTACGTTAATTCGAGTGCGAATGCGAGTAGCTATGGTCGTTACGTTGTGGTAGAGCATCCTCAAATTGCCCCGGGAGTAGTGACGCTTTATGCTCACTTGAGGTCGATTGATCGAAAGATTCGGGAAGGGGTTAAGGTAGCTGGCGGAACAACTATTGCTCGGATGGGACGTTCGGCAAGCTACGTAATTCCAAAGTCGCGTGCCCATTTGCATTTTGAAATTGCGTATTGGTTGGGGCCTGAATTTCAGAAATGGTACGATCAGCAACCGTTCTCATCAAAGAACGATCATGGAACCTTTAATGGAATGAATCTCGTTGGTTTTGATACGGTCTCTTTTTGGAAAGCTCTTCGTTCTGGCGAAGTGGGTACTTTGGAAGAGTTTATCGCCAGTGAGCCGATCGCGTATGTCGTGGAAGCTCCTTTCGACGACATTCCTGATTTATTGCAGGTAAATCCTCAATTGATGACTAATGATTTTCTGCCGACGGATTTAGCAGGGTGGCGTGTCGAGTTCACTTGGTACGGGGTTCCGGTTCGCTGGACAGCTCTCAACGAGGGAGAAATCAGTGGAAAGGTGTTATCAGTTGTAGAGTCAGACGAGCGATTTTCGGAACACCTCAGGTGTTTTGAGATGAAGCGAGGTGGCACGTTTCCAGGACCTGGGGCGAGGTTGAAGAGCCTAATCTCTAGGCTTTTTGTGAACTGAGAGCACAAAAAAACGCCGCTAACTGGTAGCGACGTTCTCTTTAAAAATTGTTTGTAGCAAATGACTTAAGCTTCTGGCTTAGTCTTGCGAAGACCAACAACGCGGTCACCTGATTTCCATTGGCCTCTCTTCTGGAGAAGTTCAACGCGTTCGAAACGCTTCAATACATTGCGCTTTACTGCGCTTGTTGCTGATGATTTGTAGCTTGGGTGCTGTGACATGGCTGAAAGTGGTTCGTTTAAATTAAGCGGCGAACGCTGCACGCTTGTTCGCACCATTTCAAGTACTTTTCTTCGACTTTTTCACTTTTTAGCACAATCCACTGAGGAGTATCGTAAGAATGGGCCTTTAAAACAGCGTTTTCGAGGTCGTTTAGCTTCGATTCGAGCGTTTTGAATACTATTCTGAACTCTTCATCGCTGCAAACTTTGCCGTTCCAGAAGTAAGTCGACTGAATTGGCCCCTCTATTTGAGCACAAGCGGCGAGTTGTTCTTCTATGGCTACTTTTGCGATTTGAGCGGCTTCGTCACGCGAGTTTGTAGTTGTGAGGCAAATAAGGAGTGGGTTCATGTTGGTTATTGTAGTAGCTTTTCCTAAGGGACTAGCGGTAGAACGACGTTTTTCTTTGCGGCGTTCAGTAAACTGAAGCGCTACGATTGGATGCTATGTTTTGTGTTTCAGGAATAATCTCTTGACGCTCGCTCCATGAGCTGTACAAGGCAGGATTCTATTTTAACCGGAGGTACGAGCTTTGAGAGAAGAATACATAAAAGAGGCGAAAAAAATCATCAACGACCCTAACATTTTAATTAATGTAGTATCCCGCCGCGTAAAGCAGCTTCGCCATGGAAATCGTCCATTGGTGGAATCGCTGGAGAAGTTGAATCTTGAAGATATCGCATTGCGCGAGATTATCGAAGGCAAGATCAGCTACGAACTAGCGGAATAACGGATTTACAGCAGGAAAAGAGGTTTACTCTTTTCTCAAGAAATTTTAGCGGATGCGGCGAATTGAGTTTCGCCGCATTATTTGTATCCTCAATTCACTCACGCCACTATGGCTGCGAAAAAGAAAAAATATACAGGTCCAAGCGAAATTCGCAATGCGAAGGCAAGGCGCGACTACATCGTTGAAGACATCCTCGAAGCGGGAATCGTTTTGACCGGGACTGAGGTGAAGTCGATTCGTGGAGGAAACGTACAACTGTCCGATGGGTTTTGTCGCTTCTCCAATGTCGGTGAATTATTTGTGCAAGGGGTTCACATCGACGAGTATTCTTTTGGTACGATGAATAACCACATTCCGCGTCGCGAGCGTAAGTTGCTATTAAAGAGCCGCGAGCTAGTTAGATTGCGGCGTGCGGTGGAAGCGGGAGGGAAGGCAATTGTGCCATTAAGAATGTATTTTAAGGAATCTCTTATAAAAGTTGAGCTTGGATTGTGTGTGGGCAAAAAGCTTTTTGACAAACGCGATGACCTTAAGAAGAAAGCTGTTATGCGAGATGAGCAACAGTCGTTGAAGGAATATCGTTTTCGCTAGTTTCTAACTACCTACTTCTCTAGTATTAATGGATCTTCTCAACCGCGTAATTTGCAAAGTCCCAGGCAGCACTTCGAACTGTGGATCGGGATTCGATACATTGGGTTTAGCATTGGCCGTACACAATTACGTGACCATCGAACGAGTTGGGGCGGAGCTGCCGGTTCGCGATGATTTGGGAGCTGACATCTATTCGGAAAGTGGGATGGCGCGGGAGACGGTTTCCCTCTTTTTCAAGGAATCAAAGGTCGAACCATTCGATGTGAAGGTACGTATCCATGGAGAAGTGCCTCAAGCGAGAGGGCTCGGCTCGAGCGTGACTGTACGTGGAGGGATTTTGACCGGATTGTCTAAGCTTTGCCAAGTTGGCTGGGATAACGAACTTTTGGTTCGATTAATTACACGCCTGGAAAGTCATCCGGATAATGCGAGTGCGTCGATTTTGGGTGGATTTACTGTTTCTCGGTTTGAAAAGTCGCCAGCTGAATTAACGCGTACTCAAAAATTTCCTATAGCGTCGGACTTACGATTTGTAGTCGTGTCTCCAGAATTTGAGGTGCTTACTTCCAGTTCCCGAAATATTTTGCCTGAAACAATCGATTTTTCAAAAGCGGTGGCGAGTATTAATAGTGCTACTTGTTTGGTCGGAGCTTTGGCGTCAGGCGAGTTTGGCAACTTATCTGGGGTTGTTGGCGATCACATCCATGAACCCTATCGGCTGGGCGGTATTCCGGGTGCTAGTGACGCCATTGAGAAAGGCGTTGCGGCTGGAGCTTATACTGGTTGGTTGAGTGGCAGTGGATCTAGCGTCTTGTGCGTTTGTGACGCTAGGAAGGTTAAGTGCGTGGCAGAGTCGATGCAGAAGGCGTTTGCAGGTGTTGATTTAGATTCTGTAGCTCGTGACTTGAGTGCCGATAATGATGGTATTCAAATATTGAGTGCCGAATAGATTGGCGATCGTAGCCATTGATTAGAGACAGCGACTATGTTGCACATAATATTATTTCAGCCGCAAATACCGCAAAACACGGGAAACATTGGGCGCACTTGCGCTATTACTGATTCGCGGTTGCATTTAATCCATCCTCTTGGCTTCACGATAACGGACAAGCAATTGCGACGAAGTGGCATGGATTATTGGCAGGAATTGGATGTGCATCACCATGAAAATTGGGATGCGTTTTTAAAGAGTGACGCTAGTCCTGATCTTGATCGAATTTTTTTATTCACAACCCATGCGACTCAGTGGCATTGGGATGCGTCTTATAGAGATGGCGATGGCTTGTTGTTTGGCAATGAAGGAGCGGGTGCTCCTGATTGGTTGCATGAGTTGATCGGAGAGGAGAACCGTATCAAAATTCCTCATTACAAAGATATATTACGTTCGCTTAATCTATCGACCGCAGCGGGAATCGCAACGTATGAGGCCTTGCGTCAAATCAAAAGCTGAGTAGTCTAGGGATTGCGAATTCCATGCTAAGCAACGATTCTAATATCCGAATTTTGATCGTTAAGACATCGTCGCTTGGCGATATTATGCATGGACTAAGGGTTGCTCAATCGATCAAGGACAGACTACCTAACGTTGAAATCGATTGGGTAGCGCGACGGAAGTACGTTGCGACGGTGAAAGCCAGCTCTGTGGTGAATCGTGTGTTCACCTTTTATCGTCATGATGGAGTGAGGGCGTTTTTCGCACTTGTGCGTGATATAAGAAAGCACGATTACGATTACATTTTTGATATGGAAGGGCTTGCGCGGAGCGCTTTGATTGGCTGGTTTGGCAAAGCTTCAGTGAAGGTTGGGCGCAGCGACGCTCGCGAAGGAGCGACTTTGTTTTACCGCAAGATGATCCCAATGCCTGAGCGATCCCGACAGAAGCACCCGATAGACATCTTATTAGAGTTTTGCAGGGTCTTGGGGCTGGGCCCCGAATTGGGTAGTAGAGCTCAGTTTGATTTTGGCACTTCAGCGAACGATTCTACAATGGGTGAAGGGGCGCCACTAGAAATCGCTTTGTGTGATTTGTCTCCGACGACGAATGACCCTTTTTATGACTTAGAGTCGTTGGTTGAAGCATTTGTTAATTCGAGTTTTGACTGTAAGATCATTTTACTGGGAGATGAGGAGTCTGAATCACGAAGTGATTGGGGGTATGAGGCTGTTGATGATTTGCGTGGGAAATTGAGTCTGGAGGATAGAGTTCTTCGCGTTTCGAATGCTTCTCTCGTCATTTCCTCGCCAGGTGGGCCCTTGCACATTGCGTCGGCCTGTGAAATTCCGGTTATTGGTTTGTTTGGGCGTTTGAATCCCAGTATTTGTGGCCCTTATCCAGTGAATGGGGATCGAAGCTATGCTATTTCTTTCGCGAATCGGCCGGGTCCGGCGGTTATCGCAGAGGTGTTGGAAAAGGCCGAAAAGTTGCTTTCTGAATGAGCTGGCTTGACTCTGCTGTAGGAGAGCGAATAACCCGTTGTATTTGAGCCACTCGATTCGAGGGTCGATTGGCACTAAAATTTGATTTTTTTCAGAAAAATGATCGATCCAAAATTACTCCGTGAACAGCCAGACCTTGTCCGAGCTGGTATTCAAAAAAAGCACTTAGATTGCGATGTTGATGCAATTTTGCAATTGGATGTGGAGCGTAGACAATTGATATCGGAAACGGAAGCTTTGAGAGCTCAGCAGAAGGCGGCCAATGCAGATATGGCAAAACTTCCGAAGGGCACGCCAGAGTTTCTAGAGAAGGTGGGCGAGATGAAATCCATTTCTGGTAAGGTGAAGGAACTAGACGGAAGATTAAAGGATTTGGAAGATGAGTGGAATACGCAGCTTCTGAACGTTCCAAATCTGCCAGATGAGTCTGTGCCCGAAGGAAAGAGCGAAGAGGAAAACATAGAAGTCGGCAGTTGGGGCGAGGTTCCAGGTGAAAAGAAGTTCCATGTGCCGCATTACGAGCTAGAATGGTTAGACGAGATTCTCGATTTCAAGCGGGGAACTAAAGTGACTGGAGCTGGATTTCCATTTTATGTTGGCGATGGGGCTCGACTCGCACGTAGCTTGATAAGCTTCTTCTTGAACGAGGCCAGTGAAGCTGGATTTGAAGAAATGGGTGTGCCGTTTTTTGTGAATGCGGAAAGCGCTACAGCTACTGGTCAATTACCGGATAAGGAAGCCCAGATGTATGAAACGCGAGAGGAAGGGCTGTATGCGATTCCAACTGCTGAGGTTCCCTTGACGAATTTTTTCCGCGATGAAATTTTGGAAGAAACACGATTGCCCGTTTATCGTTGTGGGCACTCTGCTTGTTTCCGTCGAGAAGCTGGAAGCTATGGAAAGGATGTTCGCGGATTGAACCGTGTGCATCAGTTTGATAAGGTTGAGCTCCTTAAGTGGGTAAAGCCTGAGACTAGCTTTACCGAGTTGGAGTCACTTCGTGAATACGCTGAGAATTTGTTAAAGAAGCTTGGTTTGCCGTTCCGTACTCTATTAATGTGTGGCGGCGATATGGGTTTCACGAACTGCAAGCAGTATGATCTGGAAGTCTATGCGGTTGGACAAAAACGTTGGTTAGAGGTTTCTAGCTGTTCGAATTTTAGTTCTTTCCAGTCTCGCCGAGCGAAGATTCGCTATCGTGATTCTGAAACGGGTAAGCCAGAGTTTGTGCATACGCTAAATGGCTCAGGGCTTGCGGTTCCTCGCGTATTTGTTGCTATTTTGGAAAACGGCTTGCAAGAAGATGGTCGTATTCGAATTCCGGATGTACTTGTCCCATACATGGGTAAAGAATACATCGAGCGCAAATAGCCGCTCTTGTATTCGCCAAACTGAAATAGCGTGAAAGAAAACGGAAGTCTCCGCAATCTAGCCGATCAGTTGTTCGCTGAAGCGGGGATTTCTTTTTTGTCGCCGGAGTGCCGTGAGGTGTTCGGCGATATGAATCGCAAGCTGTTTGTTGCTTGTTCAGGCGGGGCAGATTCTGTGTTTTTGCTATATTGGGCTTTCAAGTATGTGGAGGCGATCGGGAGGGTGAATGATTTGGAGGTGCTTCATTTCAATCACTGCCTTCGAGGAAAGGAGTCGGATGGTGACGCGTTGTTCGTTAAATCGATCTGTGAAGGCTTAGGCTTAGCTCTTCATTGTTCCTCTTGGGAGCGAAGTGTTGAAACAAAATCGGTGAATGAAGCTGAAGCGAGAGCGGCTCGATTTGAGTTTTTCGATAAAATTTGTGGTAACTACGAGAGCTCGTGTGTGCTCGTTGGGCATCATTCGAACGATGTTTTAGAGAGTATGCTGATGCGTTTGTCTCGAGGGAGCGGAAGCGTGGGGCTTTCAGCGCCAAGACCCATTTCGTATCCGGGATTGAGTTTTAAGGTGTGTCGCCCGCTATTGAATTTATCAAGCGATACAATACGCGAAACTTTAAAGAAAGTTGGGGTGCCCTGGCGAGAGGATGCTTCCAACGTAAGCGATGATTTTTACAGGAATCGTATCCGAAATAAAGTTATTCCTGTTTGGCAGCATTCTTGTGATCGAGATATTTCTGCTGGAGCATTGGAAGCAAGGGAACGGTTAGAGGAGGATTCCAAAGCCTTGGATTGTTGGCTGGATCAGCTGTGGCCCAAGTTAATTAAGAAGGAAAACACGCTGTTTTTGGCTGAGTTTTCTGAACTTGAACTCGCTTTGCAGCGGCGCGCATTAGACCGTTTGATTACTGAGTCCGGAATGAAAATGTCGCTTCAGCCTAGGAATTGGAAGCAGTTCAAGGCTGCTATTCAGAGCGGTGGGCGATGTGTTATTAACCTGAGCGAGGAATGCAATTTAGAGCTGAATGAAGCGTCCCAGGAAATTACCCTTAATCGGTTGGAGTTGAGGCCGACATGGAATGCGTTTCGCCTGCCCATTGGGGGAGCCGCCTATTTGCCAGGGGGTAGCAAGGTTATTGCTAGTTGGGTGGAACTTAACGCCGGTTTACTAGCTAAAATCAGAGGCGGGGAGTTCCCTCACACTGAAACAGTGTTTTTGAAGGTGAAACAACTTCGATCGCTTACTGTCAGAAGGTGGCTCAATGGAGATCGTTTTAGGCCACACGGATTGGAAAGTGAAAAGAAAGTGAGTAAGCTTTTCATCGATAGGAAGGTACCACTTGACGTGAGGGCATGTTTGCCATTTTTCATTGCGGATGAGGGAGAAGTCCTATGGGCTCCTCATTTACCTCCTAATGCCGCCTATGTTGTTGACCATAAAACGACTCATGCCTTGCAATTAATCTACAAGGCGTCCGTTGTTACATAGTACAATTATAAAGAATAATAAATGCTCGAACCTAAAAGCTCAAATAATCGTCCGTCAGGAAAAGGCGGGCCAGAACGTTTTCAACCTAAGGTAATTATAATTTGGCTTTCGATATTGGCTGTAATGGCCATACTCTGGTATCAAACAGACACCAGTAGCGCGTCGAAGGAATTGCTTGTGCGTGATCTTATCCAGGCAGTAGAAGAAGACCGAATCGTATCTGGTCAGATCGTTTCTGGTGCAGAGTGGAGTTACTACGAAATCACCGGAGTCATTCGTTTGGATGATCCGAGCCAACCAGCTGGATTTGCTGAAACGCGATTCCTTTCTCGCGGACGTTTAGGAGATGAAGAATACTCTACGCTACAAAAGACTGGAATATTTAAAGAACCACGCTCCAACACGTTTCTTTCTCAATTTTTTGCAGGGATCGTCCCTTTCCTAATTATAATCGGGATTCTTTACTTTTTGTTTGTTCGTCAATTGCGAAGCGCGGGCAAGGGGGCGTTGAGTTTTGGCAAGAGTAAAGCCAAGCTTCTCACTCGTGAAAAGGACAAGGTAACTTTTAAGGATGTTGCTGGTTGCGACGAAGCGAAAGAGGAAGTTTCCGAAGTAATAGAATTTTTGCGCGATCCTAAGAAGTTTCAAAAAATGGGTGGCCGAATTCCGAAGGGTATCTTGATGGTAGGCCCTCCGGGTACTGGTAAGACATTGCTCGCAAAGGCAGTTGCGGGGGAAGCGGATGTACCTTTCTTCTCAATCAGTGGTTCGGACTTCGTAGAGATGTTTGTCGGTGTTGGCGCGAGTCGCGTTCGTGATATGTTTGAACAAGGGCGTAAAAGTGCGCCATGTTTGATTTTTATCGATGAAATCGATGCGGTTGGTCGCCAGCGTGGAGCCGGTATGGGCGGCGGAAACGACGAACGTGAGCAAACCCTAAATTCAATTTTGGTTGAGATGGACGGCTTTGATACCACAGAGGGGGTTATCATAATGGCAGCGACCAATAGACCGGATATTCTGGACAAGGCTCTCTTGCGCCCAGGTCGTTTCGACCGTCAGGTAATTATTGACGTACCTGATATGAGGGGGCGTTTTGAGATCTTGAAGGTTCACGCCAAGAAGATTAAGTTAAGCGAGAACGTGAACCTTGAAGAGATTGCGAGTGCTACTCCGGGATTCTCTGGTGCTGATTTGGCGAACCTTCTCAATGAAGGAGCGTTGATGGCTGCTCGAAATGGGAAGAAGTTCGTGGAGCGTATTGATATCGACGAGGCACGAGATAAGATTTCATTTGGACGCGAACGTCGTCGCCTGATGGATGATGAGGATAAGAAGGCAACTGCTTACCACGAAGCGGGACACGCTTTGGTCAGAGCTCTCTTGACTGACAAAAATTACAAGCTGCACAAGGTTACTATTTTGCCGCGTGGACAGGCTTTAGGCATGGCGATGTTTACGCCAACGCGTGATATTCTTGGCTTTACGAAGAATCAGATGAATAACGAAATAGCTGTAGCAATGGGTGGCAGAATTGCTGAGGAAATTGTAACGGGCGATTTTAGCAGTGGGGCATCTCAAGACATTAAAATGGCTACAAAGAGAGCACGAAGTATGGTGTGTGATTTGGGAATGAGCGAGCTGGGTCCTGTTTCCTATGGAGAAAACCAAGACCAGGTTTTCCTCGGTAAGGAAATAACGCGTACGCAAAATTTTAGCGAAGAGACCGCGACTAAAATCGATAACGAGATTTCAAAGATCGTCCACAAAGGGTACGAACATGCTAAGGACCTCCTTGAAACAAATCGCGAAAAGTTGATTACAGTAGCAGAGGCGTTGCTTAAATTCGAAACAATCGAAGGAAAGCATGTACAAGAGATTATCGAATTTGGCGAAATCCGTTCGGAGGTGATTTCGAGCAAAACAGAACTAGATGCTAAAGCCGCTGAAAAAGATGATTCCGACGGAGATAAAGTAGGAGAAAAGGGTGACTCCGAAGACGATATGCGTCCACCTGCGGTCGATGGAGATCCTGTATTAGCTTAGTGTATATTGAGCTGGTATCTCTCATATAATTTATTAAAAACGCCTTCTAATTTTTTGAAGGCGTTTTTTGTTTTCTAGAGTATATGGAATTAAAGTATTCAGAATTAGGATTAAGGCAAAAGGGATCGAATATCGATCAATTGATGGCTGATGCCTTACGTGACCCAGGCATGCTCAGCTTGGCCGCGGGGTTTACTGATAACTCAACTTTGCCTCTTGCGGAGGTAAAAGCAATTGTCGGCGAATTAGAGGAGTCTACAATGGTAGGAAGGTCTGCACTTCAGTACGGTACGAATCAAGGAAGTCCTAGATTGCGTAACTTACTAACGCGTCGGATAGAGGTGTTCGATGGGGTGGCGGAGAATAGTTATTCTGAGGATGGAATGTTTATCACCAATGGATCGCAGCAAGGGTTGTATTTAGCGATGCAAACTCTCTGTAACCCTGGAGACATTGTTTTAGTCGAGGAGCCTACTTATTTCGTTTTTTTGGAAATTTTGAGAGGATTGGGAATAGAGGCTTTGCCGACACCTATGCTCGATAGTGGAGAGATTGATACGCCTGAACTCAAATCACTTTTAGGCAATCTTTCTGAATCTGGGGACTTAGAGCGCGTTAAGGCACTGTATTTGGTTTCTTATTTCGCGAATCCGACGGGCCATAGCATTGAGTTTAATACCAAATGCGCTTTGGGCCATATTCTAAGAGAAACAGCACCACATATTGCTATAATTGAAGATGCCGCCTATAGAGATTTGTATTTCGGTGAGCCCTTTGATGGTGGCAGTGTTTTATCGGGAGATGCGTTTGATGGCTTATCAGTCTTGTATTCGAGCACGCTTACCAAACCGTTTGCGACTGGGTTAAAATTAGGCTATTCGCTTTGCTCGAATAGCGATTGGCTCGCGAGGATGTTGGCGGTGAAAAGTCAGCAGGACTTCGGGTCAGCCAATTTCCCTCAAGTGATTATGGAGAAGATGCTGGAGTTTGGGCATTTTGATAAGCACCTGGTGACAATTCGCGAATCGTATCGCGAAAAAATGGAAGTTTTGAATACATCAATTCAACCTCTTAAGGATTTAGGCTGGAGTTGGCATACATCGCTTGGAGGTCTTTACCTTTGGCTTAAAGCTCCCATTGATGTTTCTACCCAGTTTGGGTCAGACTTTCATAAGCAATGTAATGCGGCACAAGTCATGTACGTACCGGGAAGCTTGTGTTATGCGAAAAATTCTCAATTAGATGGGGTGAGATTATCTTATGGAGTGCTTGAACTTGATAAGTTGACAGAAGCAGGGCGGCGCTTTCTATCTGCGGCGATTTCTTTGAAAGAAATTAATTTAGTATAACTGTCTGTTAGATGCTATTCGTCTTGATTTTGATAGTTCCAACCTGATACTGCGGAAAACAACTTGATATGCCTGATTATAACGTAAACCATTTAAAGCAGCTAGAAAGCGAAGCTATATACATACTGAGAGAGACAGCAGCTCAATTTGAGAGACCTGCGTTGTTGTTCTCTGGAGGCAAAGATTCGATCGTTATGACGCATCTTGCTTATAAAGCATTTTGGCCAGCAAAGATGCCATTTCCGCTTCTGCACGTTGATACCGGGCACAATTTCCCTGAAACGCTTGTGTACCGCGATGATATGGTAGCGAAACTCGGTTTAGACCTGAAGGTTGCTTCGGTTCAAAAGGCTATCGATGATGGGCGTGTTGTAGAAGAAAAGGGAGCGAACGCTAGCCGCAATGTTCTCCAGATTCAGACTCTGCTAGATGCTCTCGAAGAAGGCCAGTATGACGCAGCTCTAGGTGGAGGACGCAGAGACGAGGAAAAAGCTCGTGCTAAGGAGCGATTCTTTTCTCACCGCGATGAGTTCGGACAATGGGACCCGAAGAACCAACGACCAGAACTGTGGAATCTTTTCAATGGACGCATGCAACCAGGGGAGAACTTCCGAGTGTTCCCGCTTAGCAACTGGACGGAGATGGATGTTTGGCAGTACATGAAGTATGAAAACATCGTATTGCCAAGTTTGTACTATGCGCATGAACGCGACGTTGTAGTGCGCAATGGTACGATATTAGCAGTATCAGAATTTGTGCAGCCACGTGACGGCGAAGTTGTTGAGAAAAAGCAAATTCGATTCCGCACAATGGGTGATGCGACTATTACTGGTGCAGTTTTGTCAGATGCTGACACAATGGATAAAATCATTGATGAGGTAGCTGCGGCACGTGAGACAGAGCGAGGAAACCGTGCTGACGACAAACGGAGCGAAAGCGCTATGGAAGACCGCAAAAAGGCGGGCTACTTTTGATTTAACCGCTAGAAAAATATTTTATGAGCCAAGAAACAAGCTCCTCAGCAGAAAAAGGTTATTTGGATATGGATATGCTCCGCTTTACAACAGCGGGATCCGTAGACGATGGAAAGTCGACTCTGATCGGTCGCCTTCTTTACGATTCAAAAGCGATTTTTGAAGATCAACTCGACGCGATCGAACGATCAAGTAAGCAACGCGGTGACGAAAACATGAACCTAGCTCTTTTGACTGATGGGTTGAAGTCAGAGAGAGAACAGGGAATTACAATTGACGTTGCGTATCGTTACTTTGCGACTCCTCGTCGTAAATTCATTATAGCGGATACCCCAGGTCATGTTCAGTATACTCGAAACATGGTTACTGGCGCTTCGACAGCGAATCTAGCAATCATTCTTGTGGATGCTCGAAAGGGCGTAATTGAACAAACTAGTCGCCATTCGTTTATTGCTAACCTTTTGCGTATCCAACATGTGGTGGTTGCTGTAAATAAGATGGATTTGGTTGACTGGAGCGAAGATCGTTTCAACGAAATCAAAGAAGAGTACACCAAGTTTGCCTCTCGCTTAGATAACATAGTTGAGATTTCGTTTTTACCGATAAGTGCTCTCTTGGGAGATAATGTTGTAGATACGTCTGAGAACATGCCGTGGTTCAAGGGGCCAACATTGCTTTACCATTTGGAGACAGTGTATATCGGCCCAGATTCAAATCATGTAGATGCTCGATTCCCTGTTCAATGGGTTATTCGTCCACATAGCGACGAGTATCATGACTTCCGAGGATACGCTGGACGTGTAGCTGGCGGAGTGTTCAAGCCTGGAGACGATGTCGTGGTAATGCCTTCTGGATTTAATGCGAAAGTTAAGGCGATACATACTGCTGAAGGCGAACTCGATGAAGTTTTTGCTCCATTGAGTGCTGCAATCACTCTCGATCGAGAAATCGATATAGGTCGCGGCGATATGATTGTGAAGCAGAACAATGCACCGGAGCCGACTCAAGATATTGATGCGATGATCTGCTGGTTTAGTGAAAAACCTTTGAAGCCCAGGGGGAAATATATAATTCGCCACACGACTAAAGAGACGCAAGCGGTCGTTAGGGACGTAAAGTACAAGGTAGATATCAATACCCTGCACAAGGTTGAAGATGACTCTGAGTTTAGACTCAATGATATTGGAAGAATCGTCTTGAGAACTGCCGCTCCTCTTGGTGCTGATAGTTATAAAA
Source organism: Puniceicoccaceae bacterium K14 (assembly GCA_022538095.1). Lineage (GTDB taxonomy): Bacteria > Verrucomicrobiota > Verrucomicrobiia > Opitutales > Opitutaceae > JAKYXN01. The sequence goes on along the minus strand of JAKYXN010000008.1, from coordinate 63,644 downwards.
AGAATCGCGTTACTGGTTCGTTCGTTCTGATTGACAACTTTACGAATGAAACGGTTGCTGCTGGAATGGTTCGATAGTATCTCTACAGTTCAATTTGTCGAAGGACCCACTGGAAATAATATTCGGTGGGTTCTTTTGCTTATAATGGGAAAGCTTAGGCAATATTCTTGTTTACGTTTTCTTTACAGATTCAATGGTGATGGTAGCGTGTTGCGTATGGACATGGCTGAAGAAACACCGATGAGCGTTGACGAAATTGCATCTAAGCTAAAGTGCGCTAGAGGCTGGGTGCAGCTATCGATCGATGCTGGGTGCCAAACGGATTCTGAAGGCCGCCTAACTGTTCGAGACATGATGATGTTTCAACTAACCAATATTCATAAAATTAGAAACATAGCCGGCCTCCCAGCAATAGAGGGTAATGTAGACAAGGATGATTTGCGCCCGAATGTTAAAGCTATTTTGACGACCCAACTGGAGTGGTTGCAAATTCGGTCGACCAAAGAGAGTGTGCAGCGCGCTGCAAAATTGGTCTGTGACAAGTTGCAGACTATCTCGAATATTTGATAAGGGGTTGCCCTGTATTGGCTTTTTGGAGCTTCTTTACAACTTATTCATTCTCAAGGTTGGAGGCATGGGGAGAATCGTTTTTTTGTACCCGGATTTTAACGTGATTACCCGCTTTTGAGGTTGTGGATTTCTTGGTAATGAGTAGTTTATGGAAACTGCACGAACTCGATTGAATAAAATATTTCCATGCAAAAAAAAGCTATCGCTGTAATTATGGGAGGGGGGCGCGGCACTCGTCTTTACCCATTGACTAAAGAACGCTGCAAACCAGCGGTCCCTCTGGCGGGAAAATACAGACTGGTAGATATCCCAATAAGCAATTGTTTGAATTCAGGGATTAACAATATTTATCTATTGTCGCAGTTTAATACCGCTTCATTGCATAGGCATATTCAAGAGACTTATCGTTTTGACCCTTTTGGTGGTGGAGTCGTTGATATACTGTCCGCTGAGCAGACTAACTCTGGAGACAATTGGTATCAAGGGACGGCTGATGCTGTTCGTCAGAATTTGCACCATTTTTCGTCTTCGGATTATGATTACACTATTATCTTGTCGGGTGATCAGTTGTATCGAATGGATTACGGGAAGATGCTTAGCGCCCATATTGAATCTGGGGCGGATGTTACCGTGGCTGGCATTCCATTTCCGAAGGACCAAGTGCACGGGCTCGGCTTGATGCGAGTTGCTGACGATATGACGGTGACTGAATTTGTAGAAAAACCAACAGATCCGGGTGTAATTGACGGATTAGTTATTCCAGATTCAATAAAGGACGCTCTCGAGAACCCGGAAGACGGTGAACGCTGCTTAGCCTCAATGGGTATCTACATTTTCAACCGCGAGACGATGGAAAAAGCTTTGGCCAATGATATGACAGATTTTGGTAAAGAGGTCATACCAAGTTTGTTAGAGTCTTCTAAGCTATCTTGCTACATTTTCGAGGGGTATTGGGAGGATATTGGAACAGTTAAGGCGTTTTTTGATGCGAACCTTCAATTGGCAGATCCATTTCCTCAGTTTAACTTTTTTTCTCGCGGCAAGCCCGTGTACTCGCGAGCTCGTTATCTTCCGGCTAGCAAGATCAACCGCTGCTCGATTAACCACGTGATCATTGGAGATGGGTGTATCATAACAGACTCTTATCTCAAGCGGTGTGTAATTGGAATCCGGTCAGTATTGAGAGAAGGGACACGTTTAGAAAACGTAATTATGATGGGCTCTGATTATTTCGAGAGTTCTGCGGATAGAGAGGCTAATGAGAAAAAGGGAATTCCCGACATCGGTGTTGGTATGAACTGCGAAATAAAAAATGCCATTATAGACAAGGGGGCACGGATAGGGTCCAATGTTACCTTGAGCCCAGAGGGCAAGCCGGAGGGTTATGAAAAAGACGGGGTTTACGTACGTGACAACATTGTTATAGTGCAAAAAAACGCGGTTATTCCTGATAACACTGTTATATAGTATTAATAATCATGAAGCGGATATTGGCATGCGTTGATGGGTCAAATTACATGGCCACTTGCTGTCAGTACGCTGCTTGGTTGGCTCAGCTATCCGGTGCCAGTTTAGAAGTTGTCTACGTAACCGATCTTCGTCAATTTGAGGTTCCGTTTATCGCTGACTTGAGTGGAAGTCTCGGGTTGCAGCCCTACCAAGCTGTAATGGGCCAGCTTCAGGAGTTGGAAAAGCAGAAGGCAGACATTATTCTTAATCAGTGCGAGAAAGTCTTGCGAGAATTCGGACATAAAGGGGACGTTGCTAAAACGCATAAGACTGGTTTTTTGGTAGACAGCTTGAAAGAGCTAGAATCCAACGCTGATCTAATTGTAATCGGCAAACGGGGTGAAAATGCGAATTTTGCAACTGAACATTTGGGATCTACGATGGAAAGAGTTGTTCGATCTGCGACGAAGCCTTGTTTTGTGTCGTCTCGCTCATTTACTTCGGTACGAAAAATTCTCTTTGCTTACCAAGATGTTCCCAGTTGTCACGAAGCTATCACTTTTATTAAAAGGCAGGCTTGGCTAAGGAGTTTTGAATTACATCTTATAACGGTCTCGCCAAATCAAGAGGAAGAAGAGGCACTTCGTTCAATCAATAAGGTTGAAAGTGATTTGCGAAATGCGTCGTTTGACGTTAGCTGCCAGATGCTTCACGGCATTCCGAGCCAGACTATCGCAGAGTATTGTAAGTCGAGCGATATTGATTTGTTGATTATGGGTGCGTACGGGCATTCACGGATACGGCATCTGTTTATAGGAAGTGCTACGACTGAAATGTTGCGTGATTGTCGATTGCCGACATTATTATTTAGGTAGTATTACTAAATTTTTCTCGATCAGACAGAAATGTTCTGTCTATCTCTGTTCCCGTGTATACCCGTACTATTTTTTCCATTTTGCTTCTAGCAAGTTCTTGTCTGATTGCTGAAAGCGAAGAGGTTCCGGTTCTTCGTGTTTTAAATTGGTCTGAGTATTTATCAGTCGACCCAAAGGTTGATGATGGTTTGGCGATCGAAGAGAAGTCCTATGCTCTCCGCGAGTTTTCAAAGGAATTTGGATGCAAGGTGGAGTACTATGAATACGAAGAGACAACTGAGGCATTTTCTCGAATTGATAAGAATGAGGGGTTTTATGACGTTGTGGTCGCTTCGTCTGGAGAGGTCGTAAGAATGATTGAAGGCGGCTATGTGGAACCTCTCGATAAGGTGAAGATTCCCAATTATCGCTATGTATCTCTATTTTACGATGACTTAGAGTCGCAGAGAGATATTTGGAATTACGCGATGCCTTATTTATATGGCACTACTGGAATAGCTTTTCGCTCGGATCTTGTCAGTCAAATGGTTACGGGATTAGATCAATTTTTCGATCCAGAATTTAGCCCCGATGTGAAACGAGCGATTTTAAACGATAGCCAGGTGATGTTTGGTTTAGTTAGCATCATGTTAGGAAATGATCCAAACACTAACCGAAGAGGATATCACAGTGATGCCGCAAAAACGTTGCATCGCTTGAAATCCGCGAATCTGATTGATACGATCTCAACCAGCGTCGAACTTCTTGGAGAAAAGCTTGTAAACGGAGAAATTGGCTTTGCGATTATGTACTCTGGGGATGCATTAGGGATAGCCGAGGAAGAATCGAATATTGAGTATATAATTCCAAGTGAGGGAGCAGAGTACTATATTGATTCTTTTGTGATTCCTTCGTCATCAAAAAACAAGGAGCTCGCTCACTCATTTTTAAACTTCATGCTGAGACCAGATATCAATGCTAGGGAGTCGATGGAATTGCTATTTCCTACATTAAACCTCGCGGCACTTAGTATTGTTGAGAAACGTGCGCCAGATCAATTGTTGGATGAGAACATATATCCTCTGCCTGAAACGGTAAGGGGACTTCACGAGTTTTCTATGCGTTCTGCATCGTTGATACAGTATTGGCATCGGTTCTTGAATGAAAATTAAGTACAAGCTTTTCCTATACGTATTGCCCTTTGTATTGATTCCCTTGATCGGAATTGGCCTCTTTTCCATTAGCAGCTACATCGATTTTGCCGAGAATTTAAGGCGCAGTTCAGGTGAATTTGCTTCGCTTTCAACAAATGCTAATGACACTTATGTCGAGGTTGTTTCAAAATTTAAGGAACAAGTCAGAGAAGGGCATAAGCTAGCTCTGGAGAATATTGGAGAGGTTATTGAGGGAAGGATCTCTAGTATCAAAAACAGTATGGAGTTGGCGGCGAAGAGCAAGGATGTCGCACAATTTATATCAGGCAATGACCCCATTCGAAAATTTATGAAGCCAGAGACTATGTTGTATTTGGATGGCTTCATAAATTCCTTAAACTTGGATGTCGTTCGGATTTTCGACGTTGAAGGGGAGCTTCTTCTAGAGACTACTCGTTTATCACATTCGCTGGATGATGGAGTTTTAGAGGTGATTCCAGATGTTAGCCATTCAGATTCTATGAATCGGTTTAAAAAACGGATGGATTCAGGAGAGGCTTTTGAGATTGATATATTGAATACAGGCGTTCCTTCGCTTTCTATTGCTCTTGATTTGAGGATTGCTAATTCTCGCTATCAAAAAAGCATAGGGAAAAAGCTAGGTTATCTCCAATTTATAATTCCACTAGAAACGGTTTGTCAGGATTTGACTGAGCTAGGTGATGGCAATGAACAAGCTTTTGTCTATTTCAAATTGCATGACAACGCCATTTGGCCCGAAGGTTCAAATGAGTCTCTCTCCTATTTGGAAGAAAAAGAGGTCCAGTTACTGAATACAGAAATTGTGTCTGGGAAATTAAACGCGTTTCTCGCTTTTTCTAATCAAGCTCTGAATCGAGAAGCGATTGCTTGGGCAAGTGCGGTCGACGATACTGCTGGTGAAGCAAGCTCACTAGCAGTCCGAGTAGAAAATCTAAAGGAGAGAGCTATCGATCGACGTGAGGTTTATATCGTTGCGTTTGTGCTTATTGTCTTTGTTTCCGCGGTTGCGGTTTTGTTCGCTTCGCGCAAGCTAAGTTCTTCATTGGTTTCTTTGATATCGGCAGCAAACGAGATAAAATCCGGTAATCTCGATATTGAAGTGCAGACATACTCTAGAGGTGATGAGCTGGATTCATTGGCTAGCGCTATCGACCAAATGAGGCTAAAGATAAAATCAAATATCCGAAATTTGGATTCAGTAGTTGCCTCTAAGACTGACGAGCTACGAATGGCAAACAGGCACCTCGTTCAAGAGATTGGAGAAAGGGCGGCGGCAGAGGCGAAGGCGAAATTAGCAAACGATGCTAAAGGAGAGTTTTTGGCAACGATGTCACATGAAATTCGCACACCGATGAACGGTATTATTGGAATGTCGGATGATTTACTGGAACGAGACTTGCCAGAAGAGATTCGAGAGCGCGTTGAAATTGTAAAAGTATCTGGCGAAGCACTGATGTGTATCGTTGATGATATTCTCGATTTTTCAAAAATTGAGGCGGGTAAAATGGAGTTGAAAGCCGATTCGTTTGATTTTGTCGAGGCGTGTAAGGCTGCGTTTTCTCTTTTTCTTTCCAAAGCGAATGAAAGAGGTATTGAGTATAGGATTTCAATAGGAGAGGATGTTCCGCAGTTTTTAATTGGTGATTCTGTAAGGATAAAGCAGATACTTACCAATTTACTTAGTAATGCTGTAAAGTTTACTAATGAAGGTTACGTTGAGCTCGTCGTAGAAACCCAAGATAGAAATTCCAAAGAGGGCGTGTTGGTTTCTGTGATAGATTCTGGGGTCGGAATTCATGAGGATTCTCTTAATGATGTATTCGACGCTTTTATACAGGTTGATAGCAAGGGGGATTCCTCGAGTGGCGGTACCGGTTTAGGGTTGTCGATCTCTAAGCGATTGGCTGCGGTAATGGGTGCTGAGCTCAATGCTCGAAGCACTTATGGGAAAGGAAGTGTTTTTGAATTTTGGATGGGTGTGCGTGTGGGAGTGGATGTTTCTTCAACGAATGAAATACCATTTGAGGTAAAGAACGTTTTTGAGAAGAGCATTCTTATGGTAGAGGACAATTCCATTAATCAGCATGTCATCAAATCTTTCTTAGAGAGACGAAGGCACGAAGTAACAATTGCTGAAAATGGGTTGGCAGCTCTTCGCGAGCTCGGAAGGAAATCTTTCGACTTTATTCTAATGGATTGTCGAATGCCCTTGATGAATGGCTTTGAAGCGACAAAGAAGATTCGCTCGTTCCCGATTGGGCATATAAACAAAGACATTCCGATTATAGCCTTAACAGCAAATGCCTTTGATGAAGATAAACGACGGTGCTTCGAGTGCGGAATGGATAACTTCCTAGCTAAGCCAATAAAGGCAGAGAAGCTTTTGAGTGTCGTTGATTACTACTGCCAGTCTCGAAAAACCAAAATTGAATTAGAGTCGACTGGTTGAACCGCTGAGTTATTACCTCGAAGGGAGAACGTCGAAGGAGACAAGGTTACTCAAATTGTCTGTTAACTTGGGCCGTGCCATCGATTCACTTTTGATTAGCTCAGGAATTCTTTCTTTAAGCTCTTCCTGCTCTTCGGGAGCCATCCTAATCGACTCGAGTAATTCGGCAAGCTCGCAACGATAAGCAAGCCAATCGGCTTTGAATTGCAGCGAGCTGTATTCCGTAGCTATTTGAGTTTCGATTTTTCGAGAATTTTTTTCTGAAATATTTCCTTCAAGAAGTTCGCTGATTTGTACGATTCGAGCTTTCTCTTGCAGTTTGAGTAAGTGGCTTTGAAACCCGATCAGCTTTGACTTCACAGTCATTAGTTCAAAGGCGATTTCTTTTTCATTGGCTCGAAGGGCCAGCTTTAGTTCTTTGTAATTCCATCTTTCGAATATACGGGCTACCAAAAGAAATCTATGCTCGTGACGAAGGTTAGCCAAATAAGCGTGTAACTCAGGAAATTCTCTTCCTTCGAGAGGCTGTTCGTCTCCCAATTGAATAAAAAGGAAGCGCTCAAGGTCCGACACTCTCTTTGTGTATGGTAGGTATTTCCAAATTTTTACGAGCGTCTTTTCGATTTCGCGATTCCTAGCATCAGCATCGGTATAACCAAGTGTGTAGAAGTAGCAGCTCAGAAAGTTTGCGTAACAAGTAAAAACTTGGGTGAAGGCTATTGAGTTTCCTTGTCCTGACTTTTTCAGAAGAGCCCGAATATGATTTCTTTCGGTCCTACTAGCGGAAGAACCTTTCTTTGTTAAGAAAGACATGAGCAAATGAAAGTTGGAGAATAAGAGTTACTCTTCTTCTGATTTTTTAGCAACTGCCGCCCGGCAGTCGGCCACAACACGAAGCCATATGTCCCTGATGTCAAAGAGTCGAATCTTTGCTTGAGTCACATAGCGAGGGAGTGGTTCAATCTCTAATTGGGAAATTTCTTCTAGGGCAGCGAATGAATCGTTAATGGAAGCCATTCCTCTTTTAAGATAAGCAATGGCTAGGGCGTAATCACCCATGTCGAGTGCCATTACAGCGAGAAGTCCTTGGTAATCGGATTGGCTAAAAGAGCTGCTAAGTTTTAGAGCTAGCTCTGGTGATATGTATTGAGAAGCGAGCGACGAGTGTTGCATCCATTTTTCTTGAAGCCAGGAATGAAGGGCTTTGCTCGCGATAAAAAGCGGATGTCGGTGTAGGGTATAAGGAGCTTCGGAATTTTCGAGCTGTTGGCCTGAGCTTGAGTCTATGGAAGTTTGTTCGGGGAGGTTGGCTGAGTCCCAGCCCATATATAGAGCGACTTCATCTAACCGATTTTGGCTTTTAACCAATTTGCTGTAGAGTTTTTGATATTTGAGAACTTCGTTATCTTCGCTTTTAAGGTAACGTTCCCAGTCGAACTCATTCCAAGCCGACTCCCAATTGTGGTCGTCCCAATTATTATCTGATTGGCTTTCGTTATCGAAATTTTCCATGTGCTAATTAACAAGCTTTTTAAGCTTATTCGGGGAGAGTGATAGGTCGGCGAATCTTGATTTGCAAATAAAATGTTTCTGAATTTAACCAATGATAGAGGAAACGAAAATGTATTCTATCGTTTACATTTTCAGTATTTCGAAGGCATTTTACTTATATCTTTGGGAAATAGGCATTTATGGAAAATCAGGAATCCGTTTATTATTTGAAGGCTTTTTTTGAAGGGCGCGTTCAAGGCGTTGGCTTTCGCTATTCTACATCGCAGATCGCTAAAGGGTATGAGTTAACAGGTTATGTTACGAATCTCTCGGATGGACGAGTTGAGCTTTTTGCCGAGGGTGAGGCAGAAGAGTGCACGTCGTTTATTAAAACTGTGGAAGAGGAGATGGACGGATTTGTTCGAAAAGTTGAGAAATCTTCAGGCATCGGTGGTAGAAAGCACAAGAGCTTCTCGATTGTCTAAGAACTAGCGTTTATGGACATTGCTATTGAAGTTAAGAATCTGCGTAAAGATTTTGTTCTAGCAAGACAATCGCAGCGATTGAGGGCAGTGGACGATTTGTCGTTTCAAGTAAACACCGGAAGTGTATTTGGTTTATTAGGACCAAATGGATCTGGAAAGAGCACGACAATAAAAGCGATTCTTGGTATGTTGAACCCTGATAAGGGAGAATGCCTAATCGAGGGGATCTCTAGTAAAAAAAGAGAATCGCGAGCACGCATTGGATATTTGCCGGAGGGGCCCTATTATTACAAGTTTATGGAAGGACTTGAGTTCGTATCTTTGGTGGGGCAACTCGGTGGTTTGACTAAGCTTGAGTCCGTTTCTCGAGGAGAAGAATTGATGGATCTAGTAGGGCTTCAAGATGCGTGTGATCGCCGGATAAGTGGTTACTCGAAAGGGATGTTGCAACGATTGGGATTGGCTCAAGCGTTGGTGAATGACCCCAGTATCCTGATTTTGGATGAACCGACTGCTGGCGTCGATCCAGTTGGGGCTGTCGATATAGCGAATATTATTGGCGGGTTAAAAAATCGAGGAAAGACGATTTTACTCTGCTCGCATCTGTTGTCCCAGGTAGAAACAGTTTGCGATGAGGTTGCTGTTTTGAATAAGGGGAATCTTGTGGCGTCTGGAAAGATTGATGAATTACTTGTAGCGGGGAATGAATATATGGAAATTCCGGAATGTTCGCTAGAAGCAACGCAGCGAATCGAGGCGATTTTATCGGAGGAGGGTCAATCCTTGGTGAAAAGGCGAGACAGGAAGTCTTTAGAGCAACTCTTTATCGAACTAACGCAAGAGGAGGAGTAAGTTAACGATGAATGAGAAGTTGAACCTTTCTTTTTGGAATATGCGTCATGCGTGGCTGATTGGCAAGACTTCGTATCTCGAGACGGTGCGAATGAAACTTTTCTACGCGTTGCTGGCTTTATCGCTTTTTTCGTTAGGATGCTCTTTCTTGCTGCAAGAGTTTAACTTTGGGTCAGACGAATTGAAGTTCATTATGGACTTTGGTTTTGGGGGGATGACGTTTTTTGGCTCTATTTTGGCAATAGTTACGGCCTCGCAACTTTTCTATGGTGAGATTGAAGACCGTACAGTGTTCACAATTTTGGCGAAGCCGATCAGGCGGTCAGAATTTGTTGTAGGGAAATTCATTGGAGCCTGGTTTTGTATTGTTTCCTTTGTACTTTGTCTGACGCTTTGCTTGATGCTTTCTCTGTTTGTGCGCGAATCAATTTTGATGTCGCAGTATCCCGAAGTCTTTTCCGAGGGACGCCTATTAAACTATTTGGACGTGCTTGGGTTTGGCTTTATGCAATGTGTGCGCTTGGGGATGCTAGGAAGCATCGTCATCCTCTTTTCTAGTTACGCAACATCTTCTCTTTTCTCAATTATTATTGGAGTTGTTACCTGGATACTTGGGCAGCTTCAACACTTGGCAGTAAATGCTTGGGGGCAATACGACAGCTTGTTTTTGAATACGATTTTATTCATCGTAAGCATCGCATTGCCAAATTTTCACCTATACGATTTTGGAGACAAAATAGCGCTTGGGGAGAGTGCTTCGATTTCTGTTTATTTACAGCTTGTGGGCTACGGAGCTCTGTATTGTGCCTTGTATTTGTCGTTGGCGGTGCTGTCATTTCGAGAACGTGAGCTATAGGAAATGGACAATTGTAGTTTCGTTGGTGGGCGCTTTGAGTATCGGAGCGCTTACTAGTGGCTGGCAGCGACTTATTTTTCGGTCGTTGCATGGAGACTCGTTGGGCACAAATAGTTTGCCTAAGTCTGAGAGTTTAGGACAAGGGCTCTCGCTTGCGATTTTAGGTGGGTATAGATCGATCGCTGCTAATTTGATATGGTTGGATATGAATGGCAGCTGGGAGAAGCAAAATATCAATGAAACTTTGGCTAAGATTGAATTGGCAACGGCAACAGATCCGAGAGCTTTATTTTTCTGGCTCAATGGTGCCCGTGTAGTGGCAAATGACATGCCGGCTTGGGTGATTGCTAATCAAGGTTTGGACCAAGAGAAGCACCCAAATACTGTGAAAGCCTTAAATCTTAAGTTTAGCGAAAAAGCTCTCGAATTGATTGAGAACGGTTTAGTCGCTCATCCAGGGAATTTTGAATTAATGGTGGACCGAGCTGTAATTCATTGGAAGAAGCGGGAGGACCTCGAAGAGGCTGCTAAGAGTTTCTTAGAAATCGCAACAATGCCGAACTCTCCTTACTTCGCAGGTCGCTTGTACGCAGAGCTACTAGTGGAATTAGGACGCACTGATGATGCCTTGTCTTATTTAAAGAGCATCTATTCCAGTTTACCTGACGACGATATTCAGGCAATGAAGCCTTTTGTGGCTGAGAGAATCCGACAATTGGAAATCAAGCTTGAGGAACAAAAGGTTCTTGTGATCCCTTAATCTTTGTAGAGCATCTATCCGAAATGAGCGATAATCTTTATCCAATCACAGATCGACTGCTAGCGCGAACTGATCGCCAATCGATCACAAAGCAGACTGCCAAAGTTATTTGGTTCTATGGTATTTCTGGGTCAGGGAAAAGTACTTTGGCAATCGCGCTTGAGAAGCAACTACACGTTAGAGGATTGCTATCTTATGTCTTGGATGGTGATAATATAAGAACTGGCTTAAATAGCGGTCTTGGTTTCTCCGATGACGATAGGTTTGAGAATATTAGACGCATTGCAGAAGTATCCAAGCTGTTTGTTGATGCTGGAGTGATAACTCTCAACAGTTTCATTACTCCAAAAGAGGATTTGCGAGGGATGATGCGAGGTATCATTGGCAAAGAAAATCTCATAGAAATCTACGTGAAAGCATCCTTTGAGGTTTGCCGTGAGCGAGACGTTAAAGGATTGTACGCGAAGGCTGAGAAGGGGCTCGTTCCACAATTTACAGGTAAAGACTCAGGGTTTGAAGAACCCGCAAATCCTGACCTTGTTATTGATACGTCTGCAGAGTCCGTAGATGAGTCCTTGGCCAAGGTGGTCGCATTGGTATTGCCGGAAATCTCGGCGAAGTAGGTTTGTTATGTCCTTGCTACTTGTAGCCGTATTCAGGTGGCTTATTAGCAAGGGCTTCGTGATCTTGATAGCGGGTACGCTAATTGTCGGCGGCTTTGCATTTTATACGTTTGTCCAGGAGGGGATAGATGAGGAGAACGAGCGGAGTGCGTTGTTGGAAGACTTGCGTGGTAAAGCTGAGCTTTTGAAGTTAGAAGCGTCCGAATATGAGGAAAGGTTGCACGAGGTGGCAGAACAGGCGAAGGAAGCTCGGAGAGACCTCGAACGTGCTCAAAAAGGAATCGCATACCTGAAGGGGGCGCTCGCAAAAGTTGAATACATTTTCATGAGCCCGGAAGAAAGAGAACGTTACAATAAACGTTTGGGCGAAGAAGAAAAACGCGAGCGGGTAAGCGTATTGTTAATCGAGTCTCTAGAGCTTGAATCGCTCAACCTCGATAGTCTAAAAGATTTGGCTTTTGCGAATACAAAAAATCTCAATCGTGAGATTGGCGAAATTGAAGCGATGGAGCCGAGCTTGGCGACTCATATTCTAGATTCCTGGCGGGCAATGAAGACTTATTTTTTTGTGACGCTTGCTATTATTTTATTTGGTCCATTCGTGTTGAAGCTTTTTGCGTTCTATGTGGGAGCTCCCTTTTTGTCGTGGGCCAAACCGATTAGCTTCGCGGATAAGGAACTAGAACTACCTACGCTCGGTAGGAGTAGCGTTTCTGCTTCTATAGAGTTAGGGCAGGGTGACGTTGCTTGGGTTAAGGAATCTTACCTGCAGGCATCTGATGAGAATTTAGAAAAGAAAACTTGTTTCGTTTTGGATTGGAAAATCCCCTTTACCTGTATGGCGGCAGGGTTGGTTGAGCTGATTCGTTTTAAGGTGCCGAATGATGCTTCCTCTGCTTCGATAACAGTTTCAACACAAGACAGATCAGATGTGGAATTGGTGGATGTCACATTGAGCGAGGGAACCGCTTTGATTATACGGCCAAGTCATATTGCTGGTGTCGTTTCGAGGAAATTGGATGGCGTTCTGATCAAAAGACATTGGAGGTTGTTCAATATTCAATCTTGGGTAACCTTGCAATTCCGCTATTTCGAAATAAAGGGCCCTTGTGTTGTATTTATATCAGGAATACGAGGAGTGCGCTCGGAGCGGATTCTTGCAGATAATGCCAAAGGACGTAGAACAAATCAGAGCGCTACGATAGGGTTTGTTCCAAGTCTTCATTATTCCGTTGTTAGAGCAGAAACTTTTTGGAGTTATTTACGAGGGTTGAATCCGCTGTTTGATGATGTCTTTCGGGGAAACGGCCTCTTTCTCTGCCAAGAAATATCCAATACTTTGGAAGGGGCTTCAGCTAAGAAATTTTGGAGCCAGGTGTGGAATTCCATTCTCAAGGTTTTAGGAATTTAACTTCGTGTGTTTGAATATGCATTCATTCAATTCTGGCTGGCGTTTTGTGGGAGGTAAACGATTGTTGATGTTTTATTATGAAGAGTGCAGCTGAAATTGGTTTTATTTTTGATTGGGATGGCGTGGTGGTAGATTCTTCCAAACAGCATGAAGAGAGCTGGGAGCTGTTGGCAAAACAAGAGAATCAAGTTTTGCCAACTGGTCATTTCAAGAAAGGATTTGGCAAAAAAAATGAATGGATTATGCGAAATGTGCTGCAGTGGACGGATCAGACTGCAGAGATCTCTCGCTTGGGTGAGGAGAAGGAGAGATTGTACCGTGATATTGTACGAAAAACAGGTTTGGATCCATTGCCTGGGGTTAAGCAATTTATAGAAGAGTTTCAGTCTCAAGGGTACAGAGCAGCCGTAGGTTCCTCTACTCCCAAGGCCAATATTTTGGCGGTTCTGGAGATCACGGGATTGAATGGACTGCTTGCAGATATAGTAGCAGCTGAGGACGTAGAAATCGGTAAGCCAAACCCCGCAGTCTTTATTAAAGCAGCGAAATTAGTCGGATTGCCTCCAGAAAAGTGCGTGGTGTTTGAAGATTCATTAGGAGGGATAGAAGCTGGGCTCGCATCTGGAGCGAAGGTTGTAGGAGTAACTACGACCAATCCTGAAGAGATTTTGCGAGATGCGGGTGTCGGTTTGGTGGTTGATAGTTTTGAAGAAATATCAGTAGAGCGAATGCTAGCTCTGTTTGAATAACGGTAAGTATTTAGAAGGCATTGAATAAAAGGACAACGGAGATGGATCTAAGCAAAATCAAATTGACGAAATATATTTTGATCGGAATGGGGTTCGGGGTAGTTCTTGGTCTCGTTTTATATTGGACCGAATTGAATAAGAATGATTTTGTGGATACGTATGTTTTGGGAGGCGTTCTGAAGTTCTTTGGCGATATCTTTGTGCGATCTCTAAAATTGTTAGTAACCCCCCTTGTTTTGGTTTCACTTGTATGTGGGACTGCGGCGATAGACGATGTTCGCAAGCTTGGGAGTACTGGATTGAAGACCTTAGGACTTTACCTACTGACTACTTCAATTGCCATCACATTAGGTTTGGTCGTTGCGAGTTTTTTCAATATCGGGAAAGGGTTTGAGATAACGATTGAAACAGATTACGTAGTAAAGGAAGCTCCGGCATTTATAGATGTTTTGATAAATATTTTTCCAACCAATCCATTTAAAGCTTTGGTAGAGGAAAATATGCTGCAAATTATCGTATTTGCTGTGTTGTTAGGCATTGCCCTCTTGCTTGCAGGAGAACGAGGAAAGCGCGTCCTGAAGGTTTTTGAGGATCTCAACGAAGTCATTATGCAATTAGTGATGCTCTTGATGCTGATAGCTCCGATTGGAGTTTTTGCAAAAGTTTGTATTGTTTTTGCGACTACTGGTTTTGATGCTATTGTGGAATTGGGAGCTTACTTTCTAGTTGTTTTAAGTGTTTTGATCGTGCACGCATTGATTGTGTACCCGACTCTTCTAAAGACACTCGCTGGATTGAGTCCGTTGCAATTTTTGCGAAAATTTTGGCAGACGCAGGTTTTTGCTTTCAGTACAGCGAGCAGTAATGCGACGATTCCAGTTACATTAACGAGTGTAGAAGAGAAGCTCGGGGTTAGCAACAAAATCGGTTCATTCACAGTGCCGCTTGGAGCGACTGTGAATATGGATGGCACGTCAATTATGCAGGGGGTGGCGACCGTATTTATCGCCAATGTTGCTGGGGTTGATTTGTCCTTGGGGCAATTTGTAATGGTGGTTGTGAGTGCCACCCTGGCATCAGTTGGTACCGCGGGCGTGCCCGGTGTGGGTATGATAATGCTTGGAATGGTCCTAAAACAAGTAGGATTGCCGACCGAATACATTGCTCTCATTGTGGGTATTGACCGATTGCTCGATATGGTTCGTACCGCTGTGAATGTTACAGGAGATGCAGCTGTAACCTGTGTGGTTGCAAAGAGCGAAGGCGAATTGGATACGAAGGTTTTTAAATCTAATAATTGAGCACTCTTAGATGCTGTTTGACCTAAAATCAGAATACGCCCCAATGGGGGACCAACCCGTGGCGATCAATGCATTGGTTGATTCGATTAATCAAGGAAATCGCTACCAAACTTTGTTAGGTGTTACGGGGTCGGGAAAAACGTATAGTATGGCCAACATTATCGCTAAGTGTGACCGGCCGACACTAATAATTTCTCACAACAAGACTCTGGCAGCTCAGTTGTATTCTGAATTTAAGAATTTCTTTCCTAATAACGCAGTCGAGTATTTTGTTAGTTATTACGACTATTATCAGCCAGAGGCCTATGTGCCTTCATCGGATACATACATCGAAAAGGATTCATCAATAAATGATGAAATAGATCGTTTGCGAATTGCAGCATCGAGTTCGTTGATAAGTCGTCGCGACGTCATCGTAATTGCGAGCGTTTCCTGTATTTACGGGTTGGGCTCGCCTGAGGATTTTGTTGAGTTGATGATTCCGCTTCGTATGGGTGAAGAATTTGGACGTGACGTGTTATTAAACCGCTTAATAGATATTCAGTACGAACGAAATGATATAAATTTAGAAAGAGGGCGTTTTCGTGTTCGTGGAGATGTGGTAGACATTATGCCTGCTTATTTGGAGAAAGGTTTACGCGTTGAGTTCTGGGGTGACGAAATAGATGGATTATCTGAATTTGACCCTGTGACTGGAACGGTGACTCAACGTTTTGAGCTGTTTGACCTGTATCCAGCTAATCAGTTCGTGACAACAAAAGGTAAAATAGAGAAAGCGATCGTTTCCATCAAAGAAGAGCTTAAGGAACGCGTAGCTCAATTTGAATCTAATGGCCAGTTATTGGAAGCTCAGAGGATTAGCATGCGCACGAATTATGATCTCGAAATGTTGCAGGAAGTTGGTTTTTGCAATGGGATTGAGAACTATTCAATGCATATGTCGGGCCGAAAGCCTGGTGAACGGCCCTTCTGTTTGGTGGATTTCTTTCCTGATGATGCTCTCGTGTTTATCGACGAAAGCCATGTAAGTATTCCGCAAATAGGAGCAATGTACGCGGGGGACAGATCGCGAAAGAGCACTTTGGTTGAGCATGGATTTCGTTTGCCTTCTGCACTCGATAATAGGCCGATGAATTTTCAGGAATTTGTAGAGGTGACCGGACAAACATTGTTCGTTTCGGCAACTCCGGCAAAATATGAGATTGAAAAGAGTTCTGTCGTCGCAGAGCAAGTTATTCGACCAACTGGGCTCTTGGACCCTATTGTATCGATTAGGCCAATTAAGGGGCAGGTAGAGGATCTGTTGGGTGAAATAGAAGCGGCAGTCGCTAAGAATGAGCGAGTATTGGTGACGACTTTAACCAAGCGACTTTCAGAAGATATCACGGCCTACATAAATGAACGGGGTGTCAAGGTTGAGTACCTTCATTCTGATATCGATACCATCGAGCGTGTTGAAATTTTGAGGAGATTGCGACGCGGAAAATTCGATGTCTTAGTAGGAATAAATTTACTACGCGAGGGGTTGGATTTGCCTGAGGTCGCATTAGTCGCGATCCTAGATGCAGATAAGGAGGGATTTCTACGTAGCGAAACCAGCTTGATTCAAACTGCAGGGCGAGCGGCTCGACACGAAGATGGTCGAGTTATAATGTATGCTGACGTTATAACAAAGTCGATCGCAAGGACCTTAGAGGTTAGCGAGAATCGGCGGGAAAAGCAGATTACGTATAATGAATTGAATGGTATCGTTCCGCGGAGTGTAAAACGCAACGACCAAGCTAGCTTACATGAAGAAGAGGAAGGGGATTCGTTACCTCAGATGGTAGGTGAAGACGAAGATGTGGCTTCTGTGATTGAAGAGCTCAGTCGGGAGATGGATGAAGCGGCAGCCAAGTTAGAATTTGAAAGGGCAGCTCTATTGCGGGATCAGATCGATGCTTTGCGATCTGGGGACTATAAAAAGGGAACTCCTAAAAAGCGCTCAAAGTATGGTCGGCGGTGATTTTTTTGTGGACTGGAATTTATAAAACAAAAAAAGACAGAAGCGAAGCTTCTGTCTTTTTTAATTGTTTTGCCTAAGAGCTTAACTTATCCGCCGACTTTTGTGCGGTTGATCATACGGACTTGCTCTAAGTAGCGTGAAATATACTCCTTTGGATCCAATTGGTTTGCTCTTTCGAGTTTTGGAATGGCTTTGCCGAAGTGCTCACGTGCAACGTAAGAACGTGCCCATGAGATGAGCGCACGCACTTCTTCTTCTTGTACCTTAACAGCTCTTTGATAGTAAAGGTCTGCACGGCTGTATCCATCCGATGTATCAAGCCCTGAGTAATGCTCAGCTAAAAGAATGAGTGCTTGTCCATCTAGAGGATCGTTTTCAACAAGCTTTTCAAGGATAGGAACAGCTTCTTCTGCTTCTCCTGTTGCAAGGGCGATTCTTGATTGAAGGCGTAGCATTGAAATTTCTTCATCGCGTGAAAGCTCACCAAAATCATTGCGAATTTTTTTAATGAGCACGGATGATTTCTCAAAGAATCCACGTCCTACCATTATGGATGCTATATCGATGTAGGTCGATACGTCTTGATTCGGATCCATTGTAATCGCCTTTTGGTAGTTCTCCAAGGCTAGATCACTTAAACCTTTTGAAAGGTAGATGTTGCCCATGAAGTTTAGGGTCTCTGGAGTCGCTTTACCCATCCGAGCAACGATCTCTTGGTTTGCCACGGCGAGGTCGAGCTCTTCAGTACCCAAGTATGCGTTTGCTTGGCTTGACCAAATTATGTCATTTTCTGGGTCGATTGTCAGAATCTCTTCCAATACAGCAATGGACTCTTGGTATTTCCCCTGGCTAAGGAGGGCTTTCGCTAGACCAACTCGCCAGTCATTGATAGAGGGGTTTAAGATAATTGCTAGGCGATAAGCAGTTTCAGCAGAGATGAAGTTCGCGGTATTCACATAGCTAAGACCAAGTAGACCATAAACAGTCGATTCATTTACTCCCAAAGTTATTGCCTTTGTCAGGGATGTTATCCCTTTTTCAAAATCACCAGCTTGTACATACATGAATGCAATGTTCTTGTGTGCTCTCTGATAGTTGGGGAATTTTTTTACGGAAGTTTCGTAGTACTTTAGAGCTTCATCAGTGTCGCCATCCTCCGCGTAAAAGTTTCCAACTAAAAAGCTAATAGCTGCACTTGATTCAGGAGTTATGTAGTCGAGGAGCATTTGGAACGCTAGCTCCTTATCTGTCTGTACGATAGGTAGAACCTCCCTGAGCTTTGTTTTGTCCTCTTCTGAAAGTTCAGGCTCCGTTTCTGGGTCGTATTGATAAGTGTAAAGGAATGATTCCTTTATGTGGTCTTGATTCCAGAATTCTGCGCGGTCGTATTCGATTTGCGCCGACATTGTCGCTGTGCCAGCCAAGCAAGCTAGTCCTGCTATTGTCGATTTCAAAATATTATTCTTTGTCATGATGGTTACGATAAATTGTTCTAAATTTTTAAATACTGATTATTCATTGACTGCTTTCATGCTGACAGACTCAGCTCCTCCTAGATAGCATTCGTCCATGACTCGGACTACTAGGTTCGTAAGCGCTTTTGATTCAACGTTTACGGTGATAGGGGTGACTTCACGTTGCATTTCTGGTCGCACGATTGCACGAACCCCACCAACGCCTACATTTCTGCCTCTAAAAACTACAGATCCATTACTGCGAATTAGGAATGCAACGGGTTCGTTGTCGTTTGGTTCAGACACGGAACTCGGGTCCGGTGTGTTGGCTGCCATGCCTTTTTCTTCAACGAATACTGTGGTAACGATGAAGAAGATGAGCAGGATAAAGACCATGTCGATCAATGGCGAGATGTTGATCTCGGTCACGTCGTCGTTTTGGCTAAAACTTTTTCTACCTTTCATATTGGTAAATGGTTAAATAATGTCTCCTGATTTTAGCTCCCCAATGTGGATACGTAGATTTCGGTAGCTTGAGCAAGTTTGCACTCGTCTACTACCCGAATAACCGTGCTGCCTTTAGATAACTGGTCGGCTTGAATGATCACTGGAAGGTCATTTTCACTGACTAGCTTTCTTACAATCGTGCGAATTCCTCCTACGCCTACATTGTCGCCTCCGTACATCACTTGGTCATTTTGAGTGATGGCGATGAGGACACAATTCTTAGCGAGGTCGGCTGAATTTATCGCAATAGGTTTATTGATTTCTACGCCAGGTTCTTCTACGAACACTGTGGTAACAATGAAGAAAATCAGGAGGATGAATACCATGTCAATCAGAGGGGAGATGTTGATTTCATCCACATCCTCTCCGCTTGATAGTGACTTTTTGTTTTTTCCCATAAGGTAATTCCTCCTATTTATTTAATATCTTTGGAAACAAAAGTTGGCTGCATTGATTATCCGATACAGCCAACATTTTCCACAGTCTATTTCCTGTTAGCCAATCCGTTTACGAATGCTACGGATGCTTGCTCCATTTCACCGAGTCGACCTTTTGCTAAACGGGTGAGGAGGGCTTGAGCGAGTAGTGCCGGGATCGCTACGATCAAACCGTACTCTGTTGTAATCAAGGCTTCTGAAATACCAGATGAAAGCGAGCTTGCGTCACCCGTACCGAAAACTGTGATCAACTTAAATGTGTTGATCATACCTGTTACAGTACCAAGAAGTCCGAGTAGAGGAGCAGCACCTGCTGTAAGCGCTATGAAGGCTAGCATTCTTTCGAGCTTAGGCTGAGCGGCGAGTAGTCTTTCATAGAGGACTTCTTCGAGTAGCTCTTTTTCTTGGTCTGCGTGTTCAACACCTGCAACAAGAAGGTCTCCAAAAGGGCCATCGACTGAGTTAGCAATTTCAAGAGCTTGTTGCTTCTTGCCTGAATTGAGGTTGTCCAAAATCTGTTGAAGTTGACCAGCCTTTGGACGCTTTACTGAAGTGATTTCGAAAATCTTAAAAATTGCGACGCAAAGAGCGACGAAAGCTAAACCGAGAAGAACAAACATCGTGCGTCCACCTTTCATGATGTGCTCTACGAGAGTTTCTTCGACGAGTGCCATCTTAATTGCATTTCCTTCAGAAGGATCGATTGGCATTAGACCCCCACTGCCAGAAGTGATGCTTCCGATTGTTGCGATTACTTCTGGACTTATTCCCTGGTTGAATACGATAGGATAGGCAGCATTTACCTCGCCTTGGGCAAAGCCAACGTTTTCGCCACCATCTCCGAACATAGCTACTGGACCGGCGAGAATATATGTTCCTTTAACTTCGCGCCCGTTCTTGCCAAGTGCTTTTCCTTCGAACTTGTGGCCACCCATAATCGCCTTAATGCGCTCAATGGAAGTTTGAACGACTGCGATTTGCGCTGAGAGCTTGTCGGAGTCGCTAGCGTTTGCATCTTCAAGAGTTTGCTCTCCTTTTTCGATTACTGCTTTATACGTATTTAGCTCCGCAGAATGGATGCGTGTATTGAAAGCCTTGATATAAGATGAGAGGAGGTTCTTCAAATAAACGTTTTCGTCTTCGAAGCTTTTAACCTTGTTTTCCATCGCGCTTAAGTCGACATCCACATTGTCAGCGGCTTTGACTACGCGGTCGTAGTCCTTACGCTCCGTTTGTACTTCGTTTTCAAGCTGAGTCAGCTTTTGTGAAATTGGAATTTTTTCATCCGCAATGCTGTTGCGCAGGCTTGCCAATTCCTTTTCGGCATCCAGCAAATCCTGTTCAGCTTGTTCAGCTACTTGGTCGAATGTTTGCGCTTGGAGGGCTACAGCTCCGAAGAGCGCTAGACCAGTAGAGAGTGTTTTAAGAACTTTCATTGTCTTGTACTGTATATTGATTAGTTATCCCTCGGATTAGTTGACTGCCATTGGAAGGTTTATGAATTGAGCAACGTCTTCTCCATCTATGACGGCGATTGCGGTAGCGATTGCTTCCGCTAAGCTGTTATCTTGCTCCTTCTTCCACTCACCTTTGGCGGGTACGAGGTAACCGGCTTCGCTCTTTGTGCCATCTACATAGTAAGCACGAGATAGGCCTAAATAGATAGTGCGAACTTGAACATTGTTCCCTCCAATTGACTGCATTGAAGTTGCGACAGTGATTTGGTCATTAAATTTCTCTGCTTCAGTTAGAATACCTACCAAGTTTTGTACGCGTTGTGATAGAAAAACCTTTCTAGCCGCTTCTTCATCTTTTGGAATACGAACTGTAATGATTTCAATTTTCTCTTGTAGGCTAGGTGGGAAGTAGCTCACTAGATCGAGGATCTGCTCTTCTAAATCGCTAATAACTTGTTTGATAACGGAGGAAGCAGCTTTGAGCTCTTCTTCTTTAGCTGTTAGTTCCTGGCGTTTTTCTTGGGCAGCTGTGGCGTCTTCCTCTTTTGCTTCGATCGCCTCTTTTAGACCTTCGATTTCAGACTCAAGAAGTTCGATAGACTCATCGAGAGTTGCCTTCTCCACTTTCCAATCGCTGCTCTCTTCAGAGATTAACGTTTTGATTTCAACCCACTGTTCAAGAGTGCTACGCGTGCCCTTGAGGTCAGGTGCTGAGATTAACGCTGAGGGGCCTGCGAGGGCAAGGCCTGCTGCGATGATCGTGATTGCTTTTTTCATATTCATTTGTGCGATGTCTTAGTCGTAAGGTTTTCCTGATTTAATTTTGAAATTTCTGTGGTTTGCCGTGGGGTGGAATGTGACAGAAGGAAAGTCATGCCTTGATTGAGTTTCTCTAACATGAGCCATTTCGTTGGAAATATCTCGAGGTGTCATTGATGAGATTCTGATCTACTAGATTCTCTTAGGAGTATAGGGGATATTGAGTATTAGTCGTTAAGGTTCGTTTAAAGGTGAGAAAGGAGTAGGTTTTGAAATATTCTGCAAGATCTTTATACTCAGGATCCGGTATCGTAACATCTGATGTATGCAAATTGGGGGTGATGGTTATGACGAGATTGGATCTTGTTAATTTATTGATTTTCTTATCTAGAATTTTGTGAGGTTAACTCGTAACTGAGGCAGTGGGTAATGATTATGAGTGTGCGAAAGCTAATTCATACAAATGTAGGAGGTCAATATGCATTTAGCCAAATTGACTTCTTATTTTCCAAAAATATACGATTATTTAGGGTAATCATTTACACTTTGTAAGTGTTTAGACTAGTTCTGCCACGATTTGTGTTTCAGTTGTCGCGTTAAGTGGAAGACCATTTGTCGATACGGCTACTCGTGCGTGTTGTCCTGATTCGCCGAATACTGAGACTAGAAAATCAGAGGCTCCATTGATCACCTTTGGGCTATCAACGAAACCATTAACGCTGTTTACGAAGCCAGTGACAGAAATTATTCGCTTCAGTGACTTAAAGTCGTTACTTGCTGCACGTAGGTTGGCTAGGGCATTTAAGGCGCAGAGGCGAGCTGACTCGTAGCCGCTTTCAATCGATTGCACTTCGCCAACTTGTCCGGTGTATGCAACTTTGCCTTCTGCTATTGGCAGGGTTCCCGATAGAGTTACTATTTTTCCGGCAATCACGTAGGGAAGATAATTTCCCTTCGCTTCAGGCGTTTCGGGCAAGAAAAGCCCTAGTTCTTCGATTTTCTCTGTGACAGATTCGAGCGTATGCATGTGTCAATAAATACAAAAGTCCCAGCGGGTGAGGCGTGGGACTGTAAATCGGCTAAGCCGTTCGATTTCTTAGAGAATCTATTCCAGTGAAGTAAGAAGATTGCTCATCCGCATGGTAGGAAGATCTAACCAACGGACCAGATTCCACAAAATCGAAACCGATCGATAAGGCGTATTCTTTCCATTCTGCGAATTCTTCCGGGGTAACCCATCGGTCAACTGGAATGTGCTTAGAAGTCGGCTGTAGGTATTGGCCGAGTGTTAAAATCTTAATGCCGACCGCTCGCATGTCCTGTAGGGTTTGAGCGATTTCGTCTTTTTGCTCGCCGAGACCGAGCATAACGCCCGATTTTGTCACGAAGCCTTTTTTATCGGCGTGCTCGAGTATCTTTAAGGATCTGTCGTACTTCGCTTGAACGCGAACTGGCTTTTGCAGGCGTTCGACGGTTTCTACATTGTGGTTAAAAATGTCAGGTTTGGCTTCGAGGACGATGTCCAATTGCTCTGTCTTGCCGCGGAAGTCTGGAGTCAGTACTTCGATAGCGGTTTGCGGGTTTCTGTGGCGAATGGCTCTAATAGTAGCTGCCCATACGCTTGCGCCACCATCGGCCAATTCATCTCTAGTTACCGAGGTAATCACGCAGTGGCGTAGTTGCATCTTGTGCACAGCGTCGGCGACGCGCGCTGGTTCGCCCAAATCAAGCTCAGTTGGACGGCCCGTCTGGATTGCGCAGAAATTGCAAGAACGTGTGCAAACGTTTCCCAAAATCATCACTGTTGCGGTACCACGCGACCAGCATTCCCCCATGTTGGGGCACTGAGCACTCTGGCAAACGGTGTGCAGAGAGTTGTCGTCGACGAGTTTCCTAACAGCTCCGTAGCCCTTGCCGCTAGGCAATTTTGCTCGAAGCCATGTTGGCTTGCGTGAAGTCATGGTTTGGGAAATTCGACATTCTTTTGGAAAATTCAACCTTTAATCAATTTGAAGACGCAGGTTTCTTTTATTTAGTTTGAGTGAATAAGTCGGGAAAAGGCTTTGATCTTTTCCGCCGAAAGCGCCTAATCCATTCGTTTTGTTGATATGAGCACGAATTTATCCGACATTTCCCACGATCAGTTAGCGGTACGTCGCCAGAAGTTGGCCGACATGCGAGAAAAGGGTGTGGACCCGTATCGTTCGGAGTTCAAACCGAGCCATTTTGCGACGGAGGCGGTCGCTGCCTATTTGCCTGACTCGGAAGTAGAAGATCAGCCAACTGTGGCAGTAGCGGGACGTCTCTTGGTCATTCGTAAAATGGGCAAGGCTCAGTTTGTAAAGATTCAGGACCAATCCGGCATTATCCAATCTTACGTGCGGATTGATGCCCTGGGAGGTGAGGCTTACGCTGAGTTTAAGAAGCTCGACTTGGGGGATATTATTGGAATTGAAGGCCAGTTGTTCACCACAAAAACTGGCGAAGTGACCATCCGAGCGGCTCGTTATGAAATGGTGTCAAAGGCTCTGCGCCCGTTGCCAGAAAAATTTCATGGACTAAACGACCAGGAGCAGACCTACCGTCAGCGTCACTTGGATTTGATTATAAACAAGGAATCGCGCGAACGCTTCTTTGCGAGGAGTCGAATCATTAGCGGTGTCCGCCGTTTTCTAGAGGAGCGCTCTTTCTTAGAGGTAGAAACGCCGATTTTTCAAAACATTGCAGGAGGGGCAGTCGCCCGTCCATTTGTCACTCACCACAATTCCCTGGATCGTGACTTCTTTATGCGCATTTCGCTTGAGCTCTATTTGAAGCGACTTTTGGTGGGTGGCTTTGATCGCGTTTTCGAGATTGGACGAAATTTCCGAAATGAGGGAATCTCCCGCCGCCACAACCCGGAATTCACCATGCTTGAGCTGTATCAAGCGTATTCGGATTTCGAAGGCATGATGGAGCTAATTCAAAACTTGATCCGTTACTTGATTAAGGACGTTCTCAAAAAGGAAGAAGTTACTATGCCTGGCGGAGAAGTGATCGATTTCTTTGGGGAGTGGCGCCGAGCCAAATACAAAGATTTGATATGCGAAAAGACGGAGAACCCAAGTTGGTTTGAGCTGAGCACCGATGAAAAGGAGGCTAAGGTTAAGGAAATGGGCCTCGAGGTGGAAGCGGGATGCGAGGATTATGAGGTAACTCATGAGATCTACTCGAAACTGATTGAGCCAAATCTGATTCAACCAACTTTTGTTACCCACTTACCAAAGGAACTTTGTCCTTTGGCTAAGCTCACGAAGAGCGACGAGTCTACCATCGATGTGTTCGAGCTCGTAATCGGTGGAATGGAAATCGCTCCAGCGTACTCAGAGCAGAATGATCCTAACGTCCAACGTGAAATGTTTGAAAAACAGGCAGGTGGAGAAGCTCAAAACATTGATAACGACTTCTTGGAGACGTTAGAGTTTGGCATGCCGCCAGCAGGCGGACTCGGGATGGGAATCGATCGTATTACGATCTTGCTTACGGAAGCGGAAAATATTCGTGATGTAATCTTGTATCCACAACTTCGCTCCTGAGATTTACAAAGTAAGAGTGTTAATCAATCGATGAACCTGCGATAAACTGAGATGCCCTGGTATGTAATCATCGCTTTGCGGCATTTGTTTCCAGAGGGACGTTGGTTTTCGCTATTCACTTTTATATCAGTAATCGGCACGACACTTGGTGTCGCCTTGTTGCATATTGTTATCGCGGTTTTTAATGGCTTTGGCTACGAGATCCGCGGACGCATCGCAGAAAGCTTTGGAGATCTACGAGTGGAGAATCGCTCAATCTTGTACGATTACGAGGAATACAGCGAAAAGCTTCTAGCCGACGATCGGGTGAAGGCTGTGGCCCCCTATGCTCATGGCATGGTAATGGCCCAGCGTGGCAATCTCCCGGTTTTTCCTGCTATCCAAGGCATTGATTTGGTGCAAGAGGAGGAGGTTGTCCCCATCGCAAAATACTTGCAGGTGGGTGCCTTGGATGACTTGGATGACGATTCGATTTTTCTAAGTTCTGGGATTGCATCTCGCTTGGGAGCTTATGTTGGTGTAGAGATCGAATTGTATACGCCTCTTTTATTAGAAAAATTGAAACAAGACGAGATTCTCCTTCCTCGCCAAGTTCGAGTTGCTGGAATTTTTCACACAGGCTGGAACGATTTGGACGAGAATACGGTTTTGTGCACTTTGAGGCTGATGCAGGACTTGTATGGCCTAGAAGAAGGTGTTCACGGATTAAAAGTTAGACTTCATGAAGGTGAAGACGAAATGGCTGCTGCTGAAGACTTCAATGAATTGTTTGAACGGCGTGTAAATGTGTTTACTTGGATGGATTCGAACAATGCTTTTTTGTCTGTGCTACAGTTCGAAAAGCGTATGATGTTTTTCCTCTTATCGTTTATCGTATTGGTCGCTTCGTTTTCAATAATATCGCCGCTGTTGATCGCTGTCGTGCGCAAGACAAGAGAGATCGGGCTCTTCGCTTCCATGGGGGCTACTTCTTCTCAAATTGCAGCTTGTTTCTGCTTGCAAGCTGTCTTTCTCGGTTTGGTTGGCGTTTTGTCTGGCTTTGGTCTGGGAGCGATTGCTCTCAGGTTTCGCGATCAAATCATTACCTTTTTTGCGACGGTGACAGGAGCGGGAGACAGTATTCATGATGTGTATCCATTTTCTTTTTTGCCTTCTCATGTGCAAGTCTCCGATATGTTGGTGATCGGCTTGCTTGCCTTGATTGTTTCTTTTTTAGCGGGGATTATTCCTGCGCTTAAAGCTGGAAAAATGAAACCTGTGGATGCATTGCGTAGCGAATAGGATGATACTCGAAGCAAACAACATCGAAAAAGCCTATATGAGCGGAGAACAGAAAATTCCCGTTTTAATGGGAGTTGATTTTAAAATCGCAGCGGGAGAATTCGTAAGCATCCAAGGTGAGTCTGGGTCTGGAAAAACGACTTTGCTCAATATCTTAGCAGGATTGGAAAAGTGCGACTCAGGCTCTATTTCCTGGGAAAGTAAACAGATCGATTCTTTAAGTTTAGATGAACTGGCAAAGCGTAGGCGCTCATTCTTGGGAATGGTATTTCAGTCTTACTATCTCGTGCCAGAACTCAATGCTCTCGATAACGTTCTTTTGGCAGCTAGAATTGCCCAAAATGGGATAAGTGAAAGAATTAAAAATAAAACGCTTTTTTTGTTGGAAAAAGTCGGATTATTGGATCGCCAAAAGCAGATGCCGAACACCCTTTCGGGCGGGGAGCGCCAACGTATTGCCATTGCTCGGGCATTGGTTACGGAACCCAGTTTAGTTTTGGCGGACGAACCCACGGGAAACCTTGATGAACACACGGGCAATCGAGTTATGGATTTATTGAGTTCTTTGTGTTCGGAATTGGATACAGCCTTAATTTTAGTAACGCATAATAAGAGCCATGCTGAGCTCGCTAAGAGTAAGATATATTTAGAACGCGGAAAGGCATGTAGTGAAAAATAGATACGTGCTAAAAGAATTATTTTGAGAGAATCAAAAAAAATGGAAAATGCTATGAGTGAGAACGTATTGAAATGCGGAGTTGCAGGAGTTGGCTACTTAGGGCAACACCATGCTAGAATTTATTCAGAGTTGGAAGGTGTGGAGCTTGCAGGAATCTTTGAGATGGACGACGAGCGAGCGGCAGAAATATGCGGTAAGTATAACTGCCCTAGAGTAGAAACTTTGGAAGAATTAGCAGATGTCTGCGACGCGATAAGTGTTGTTGTGCCTACAGATCGACACCATGAGGTCGCGATGCCTTTATTGGCTGGAGGAGCCCATCTCTTAATTGAGAAGCCCATTTGCCAGTCGTTGGAAGAAGCCTCTGACATCCTCAAAGCAGCTAAGGAGTCCAATCTTTTGGTTCAGGTTGGGCATATCGAGCACTTTAATCCGGTTATGAGTTTTCTGGAAGAAGCAGTGGCGGCTCCGAAATTCATCACTGCGGATCGATTAGCTCCGTTTCAGTCGCGTGGCACGGAGGTGGGTGTCGTGCTTGACCTTATGATACACGATATTGGGATTGTGCTTCAATTAGTGAAGTCACCGGTTAAGAAAATTGATAGCGTCGGTGTAAATGTTCTTTCGAAAACAGAAGACATTGCCAATGCCCGTATCCAATTTGAGAACGGCTGTGTGGCCAACCTAAACGTGAGTCGAGTTAGTAGCAAGAAGGTGAGGGAAATACGTGTCTTCCAGTCCTCTGGTTATCTGTCGCTCGATTTTATGAATCAAGCTGGCCACGTAGTGAACGTTGGAAGTGGCGGTTTGGATAAAGGAGAGGTTCCGATTGAAAAAGGTGAGCCTCTTAAGTTTGAGTTAGCTTCCTTTGCTGAAAGTGTGCGTCGTCGCCAAGCGCCTAAGGTTACAGGAGAACTCGGCAGAACTGCTCTGGAAATCGCAATTGCAGTAACGGAGCAAATACGAGCACAGGCTTAGCGGAGCGACGGTTGCCGTTCGTAAGAATATGAGTGAGTTTCCAAAGAAAAAGGCAGATATCTCTTTCCCGGATCCAAAGGATGGACCCGGGGTCGATTTGCTGGTCATAGCGGGAGAGCACTCCGGGGATGAGCACGCAGCTCGCCTGGTCAAATCCGCTAAACTGAAGAATCCAAGTTTGAGGGTAGCTGCCATTGGAGGGCGCCATGTTGAAAAGGCCGGGGCTGAATTACTTTTCGATTTGGTGCGTTTTTCCGTTGTTGGCTTCGTCGAGGTCATTCGAACACTAAAGGATCAGTTTAGGATCCGCGATGAAATTCTTCGTTGGGTAAAAACGCATCGTCCTAAGGTGATTTGTTTTGTCGATTATCCAGGGCTCAATCTTCGAGTTGCGAAAGCTCTTTTTGACCTTGGGTTGACCAAAAAATCTGGCGGAGATATTTCGTTACTATTCTATATCAGCCCCCAAGTTTGGGCATGGAAGGCCAAACGGAAGTACAAAATGGCCGAATATCTTGATTCGCTCGCAGTCATTTTTCCATTCGAAGTAGAGGTCTTTGATGATACTGGATTGGATACGCGTTTCGTGGGGCATCCGTTTCTCGCTGAGGATTTTGATCTCCCAGTTTCTTACGCCCCAGAAGGTCCTGTATTGATTTTGCCTGGAAGTCGAACGGCTGCAGTTGGCCGAATTGCTCCGGTGCTTTTTCGAGCATTCGAAGAACGTTTGAAGTCTAAGCAGAAGCTATCGGCAGTATGTGTCTATGCTTCGAAAATGCTCAAGGAGCAGTTAGAAGATATACTTTCTAAGTATCCAGTGCTCAAAGGGCATGTATCATTGATTGCGAACGAAACGAATGTGAAGGCGAGTGCAGTCCTAACAAGCTCAGGGACGATGTCTTTAAAATGTGCTTTGGCGAGTATTCCTGGGGCGGTTGCTTACCGTACGCATCCATTCACTTACTACCTCGGAAGGATTTTGGTAAAAATTAAATTTATCGGGATCGCAAACTTGCTTTTGAATAAGCCCTTGTATCCAGAGTACATCCAGGGCGCTGCTACAGCGAAGGCACTGGCACACGAACTCTCTGAAAGCATGGAAAGCGTGGAGAGAATCAAACAAACCCGTCGCTGGAGCGCAGAGTTACGCGAACTTTTAGATCAACCATCCCGAGGAGGAGTGGCTGATTGGGTTTTGGAGCATTTAGAAAAAGGTAACTAAGCGTCTTCTTTAACCTTTATCCAGTTTTCCTTTATAGTGAGGCTTACTATTGTGACGGGTTCGACTGGTTTGTCGTTTCCTTTACTTGTCTCGACATTTTGGATTTTTTCGAGTGTTTCGAGTCCGGATATTATTTCTCCAAATACGGTGTGTTTCCCATCCAGCCAGGGACATCCATCCTTTTTGGTGGTTACGAAAAATTGAGAACCATTCGTATTGGGACCTGAGTTGGCCATGCAAAGTGTTCCGTATTCGACAGAGCCGATAAGGTTTCTCTCATAGACGGAGCCTTCAAATGCGGTTCCGGCTTTAATTTCCTCAAGGGTGCGACCAACGAGTGGTTTTATAGAGCGAGATTGTTGCATTTCGGTGAATACGTCAGCAATCAGCTGGTTAGGGCTCACACCTCTATGTTGTCTGAGATGGGGGACCATTACGGTGTCGAAAACGTTTTGGGCCATTTCCTCGTCGATGATTTCACCAGTGATTTCGTCACCGATAGCATAGCATTCATCTTCGAAAGTGTATCCAGGTCCGCCCATCCCATTTCCTTGTGGGCAACCGCCTTGAATCATAAAGTCCTTTATCACTCGGTGAAAAACTAGGCCATCATAGTACGGAGTTAAGGTCGTATCTTCCGTACTATTATCCTCTGAGTCTGAGACTTCTTTCTCTGGTAGCTCGCCTTTGGCTAACTTTACGAAATTTTCTACTGTTTTCGGCGTTTTACTTTCGTAGAGTTTGAAGACCATGGTTCCCAGGGAGGTTTCCATGTGAGCTTCAAGTTGCTTTTCTTTCTTTGCGCAACTGCTGAGAAAAAAAAGAAACGTTAGAGGTAATAATGTTAGGATTTTCGATTTCGAGGTATTCATTGTGTGTATTTGAAATATCTTACGATCGCTTAAAAATCATAAATAGGCGTTTTCCAATTAGAGTAAACAGGCAGATGCCAATCATGTTTGCCAGTATGTCGTTGAAATCCTGGTTGCGTGTTTGGAAATAGCCTTGAGAAACTTCTTCAGCGAGGGCAAATGTAAAGACGATTACCGAGCCTAGGTGAAGAGAAAGCTTTAGAATTTGGATCTTTCGAAAGGAAAGTGCGAGGTTAAGGGATAGGGCGAGCGTTCCATACAAAAGAACGTGGCCCAGTTTGTCGCCGTGAGGTATGCTGTTGCTGAGCTTCAGAAAGACATTGCTTTGAGCTGTGTCGGCTTGATAAATTAACCAGCAAATGAATGCGAAAAAGCTTATTGGAAAAATATAGCGAAGCATAAGTTGAATTCTGTGGATACGCATAGGAGCTTGCCGAATTAGGTCAACTGAACTTGTCTGAAGACTCGCAAAAAATTATAAGGTTTCCTGTGAAAACCACTCCAAGCGTTGACCTTTTGCGATTTGTGACCTTCTGCTTGGTTCATTATGAAAGTTGCGATCAATGGAGCGAATGGAAAAATGGGGAGACTTGCTCAAACGGCTTTGGGTAATGCAAAGGAGTTCGAGATCGTTGGTCTCTGGGGACGAGGGGACGATTTGGCTGGGAAAATCGAGGAAACGAAACCTGCGGTAGTGATTGATTTCACGCTTGCTTCGGTGGTCTCTCAAAACACCCGCACAATAATCGAAAAGGGAGTTTGTCCGGTTATAGGAACAAGCGGGTTGAAGAAGGATGAGCTCGCGACATTTGCAAATTTATGTGCATCAAACGGTGGAAGTGGGCTGGTTGTACCAAATTTTAGCATCACTGCAGTTTTGATGATGAAGTATGCTCAGGATGCCGCTCGCTATATTAAAAATGTCGAACTTGTTGAGTTTCACCACGAAAAGAAGGAAGAATCTCCGTCTGGCACGGCTTTGAAAACTATAGAGATGATGTCTGAAAGTCATCTTGAGTCGAGATCGCGTGGGGAAGAATTATTTGAAGGTTCACTTGGAGGACAGTACTTGAACGTGCCCGTCCATTCGGTGAGAATGCCAGGGTTTGTGGCTGCTCAAGAGGTGATTTTTGGTAGCGAAGGAGAAACGCTCGTTTTGAAATCGAGTGCCACGAACCGGGACGCTTTTAAAAATGGTATACGCTTGGCATGCCTCAAAGCGCCTTCTCTTGGGCGATTTGCTTCCGGATTGGAGCATGTGCTCTGAGTACGGTTTGATGTTTGGAGTGAGACGTTCAATGTAATAGAATTTATATGCGTTCTTGAAAAAGGGAATCGGGTATGCACTGTAGCGATTGGGTAAATCTAACTAATCTCTTCCACTCGTAGTTGGCTTGCCCATTGATATGCATAAAGGCTCCGTGCTTTGTTGCTTTCATAATTTTCAGCACCTAGACGCAAACGAGGTTAAATACCCTCGCAGGCAAAATGACACCCATAACTGTACTTTTAGTTGAGGCCAACTCTGAGGATGTTCGCCGTATTTTGAGCGAACTGGATCGGGGTGGCTTTGAGGTACATAGTCAGGTTGTCGGTAGTCAAAAAGCTTTTTTAAAAGCGATTAATTCTCGATCTTGGAGTATCGTTGTCGCGGAATATTCGGCGGAAAGATTTTCGGGTCTAGAGGCTTTGATTTTACTGAAAGAACTCGAAAATGAGACCCCTCTAATAATGCTCTCCAATGCCAAGGGAGAGGAGTTTGCAATCGATTCGATGAGGAATGGAGCATGCGATTATATCATAAAAGGGCACTGGAATCGCTTTGTCCCTGCGGTGCGGAGAGAACTCATTCAAAAGCGAATACGCTTAGAAAAGCTGGAGGCTGTACGAGCTTTAAGGGAGAGTGAGGAACATTTGCGGCTGGCGTTGGAGGCGGCTGATATGGGGACTTGGAGCTGGGAAGCCAACTCGGGTAAAGTAATTTGGTCGGAATACGTGGAGAAAATTTTTGGTATGCCGAAGGGGGCGCTTGATCCGACTTACGAAGCCTATCTTGAACGAGTCCACCCAGATGATAGAGCGGAAGTTGCCAGCCAGTTAGAAAATGTATTGAGCGATGGCAGTGAGTACTACGCTGAGCACCGAATCACATTATCCAATGGTGAAATCCGATGGTTAGAAGGGAAAGGGCGTTTGATTCGATCATCAGATGGTAAGCCTTTGGTTGTGCTTGGGACACTGGCTGATATTACTCAACGTAAATTGGGAGAAGCGGAATTACGTTTAGCAAAAGAAAAAGCGGAAGAAAGCGATCGTTTGAAATCTGCATTTTTGGCGAACATGTCCCATGAGATTCGAACGCCTCTCAATGGAATCATGGGTTTTGCTCAATTGCTCAAAATGGGCAATGCGACCAACGAGGACAAGGCTCGCTATATCGATATTATCAACAAAAACGGGGAGCACCTAGTGCAACTTATTGGCGATTTAATTGATCTAGCTCAATTGGAAGCGAATCAGCTTACGATAAACAAGGAGGAGTTCGACTTGAACTGTCTGATGCTTGAAGTGC
Source organism: Puniceicoccaceae bacterium K14 (assembly GCA_022538095.1). Taxonomy (GTDB): domain Bacteria; phylum Verrucomicrobiota; class Verrucomicrobiia; order Opitutales; family Opitutaceae; genus JAKYXN01. The sequence goes on along the minus strand of JAKYXN010000008.1, from coordinate 30,800 downwards.
TCACTGCATTTGAAGGTGTTACTAAGTCTAAAGGTTCTGAAGAAGTGGAAATCGTTTTGGATAATGATGTGGAGACCTGCTTCGCCATTGTTGGTGACGAGTTGAGAACGAGGCAGGTTTTAATCAATTTCTTGAGTAATGCAGTGAAGTTTACCGATAAAGGGTCTGTGAATTTTGGATACAGGATATTGGCGGAGAATACTTTGGAGTTTTATGTTGTCGACACAGGGTACGGGATTGCTCCAGCTGATTTAGAGATTATTTTCGATCGTTTTTCCCAAGCAGAAGATTCCATGAACAGAACGGTCAATGGAGCAGGGCTCGGGCTTTCTATTTGCAAAGGGATCGCTGACTTGTTGCACGGGAAAATCTGGGTTAAGTCGCGTTTAGGACACGGTAGCACTTTTGGTTTTCGGGTGCCTTTAGAGTGTTCTAATAATGAGCAACTGATAAGGAGTGTATCCAATAACAGGTCATTTGGGGCAAATTTCAATCAAGCTCTAATCTTGGTCGCAGACGATGATCTCACCAATTTTCTCTTAGTTGAGAAGCTTCTTCGCCATCACAACGCGAGAGTCCTTCATGCTAAGGATGGGAACGAGGCTATTGAGATTGTTAGGGAGCAAAATAATATAGATCTCGTTTTAATGGACCTTAAAATGCCAGGTTTGAATGGATTCGAAGCGAGTCGCATGATCTCGAAAGAAAGACCGCGTCTACCTATTATTGCTCAATCAGCCTGTGTTATGACTTCCGAAAGGGAAGATGCGATGAGTGCAGGATGCGTCGACCATATTTCCAAACCCCTGAATCCGCGTCGATTTTATGAACTGCTTAACGAGCACCTGAACATTGAGAATCTGGCGACTTTGTAATGTGTTCCAGCTGGCTTTTGTCTAACCCGTGCGGGGTGGGCCTGCAGTTTTGGATAAATTTCTGAAAGTATCGGTTGTTTTTTTTGATGATATCTCTATCAAAGTCGGCTGCTTATGATTTCATTTATCGACTTGAATTTACGTTATGGCCCGAAGGTGGTCTATGAGAATGTCAGTGCAACTATTGGAGGCCGTGATCGCATTGGTTTGGTAGGTTCCAATGGAGCTGGTAAGTCAACTTTGATGAAATTGCTTTTGGGCGAGACCGAAGTTGATTCGGGGCGTGTTGAAAAGGAAGAGTGGGCGACATTGGGCTACCTTCCGCAGGATGGCATTGAAGTGAGTGGCAAAACAATGTTCGAAGAAGTAAAGACTGCCTTCGAAGATGTATTGTCCTTACAGGAGAAGATTGATGCCGCGGATGAAAAGATGGCTGAGATGGACACTTCCAGTGAAGAGTATTACGATTTGTTGGACACGATCGGCGCTTGGGAGCAAAGACTGGAGTCCTTGGAACCACAGAAGATGAAATCTCAAATCGAGAAGATGCTCCTAGGTTTAGGTTTCTCGATGAAAGATATGGATCGAGACACCGGCGAGTTTTCTGGTGGTTGGCAGATGCGAATCGCGTTGGCCAAGTTGCTACTTCAAGAGCCGTCATTGCTGCTTCTGGATGAACCTACCAATCACTTGGATATTCTGTCTCAGATTTGGTTGGAGAATTATTTGAAGAATTACGAAGGCTCTATTATCCTGATCTCTCACGATAAGGCATTTTTGGATTCTGTCACCAATCGTACGATACACCTGAGTATGGGCAAGTGCCGCAGTTATAATGGAAATTACAGTTTCTACATTCAAGAGAGTGAAGCTGAGAAAATTCGCCTACGAAAAGCATTTGATAATCAAAAGAAAGAAATCCAAAAACAAAAGGATTTCATAAACAGATTCCGTACCAACGTTAAAAAGGCGTCTATGGTTCAAAGCCGGATAAAGGCTCTGGATAAAATTGAAATCGTTGAAATTCCGAAGGAAGAGAAAAAAATATTTTTCCGTTTTCCACCACCACCTGCTTCGAGTCAAAAGGTGATTGAGTTAACCGATTTGCACAAAGCTTATGGTGATCTACAGATTTATTCAGGTTTGGATTTTCATATCGAGAAAGGTGACCGTATTGCGATCGTAGGTGTCAATGGTGCTGGTAAGTCTACGCTCGCCCGCATCTTAGCGGGAACTGAACCTTTCCAGCAAGGAGAGAGGATTGTTGGAGAAAAGACCGAGTTAGCTTATTTCGCACAGCAACAAGCGGATGAACTCGATCCAGATAATACTGTTTTGGAAGAGGTTGAGCAAGCTGCCGAAGAGTATGGTAATGGTGAGAGTAACCCTAGGGCTATCTTAGGAGCCTTGTTGTTCCGAGGCGATGATGTATTTAAAAAGACAGACGTTATCTCTGGTGGTGAAAGAAATCGCTTGGCGTTAGCCAAAATGCTTATCCGAAATGCCAATACAATTATTCTGGATGAGCCGACAAATCACTTGGATATTCGCAGTAAGGCTGTTTTGCAGGACGCGATTAAAGCATTTGATGGCACTATAATTCTAGTAAGTCACGATCGCGATTTTCTGGATCCTCTTGTCAACAAAGTTCTAGAAGTTAGCAAAACTGGAACTAGATTGCTTACCTGTAATGTAAGCGAGTACATCGAACGCATCAAGGACGAGGGATTGATCGCTAGTAACTAGCGATACGCTTTTTACCTAAGTCCAAGTCTAGTTCTAGTTGCTGGGAATCGTTGTCATTCGATTGAGCGAAGCGTACGCCTAAACCCATCAGGCGTACGTTTAAAGAGCTTCTTGTATAAGCCTCCTCTAGAAGGGGACGGACGGCTTCGAGATCTAGTCGTTTGAATTCAGCTTCTTTGGTTGTAGATTTAAAGTCTTCGAATTTAAGCTTTACGAATAGCTTGGCAATAACCCGCTGACTACGACTAGTCATGAGGTCGCTTTTCAGCTCCTCTATAGACTCTTCCATTTTATCGATACACTCTTCGAGTGATTCCAAATTCTTATCGAAGGTGTGCTCGACACTCATCGATTTTCGAATCCGATTGGTGGTTACACTTCTTTCGTCGATTCCGTGACAGAGCTGATAAAGTTCCGTTCCCCACCTCGTTCCGAATGTTGAATGGAGTCGACCGATGCTCTGCTTTTGAAGGTCGCCACAGGTGTCAAATCCGAGTTGGGAGAGTTTTTCAGCCGACTTCGGACCAATACCCCAAATTTTCCTAACCGGCAATTCTTTCATGAATTCTTCGCTTTGGTTTGGAAGAACAGCGAACTGCCCATTAGGTTTTTTCCAATCGCTAGCGATCTTGGCCAACATCTTATTGTAAGATACTCCAGCGCTTGCGGCGAGTTGGGTTTCTTCAAAAATGCGTTGGCGTATTTCCTTTGCAATGTCCCATGCGTAGCGGTTTTGGTGGGTGACATCGAGGTAGGCTTCATCCAGCGATAAAGGCTCTACCAATTCGGTATAATCGTAGAAAATAGATCGGATTTTATCAGATTCGCTTTTATATACGCTGAATCGGTGAGGCTTGAGAACAATGTGTGGGCATTTCTGCTTGGCTTGAAAAACTGGCATCGCCGAATGGCATCCGTACTCGCGCGCGATGTAGTTACAGGTCGAGAGAACGCCCCTGCCTGAAGAGCCTCCGACACCAACGGGCTTGTCGGCTACGCTTGGATCGTCGCGACACTCGATGGCCGCGTAGAAGCAATCCATATCGATGTGTATTATCTTTCTGATAAGCGTAGGAGCTGGCGAAGGTCAAAGGGGGATTACTCCTCTATGTCCAAGTCTTCGTTTTTCTTAAAAAGGGTCTCTTTGATGTTGTTTTCTGGGGTAGAGTCGGACGTGCCGTTCGATTCGATGCTTGCCTGTAATGAATAGCCTTCTTCCGAATCGAGCAACACTCGGGGAACGCTTATTTGGTAGCTTGTAGTGGCATTGGGCTCAAGTCTTTCCAAGCTACGTTCTTGCTCGAAGCTGGCTTGCTCCGCATAAGTTAGGGTCAGGCTATTTATGGTTTCCGTACCTCTGTTTTGCACGGTAATCTCAATTGGGACCACTGCTGCAGTTGCGTTTTCGTAGTCTAGATAGAAGTCGGATATTGCAAGGTCGTAAATGCCTTCCTCCTCTCGATTGGCAATTCGCTCAATATTTAAAATGCCATTTCCTGTGGCTTCGTCGAAACCTGAAGCTCCCGTATCGTTCGTATAGGTTGTGATCAACTCTATGGCTTCTTCAGAGCTCATGCCGGGGTTTTCTGAAAGTAGCGAAGACAAAGAACCCGTTACATAGGGAACTGCAGCTGATGTTCCAGAGAAGTAAGACCACTCCTCATCTGACCATGCGGATACAACGCCCACGCCTGGAGCTGCAATGTCGACGCCTTTTCCATAGTTGGAGAAACCAGCGATTTGAGAATCGGCGTCAACCGCTGTGACTGCGACGACGGCGTCGAAGCGAGCTGGATAGGTTATTTGCGACGCTCCATCATTTCCAGTGGAGGCCACCAAGATCACGCCTTGTTCGGATGCATAGTTCACGGCGTTTTCTAATACTTGACTGTACCCGTAACTCCCGACGCTCATGCTTATGATATCGCTACCATTTTCGACTGCCGCTATGATACCTTCTGCGAGTGTATAGCTGTCTCCAATACCATTCCCATCCAACACGCGGATACTCAGTAGTGACGTTGCTGGAGCGACGCCGGTATTTTCTCCAGCAATCAGTGAGGCAACTGCAGTGCCATGGGCGTATTCTGCAGTTGAATCAATGAGATCTATCGAATCGATAGTCATATCTCCAAATTCGCTGTGTTGGCTTACGCCCGTGTCCAACACGGCGACTTTGATACCGGACCCCCAATCTTCATTGTTGGCAGGGACGCCCATTGATTCCAAAGCGGTATTTCCAAAGGCTGTTCCTGCAGGTCCGGTAGCTTCAGGTAGCTGGGGCGTTGGCAAATAGACGAGATAATTGTTTTCCAACTGATCAGAATCGTTCGTTAGTCCATTTAGCCTCCTAAAATCTTCTTCACTCTCAAGCTTAACTCGGATTGCTCTCAAAGCCTTATTGGAATTGATGACGTTTATCCCATTTTTCGAGAGCGATTCCAATAGCTCTTGGAACGTTGCATCATCCTGACTGATAATGATTTGTTCATCGGACAAGTGGGCTTCTTCGTTTACGTCCTCTAGTAAACTTGCGAGGTCTTCCTCTGTGATTTCTATGGAGCTTTGTGATGTTGCGCGTCGCGACTGAGATGAATTTGTATCCTGTTTTTTGGGATAACTGTATGACACTCTTTGAGAGGCACTATTCTTGCTTTTCCAGGATAAGAGATAGGATATACCGACACAAACAATTGCAGCCATTGTGATGATGATGAAGGCCTTGCTGGGTTTCATTTTATTAGGATGTCGGTGGGTTGAAAGTTCCTAGTTGCAAACGTCTAAACAATGAATACGTCCAGAAATCCTCAAAGGCTGCAAATCATAATTGCTTTCATCGTATTGTATGTCGTTTGGGGGTCTACGTATCTTGGGATTAAAATAGCGATCGAAACAATTCCCCCTTTGGTAATGGCAGGGGCACGGTTTGTTCCCGCTGGGTTGATTTTGTTCGGGCTAGCAATTTGGAAGTATGATAAACGCCTTCCAAATAGAAAAGACTGTTGGAATGCGTGTCTTGTTGGACTTGCCCTAATTTTAGGGGGAAATGGTTTGGTGACGATTGCAGAACAGTCAGTGGATTCCACATTGGCGGCAGTCATGCTGGCAAGTAATCCAATTTTTATGACCATTTTTGCGACTACAGCGAAGGTTCAAAATAAGCCGGGGATTTGGGGTGTTTTGAGCTTAGCAATTGGATTTGTTGGGGTTTGTCTGCTCGTTTATTCGTCAGTGGGGATAGAGCTTTCGGGCAGCTTGTCGGGAATCTTGCTCGTTTTAGGAGCCGTTATTTTTTGGTCATTAGGGGCGATTTATTCTAAGGCCAACCCAACCACTTGTTCTCCTTTTATGGCTGCGGGAATGCAGATGTGTTTTGGTGGGCTAATCTGTTTACTTGTTGGCTTGGCTTTAGGTGAGGCAAGAGGCTTTGAGTTCTCCGCAGTGAGTCTGCGATCATGGGTGGCCTACGTATATCTATTATTTGTCGGGGCTGTCGTAGGTTTTACGGCTTTCGTGTTTTTGTTGAAGCATTGCTCGCCTTCAGCTGTGAGTTCGCATGCCTATGTGAATCCCGTTGTTGCCTTAATTTTGGGCGCTCTCGTCCTCGGGGAAACCTTTAATTGGTTAGGGTGGGTGAGTTCAGCTATTATACTTTTAGCTGTATTCGTACTGATTCAGCAAAACCGACTAGACAAGAAGACCGCTTAGCGAAGCCTATTTGAGGCTACTTAGATCGAGTTTGTCACCGATCTTGATTCCGTTTTTGGCGAACCAACCTTGGTTCGTTTCGAGAGCATACAAGAGATCGGTGCGAATTGAGCGTCTTGCATTCTCATCGAATGGATAGAGCGGGTAAACTTCTCTCAAAATTCCGTCAGCTGTGAAGTAGCCGATATCCAGAGGGATACGAGTATTCCGCATCCAAAACGACATTTGTTGGGTTTCTTTGAAAACGAAAAGCATCGCTTGGTCCTCGGGGAGGTAGTCGCGATGCATTAAGCCTCGTGCTTGGCTGTCTCGATTAAGTGCGAGCTCCACCTGCAATACTGAGGATCCTAAACTCATTTCGACAAGACCGCCTTGCTTTTCGACGAGTTCCTTGTCACAGCCTACTAAGAAAACGAGAGTAAAAAGGGCGATGTATGATCGGATTGAGGGAATCATTTTAAACTATTTGTGATCGATCCTGAGAGAGATCAATAAAATAGCCTCAAAATGAACGATGTCATTTCGAGGCTATTCTAGAAATCGAAATTGTTCTAAGTCTTCGATGTCACCGCTCTTTTTTAAAAAGCCTGTGTGCTTGAGTTTTCGATGTAAGCCAAAGACTCGGCGTCTATTTTTGTTTTCCATGAAACCACGCCATTAGATAATTCGCTCGCTTTTAGTTGAAAAGCTGGAAAGACGCTTTCGCCAAAGACGTTGATTACGTCATAGCTAATGGTTGGATCCTCTAGTGTCATATCAAAAGAGAGTAAGCCGAAGTTCATCGCGTCCATATAGGGATCTTGAATGTTAATCGCATCTTGAGTCGGTTCTGCGTATTCAGGAGATGGAGTTTGTGCCAGTGGGCTACTTGCCAATTCGTAGAGATCATAGCCTCCTTTTTCAGAAAATGGGATTGCTTTGATCTCCGCTTGTTCATCGGTTGCGGAGACCAAGACAACACCTTCTATTTCGTTTGCCTGGATGTGATCGAAAATCGCATTGCGCTCGTCTTCATAAGCAAGCCAGGATTCAGATTGCTCTCCATTTTGGCGTGTCCAACTTTTACCATTCAGGATAATTTTAAAGACGCCTTCACTCTCGGAAAGTTGTTTTGTGAGCCAGCGAGTTTGAGCTTTTCCAAGAAGCGTTTTGCCATCCCTGCGATAAGTGTAGGTATCTAGGAAAAAGAAGTCTACCTTCCCATAGCTATGCTTAAAGTATGTTCCCGGCGCTTTATCTGTACCGTAGGCAGGATTTGGCCAATAGCGTTTGAATACGTCGAGAGACTTTTGAGCTGCTTGTTTGGATGGCGCATTCTCTGGGCTGTCCCAAGTTGAGAATTGTGGAATTGAGCGTAGGATTGGCTGCAAAAAGGGAACGTTGCGCTGCTTGCGGTACTGCTCGGCTTGAAATTGAGATTCGAGCCCGGAAAAGGACTCGTTTTGACCTAGCCAGAAAAAAGCGTGTGGACGGGCGTTTTGTACCTGAAGCCAAATTGCTTGAAGGCCATCGGCATCAACTTGAGCGCCCGAGCCAAAAGCCATTGAAAATTTCGCCTGATGGTGCTCAGCAGGCGCTGTCAAAAATGGATATCCGTCACTTTCGCCGGGATTATCTAGCGGCTGGCCATCTAGAAGAACGCGATAGTGATAATAGGCTCCCGCTTCTAGATTTTCGATTTTAGCTTGGACGCAATAATCGTTAGACGCGTCTGGGGAAATCGCCCGGGTTACTTCAGAGTTTTCAAAATTTGCCCGTTTGCTGTATTCGATAGAGAAGGCATGCTCGCCTGCGACACGCGCCCAGATTGTGGCGGAGTTTTCATCCAATTTAGCGATCATAGGCCCTTGCATTAGGCGAGGTGTCGCTACTGCACTTGCATTGACTGCCAGGGCAAGGAGGAGTGTGAAGCGAAGAATAATGGATTTGATATTTGGCAGTTTCATAAAGCAGAGCGTCTGTAAAACGTTTGTTAATTGACGATCTTTTTACAAGATTGCTACTGGGAAAGGAAAGCAAATAGATGCTCAGGAAGCTATGAATATCCCTTGAGGGAAAGCATTAGGTAAAATGCTCCGGCACATGATTTTGCCAAGATACGGCGTGAATTCGAATTGCTCTATGCAGATAAAATGGCATCGTAGTCGGAATGAAATTTGAGGGACACGATTTGTCAGATAACAGTATTGTGAATACAGATCGCTTTATTGCGGCATTGTCATTGATCGACGAAGCGAACGCGCAAGATCCAAACCGTGTTGATGTGAAGGGGGAGTCAATTGGGTATGAGCTTTATTTTAGCCAGCAGCTAGTATCCTGGGTTTTGAAGCTTAGAGAAAATGCGAGCGAAGAGCTTCTTTTAGCAAGTCGAAGTCAACATATACGCAGGTGGGAAAGCCCTCGAAAAGATTATCCAGAAGGGCGTGCTGGGTATTTGAAATGGCGTGCAGACCTTAAAAAATTTCATGCAGAGAAAACGGCTGAGATTCTCGAGAAGTGCGGATACGAAAAAGAAGCTATAGACCGAGTTTCTTCGCTTAATCTCAAAAAAGACCTTCGAAAAGACGAAGAGTGCCAGACGCTCGAGGATGCGCTGTGCTTAGTCTTCCTAGAAAAACAGTTTGCGAAATTCCGTCAGAAAACAGATCGCGAAACGATGGTTGGAATTTTGAGGAAAACCTGGGGCAAGATGAGCGCAGACGGACATGCTGCCGCTTTGGGCCTCGCGATGGGCGAGGAAGAGCTTGAATTAGTCAAAGAAGCTCTCGCATAAGGCGAGATTAGTTCATTTTCTATTACAAATTGGAGAAGATGCGTTTTTGCGCTTTCAACGGCCTGAATGATGCTTAGTTTGAAAGCATGCGTTCAAGGTGTGTTTCGGTTGTACTTATCCTTTTAACTACTTGCTGCAGTTTTGCTCTCGGCGAGTCCCTGCTGCTCAATGGCCCGATGCCGGGACATAGTACGATGAAAATGGCAAAAATATGGATACAGACAAAAGAGCCGGCTGATGTTGTGCTAAAATATCGTTTGTCGGGTAAGGTTGATGAATCATACTTTGAGTCAGAAACTTATAAGACAGAGTCTATAGATGCGAATACAGCAACGGTGATGCTAGATAAAGGCCTCTCAGCTGGGAATACATACGAGTACCAAGTCTACATTAACGGGAAGTTGGAAACGCCAATTTTTCCTGAAGACTTTGAAGAAGAAGGGGAAGCAATACCTCTTACGTTTCAAACGAAGCCCCGCTGGCGATTTGTTCCAGATGGAGACGTGAGACACTCCGTATTCGATTTTAGGATAGGCGCTGCAAGTTGTAACTATGTAAATGAAGAGGGACATGATCGTGAAGGCGGGAGTCCTTATGGAGGCGAGCACGAAATTTATAAGGCAGTCTACGAGAAAAATCCAGACCTAATGCTTTGGTTAGGTGATAACGTTTATTATCGAGAGAATGATTTTGAAGATAGAAGCGGGATGATGCATCGCTGGACGCATGACAGAAACCACCCTTGGTTTTTGCCTCTAATGACGCGCTCCCAGCATTATGCTACTTGGGATGACCATGATTATGGTCCTAACGATATCGGAAGTTCGTATTGGCTAAAGGATACAGCGCTTGAAGTATTCACGAAATTTTGGGCGAACCCATCTGCTGGGTTACCTGAGCTTCCCGGACTCTTTACCTTTTTCAATTGGGGGGATGTAAATTTTTACCTGATGGATAATCGGACTTACTTGAGTATTCCTAGTTCTGATCCCGAAGCATTTGGGAACGAGAAATCCATGTTAGGGAAAGAGCAAGTTGATTGGCTTATAGATCATTTGGCATGGGCCCAGAGTCAGATGAGTCATGATGGGAAGAGTTATCCAGCCCGCTTCAATGTAATATGCGTGGGGAACCAAGTGTTGAGTGATTCTGATAGTGATTTTGGCTACCGAAGCTTTACCAAGGAGTGGCAGTATTTGATTGATCGTATCGTGCACGAGGGAATTGATGGGGTGATCTTTTTATCAGGCGACGTGCACTTCGGAGAAGTGAGCAAGTTGACCTATCTTGGGAAAGGGAAGCCGGGAGAGCCTGGTAAAGCGGGTATTAAAGGAGAAGAGTATGTTATGTACGATATAACTACGTCGTCTCTAACCGCTGGATCGTGGGCGGGCTCTGATGTGAATCATGCTCGTTATGATATTTTCGATGAGGAAGACATTGATCGTGTCGGTCACAGGAATTTCGCTACGCTTGATTTTAAGGGTCCATTGGACGATCGACGAATGGAGATTCGATATTGGAATAGTAAAGGAGAGTTAGTAAATCAAAAGAAAGACGCTCCAGAGGGGACTGTCACAGACGCATCAATTTTGTATGCCAAAGATTTAGTGTCGCCAAAGAATAAGTGATCTCGGTCTTCTTTGTTTTATCGTGTACGATTTTATTATTGTTGGAGGTGGATATGGCGGTTTGGTAAGCGCTGCCTACCTCTCTAAGTATGGGTACAAGGTTGCTGTTTTAGAAAAGCACGCGACCCTCGGAGGCTGTGCAGGCTATTTCTCGCGTAAAGGATTTAAGTTCGAAGTCGGGGCAACCACTTTGAATGGATTAGGTCCGGGAGGAGTCTTAGAAAAGATTGTAAGGGGGGTTCAAATTGATCTTCGATTTGCACGCCAAGACCCCGCAATCGTTTGTCGTTATGGGAATGACTCAATTCGGCGATATGCGGATCCTGTACGGTGGGCCATGGAGTTATCTAAGGTTTGCAAGGATGTAGAGTTGACGAAGTTTTGTAGCATGATTGAGGCTAAGAGTTCCAAGCTATGGAAGATTGCGTCGTCTGCTCCGATTCCACCAAAGAACTTGGCAAGTGTCGCCACTGTAATGAAAAATGGGGTACTGAATGCGAGCTCAGCTCTGAGGGGTTCCTTAGTCCCCTTTGATTCGCTATTGCCTACGAGCTTTCGTTATAACAAAGATTTTGTTAATGTGATAAATGAGCTTTTACTCATAAGTATCACAGGGATACATGGAAGATATTCCGACAAACATTGGTATTTTGGGGCTAGGGTATCCATCCGATATGTATTACCCGGTGGGTGGAATTAGTCGGTTGGCGGAAAACTTAGCAGAACGTGTAGAGTCGTTTGGCAATGAGGTTTCAATGAATGACTCGGTTAGGAGTATTCAAAAGACTGCAGGGGGCTATGAAGTTGTTTCGCGGGAGGGGCGAAGAAGTGTAGGAACCTTGTATTTGATATTCCAATATGGAATGCGGTGAAGCTATTGGATAATTCTTCGATAAGTATCGACGCGTTTGCCAATCACATACAGGAAGATGATTGGCGATGGGGGCAGCTACGATGTATTTCGGTATCAAGTTCGAAACGGATACGGAAGAGCTGTATCACCAAGTACACTTTGAGCAAAAGTTCCCCGAAATAGAAAGCCGTTCAATGTTTGTTTCGCTGTCCGCTGTGGGAGATTACGAGCGAGCTCCGCCGGGTTATCGAGCGGTTACAATTTCAACTCACGTACGAACCGAAGACTTTACTATGGATCGAAAGAGCGGTGAATATAAGGACTATAAGCAGCGGATCGAAGATATTCTGATTGGTAAATTTAACGATGCTTTTCACCATTACGGCATCGCCGATATTAAAGAGATTCATACGGGAACACCTCTTACCTTTGAACGATTTACTGGGAGGCATCGAGGCAGTGTTGGCGGAATACCCTGGAAGGCATGGCAACCGATTTGGAAGCGAATAGGATCGAGGCTCCCATTGGATAATATGTTTTTAGTAGGTGATACCGCCTTGCCCGGCCAAGGACTCGCCGGAGTCAGCCTAAGCGCGATCCATTTTTCGAATACCTACACGGATAGAACCAAGGGCTGCTAGCTATTAATTACTTGGAAAAGTAATTACAAAAAGAGAAGTGTGCAGGTTCCCGCGCTGAGACCCTCTCAATGGAGGAGACCTGTTCTTCAATCACCATCAACTGTATAGGATGTACGTTCCAGTGGTCTCAAATTTCGAAACTGGCGGAATTTCGGACATCACTTTAATCGTAGTCCATGGAAAATAATTATAAGGAATCTCAACATTGGCTCCAGTTTGGAGCCGCGATAGCTCTTTTTTCGGGATTCGCTTTTGCCGGTGCGATCATTGCGATTGCAAGCAAGAGAACTAAGAGATCAAGTTAAGGAGTTTCAAAAATCAAATCGAGGAATTAATCGCCAGACGGAGATGGCAATAATTGCTGCCAGAATCAACAGCTTAACGTTGCGGATAAATGAGAACTCACGTGAAAAAGAGCAAATTGTTTTATCGTTAGAAACTAAATTCGCTGAATTTGAACGTTATCTTCCTCGAACGCGCTGGCTAACTCTGGATCAAATATCCAATATTGATATGAATACCCGTGATGCCCTTGATTTTGTCAATGTTTCGAAACAACATTGTATAGACCAATGTAAAAAATGCGAAGGTGAGCTTTAAAAAATAAACGTAGAGCTAGTGGATCAAGTTGAACATTTTAAAAAGGATGGAGGTGTTGAACTTGATGAATCTGGAGCACCAATCCGTGACTCAGCAGAAGGCAAGGAATGCTCAGAAATGATATATCTATTATATGTGCGATTGAGCTCACTTAGGAGTAACACCGTTCTATTTTTGGAAGAGCATGAAAATCTTAGAGATACTGAGGGAGCTATGGTGTCTATCCTTCAAGCTTTCGATGAGAGGTCCTTTTCTGTGGTCGAAGACAGTGCATCTTCCAAAATGTGAATATTGAGGCTAGTTCATCTTTAGTCGAAAACGCTAAGGTTTTAGCTTTAATTTCCTGTTTTGTTAGCCTTCCAGAAGGCGGGGACTCGAACCTCGAGTTGATTTTTCGCAAGATGTTGATAATCAGATCACTTGCGATAAAGATAGGTCTCAATGCACAAATATAGACACACAAGCTTTGGGTATGATTGAGCCCGAGTTGTCACGTATCGTCGAAGCTTGGAATAAGCTGCCGGACGCTTACAAGCGAGCCATCCTCGCGATTGTCGATTCAGATTAGGCAACTGAGTTTCAACTAGTGAGGTAGCTCCGTTAACGCTGCTAGCTCGAAAAACATCATATTTAGAAATGGTCCAGGGATACAAATTACGGATCAAACTCGAATAAGGTCCATCTTGGCAGGCTAAGAAAATCGCTAAACGTTCGGCGTAGGGCGTCAATCGGGACTAGGAGTGCCTTACTTCATCTGGTGACAGGTGAGCACGATTTCTGGTTTAATGTATTGCTTTGAGGCTCGGCTACTCGTTTTTGGTAGTTTGCCGGTCGCCTTAGCACGAATTGAAGGCGCGGCAAACTTATGCGGATCTACCCAGCCAGGTGACCACTCAAGCTTTAGCTGGGTTTGACCCCATTGCTTCAAGAAGGTGGCTCGTGTACCTTTCGGTATGTCGGCAATTATTTCATCCAGAGGTTCGCAGATCGAAAGCTCACTCTTGCAAAGGCTCCGATCTGGAGCGTTTTGCGGTCGAGCTTCAGATCGAAGAATCGAGTGCGAGCTGAAGGACACTTTTAATTTTCGGAAGATGCTTGGGCCGCAATTGATGGCAAGATCTAGGCACGGGATTGTTGAATTGACTGGACTTGTAAGGGGTGAGATTGAGCGCCGCACTGCCATTGAAACCGTTAGCCGCATAAGTGGGGTTCAGGGTGTGAAAGATGGCCTAGCTATGAGTATTTGCCAGAAGGATACAAGCGAATCGGGAATCGTTGACATGATTCATCGCGGTTTATGGGCAAAGGCGAATATTGATCCGAAGACCATCCGAATCGAAGAGCGGGCTGGAACGATCTTCTTGAAGGGAGTCGTCGACAATCCGGTTCGCAAAGCTCTGATTGAAAACTTGGTCCGGGCAAATCTGGGTGTCCTTTCTCTTCGAAACGAGCTAGTAGTTGATTCGTCGAAAGCGAAAATCTCGAAGGAGGAAGAAGTCGACGACGCATCCATCTTCGGATTGGTACGAGCTGCTCTACAGGACTCCCTTCGGAAAGCGCACGTCGAAACACTTGCAGGATTTGTCGTCTTGTCGGGGGTCGCTTCAGATAGCAAAGAGAGGGAAGTTGCCGGAGCCATCGCCCAAAGTTTCAGGGGGGTGAAATGGGTTCATAACGAAATGACCGTTCGCTGACTACGTTCGTGCAGGATCTGAGAATAACGTATTTGTAATATGACTACTATATCTGAAATCGCGGTTGATCGGGAACGGGGTAACTTTCGTTTTGCGGAAAGCCATAAGTACGACGCCGGGGTTGGGCTCGAAGAGGCCACGATCGACTATATTTCCGACACCAAACAGGAAAGCGACTGGATTCGAGCCTTTCGCAAGCGTGCGCTTCGAACGTTTCTCAAAAAGCCGTTGCCGACCCATTGGGCCACGGAAGACTTGGAGAACATTCATTTCGATAAGATTCGCTACTATTTAGCTGGAAGCCGCCAGCCAAAGAAAAGTTGGGACGAAGTGCCAGCCGAAGTGAAGGAAACCTTTGAGCGTCTCGGCATCCCGGAAAACGAGAGAAAATTTCTTGCAGGGGTTGAGGCTCAATTCGATAGCGAAGCGGCGTATTCAAACATAAAGGATAGCGTCGGCAAACAAGGGGTGATCTTTCTAGGAAGTTCGGATGGGCTTATGCAGCATCCGGAGATCTTTCGAAAATGGTTTGGGAAAGTGATCCCTACTGGCGACAACAAATATTCCGCTCTCAACAGCGCGGTTTTTTCCGGAGGTTCGTTCATTTACGTTCCGCCTGGCGTAAAGGTCAGCCACCCGCTTCAGGCCTATTTTCGTATTAACGCGGAGAATTTCGGGCAATTCGAACGCACTCTTATCATCGCCGATGAAGGCTCTGAAGTCACTTATATGGAAGGGTGCACGGCTCCGAAGTTCGATACGGCGACGCTTCATTGCGCGGTTGTCGAACTTGTTGCCATGCCAGGCGCCAAGATCGAATATATTACCGTTCAGAATTGGTCTTCCAACGTATATAATCTCGTTACCAAGCGAGCAGTCGCCCACGAGGATGCAATCGTTAAATGGATAGACTGTAATATCGGCTCGCGACTGACCATGAAGTACCCAGGCGTCATCCTCAAAGGGCGAAGAGCCCGCGGCGAGGTTCTCAGCATCGCCCTGGCAAACGATGGCCAGCATCAGGATACGGGCGCCAAGATGATCCACGCCGCAGATGAAACCACGAGTAATATCATCGCGAAGTCGATTAGCGTGGGCAAGGGGCGTTCTACCTTTCGAGGGCGCGTGCATATGCCCAAGCACCTTAAGGGCTGCAAGAACAACACGGAGTGCGATGCCTTGCTGATCAACTCGCAATCCCGCACCGATACCTATCCCGCCATATCCGTCCGTGGTATCCGGAACCAAACTCAACACGAGGCATCGGTTAGCAGGGTGTCGACGGATCAATTATTCTACATGCAGCAGCGTGGCTTGACAAACGCTCAGGCCATGAGTTTGAGCGTCAATGGATTCGTGAACGATTTAACGCGGCAGTTCCCGATGGAGTATAGCGCAGAACTCAAGAGACTGATAGAAATGGAGATGGAACGATCAGTCGGCTAGGTATGGTTTTATGATGCTCTGTATCCGCGTAGAGCGGACAGTCTCCTTAATGATAGGGATCAACGGAGGAGCAACGCTCAGGGTTCGGATCCCGCAATCAAGGAGTCTCTGAATACTCGCGGTGTTTCCTGCCAATTCGCCGCAAATTGATAGCGGTAAGTGGGGCACGTCGTCATGCACGATCCGAAGCAGTCTGAAAATGGCATCTGAGGAATCGTCGAAATAGGTTTCGACCGCGGCGTTTTCTCGGTCCGCAGCGAAGGCGTATTGCGTAAGGTCATTGGTTCCGAAGCTTATGAAGTCGATGTGTTCGGAAAACTGTCGAGCGTTTAGGGCGGCTCCCGGGGTTTCTATCATTGCTCCCAGTGGAGGGAGCTTCGTGATGCCCATTCCTGCTCCTATCCTGTTCAGTGCATTCTTAACGAAAGCCACGTCGTGCGGGGTTGATATCATCGGAATCAGAACGCTAATATTGAACTCTAGTGAAAGCGTCAGGATCGCTCTTAGTTGAGTCTCCAATAGCTTCGGGTACTCCTTCAGCAAGCGAATACCTCGGAGTCCAAGGGCGGGGTTAGACTCCGCGAGAAACCCGACGAAGGGAAGTTGTTTGTCGGATCCTGTATCTAATAATCTGATGCACGCAGTCTTCGGATCGCTGAGTTTGAGCGTCCGCCGCATTTCGTCGAGCAGTTCGTCCTCTTTTGGAGGAGTTGCTCTGCCTAGGTAGGCTTGCTCAGTCCGATACAGTCCAATGCCATCGGCCCCATTCGCTATCGCTCGCTGCGTATCTATGGGGCATCCCACATTCGCGCAAACAAGAATGGTGGTCCCGTCCAATGTCTCTGTCGGCTCTTGGGCCTTTTCCCAGGCGATGAATTGCGTTTTGCGAGAAGCTTCTACTTTCCGGTGGTGTTCAAGCTTTTCCTTCGGAATCGGGCATAGGATAGCCTCGGCAACATTCGCATCCACCAAAACGGGGGCTCCTGCCGGGATGCATTTTAGAATGTCCGAGATATCGGCAATGCAGGGCAGTCCCATTTCACGAGCGAACAAAGCGGCATGGGAACCCGCCCCTCCGTATTCAAGAAGAACTGCCGATGCCGAATTCTGCGAGAGAAATATGGTGTCGGAGGGGAGCAGACGCCGGGCGACGATAACGCTGCTGATTGGAAATGTTTCCAATGGGTGGATCTTGATGCCTGCCAGAGCGTTGGAGAGACGATTGGACAGGTCTCTCATATCATCCCCTTTGTGGCGCGCGATTTGGGACTCCATTCGCAGGAAACGTTTTTCCCACCGGAGAAAAACCGCTTTGACGGCGCCGCTTGCGCTTGTGAGATTCTTTATAATCTCGTTTCTCAATTCCTCCCTTAGGGTGGGATCGTTGAGCATCAACTGATGAGCTTCGAAGACGGCTCCAAGTCGAGTGTCCATTTGCCTCTCAACGCGTGTGGCTAGCGCGATGAGATCGTCTGAAATTGATGAAGTTGCATCGTCTAGGCATCCCAACTCCTCTTCGATGTCTTCGAAATGGATCGCGTCTTTTGTATCCAAAGAACGGATCAAGTCGTAGTGGATGAAGGTTGTCCCTTCGGCAAGGCCTGGCGATATCGATTTGCCCTGAATGCGCTTCCTTGTTTTAAACGCAGAGCCTTTCTCTTTGGGTACTTCGATCATCGATGCATTGATTTTGCCATGCGGCGTAGATCCTTTTCGGCATTGTTCAGCCCAAGTCGGTACATTTCGATTGAGACTCGCTCTTCGTCGCTCGCCAGCTCCGTTTTTACGATACGCCCGGCAGCATCGGGGATGTTGGCATCCCATGTCGTTTGTTCTTCTACGGGTATTTCTTCTGTAGGCATTTGGAATTCTATCAAATTCGAGCCGTTTGTATCGTTCCTTGAGGTTGCTTGCTGGCTTTCGCTTTTCGGTGCAACCTCTGATCGGGTTGCTTTCGATTGGGGCTTTTTCATGTTAATAATGTGTGCCGACTACCTTATTCGATTTGGTAGCGTCTCGATACGGGGTCTTTCCCTAGGACAACTTTAGAGCTGCGACTGAGGGACGCTGGGGCGCTAGTTCAAGTGGCTGAGGCCCGTAGACTTGCCAAAAGACTGTCTAGGGGAACGCTTGAGATGGCGGATGTTTTGTCGCTCATTGCGTACGGAAGTATCAAGTCGTTCCCGTGTCGCAGCGAGCCGCAACTGTATACGACATTTGGGACATAGCCTTCCCGCTCCACGCCTTCGGGTGAGAGAAGAGGCTTGCGTAAACGCCCGATGACTTTGCTTGGGTCGTCTAGGTCGAGCAATGCTGCGCCGATGCAGTATTTCCTCATGGGCCCCACGCCATGTGTGATTACTAGCCAACCGGCTTCGGTTTCGATAGGAGAACCGCAGTTTCCTATTTTGGCCGACTCCCATGCCTCCGCTGGCCGCATCAGAATGCTTGGATCGTTCCAGTAGTGAGGGTTATCCGAATACATGAGGAACAGGTTTTCGTCGTCCTGGCGCGACAGCATGGCATAGCGGCCGTTGATACGCCTTGGAAAAAGAGCCATGCCTTTATTTTGCACTGCATTTCCATTGAGGGTGAGCATGCGAAACTCTAGAAAGTCCTCGGTTTCGATCAGCATTGGAAGGATGGCACGACCATTATACGCGGTGTAGGTAGCGTAGTAGATTACGGATCCGTCTTCTTCGACAAAACGCACGAAGCGCGCGTCTTCGATTCCGTTCGTTTCGGCATCGGAGACCGGAAAAATGATACGTTCGCTAATGTTGAGCCTAGGCGAAAAGCGTAGTTCGTAGTTGGAGTCTACAAGCCATTGGATGCACTCAAGAGTGCGTCTAAGTTCATGAGTCATGGGCTGGTTCTCGTAATGTACCGTGGCGATGCTTTTATCCAAGTCGCTACGGCTGAACTCGTCTTCGAGCGGCTCCAAGATCGCAGTTAGGTATTCGTTGTAGAAGCCCATTTCGTGCAACTTGTAGATTACGCTTATCTTTAGGTAGTTCGGATTGGCGATCACCTCTGGCATCGTAACATAGTGCGAGATTTCATCGAGGCTTATGGCGCAGTCGGAACTGATCAGGCCGGAGCGGAATTCTATGGATGAAATGTGTCCTTCTCCGGTCGCTCGTAGACTCATGACGAAGCGTAGCGATCCTTTAGGGACACCTGCCTGGCTGGGGTGAGGCACCATGGAGGGATTGAAGAGAGCGGCGGATTCTAGGGCGTATTCGCCTGAAAAATACGAACCGATGAGAAGTTTTCGAGTTTTGGAGATGGGGCGGTGCGTAAAGACATGCTCCTGCACTTTTTTATATTGTTCAAGCAGCGCGCTCTCGATGTCTAGATGGCGGGTGTCGAAATCACTGTGCACGGCGTTCAGCTCCCGAATGGCCTCGTTTTCTGTCAAAGCGAGGGCTCGACCGATGATGGCTGAGATGCGTTGAGAGCTATCGGGAATGAAGGGGCGAATGATAACGCGCGAGCTTTCGGGGTGGAGTCTGATTGCATGGCGATGCAGCTCGAGGGGTTTCATGTGCTTACTGGAGCTGGGTGTGCGATGAGCTGTTCGGCGCAGTTCATCTCGGCGAGAGAAATATGAAAAGCGAGGGTAGATTCCGCTCCTTGGTTTTGGTTGACTCGATTGCTGTGCAGGCCGTCGCCGCACCCTCCGCTCTTGGGATCGTATAGAGAGAGTCCCAAGTCGTTTCGCCCGAGGAACCACTCGAAGGCCCGCTTCGCCTCAATCGACCAGTATTCATCTTGGGTCGCGCGTCCGGCTTCGAGGCATGCTGCGATCATGGCTTGAGCCTCGACTGGCTGTTGATCGAAATCGGCCTTCTTTCCGTCTTTGACGCAGAAGCCGTTGCTTCCGATTGGGCGAAAATGGCCCGCTTGCGTATTTTGCATGGACACGAGCCAACGCAGCGACTGGAGGCCTATTTCCAGTGCTTCGTCATTCGGCATCCACTGCCCGCTGAGAATAAGGGCCTGGCTGAGTCGAGCGTTCTCGTAGGTCGCGCTATGCTCGAACCATTGCCAGTCATCCGAAGCGTAGGTATGCCAACTCGTAATCAGTTTGGCAGTCAAGGTCTGTCGCATGAGGATCGCAGGCTCGGACGTAGCATTCTCTCTCAGGTACTCGTGGATGCCTAGTATTGCGAATGCCCAAGCGCGAGGCGAGGTGAAGGACTCGACGACCGGTAAGCTTTGTTCGAAAAGGAGGGCGCTTAGACGTCGATGTCCCTCCTCGAGAGACCTCCCCGTTCCGACGCCTAAGGCCCAAAGCGCGCGGCCATGGCTGTCTTCGCTGCCTGTCTCCTCAAGCCACAGGCGGCCGTGACTCATAAAATTGCGAAAACGCCCCGTCCGCTGATTCCAAGCTGCCGCTAGGAAAGCGAGATAGCGTGTTGCTAGAAACTCTAGACTATCCGTCTGAGAATCAGGCCCAAGCTCCTCGAGCAAAACGCAGAGGATGTAGGCGCGAGCATTGTCGTCGATGCAGTAGCCTTCGTGAAAGTTCGGGACATTGTAGACTGCATGCTGATAGATGCCCGTTCCATCGCTCATGCGGTGAATATGGTCGAGACGGCGAGGCGGCAGCTCGTAGTGACGGTTTGCCAGCGTATAGTCTGTCAGGTCTACATGCGTCAACGTTTCGCGATCGACTATAGTTCGTTGAAACGTATCCAGATATTGCTGCGCTACTTTAGGCCAAATCATTTCGCGCCCGCAACGGTAGGCTTCTTCTCGCGTCCGCTCCATCCAGTTCGGGTTATCGAGATAGGAGATTACGCCTCCGGCGATCGCCTTCGAATCATGAAATGGCACGAGAATGCCGCGACCTTGTCCGAGCATTTCTTGAGCGTGCCAATAGGGAGTTGAGACCACTGCTTTGCCCGCCCCAAACACGTAGGCTAAGGTCCCGGAAGTGATCTGCGCTTCATTTAAATAGGGAGTAATATAAATATCAGTGGCAGCGATGAATTGGGTAAGCTCCTTGAGCGATACGAAACGATTGTGAAAAATGACATGTCCCTTCACTCCACGTGCTGCTGCGAGCCGTTCAAGGCTCAAGCGATAGCTTTCTCCTTCGCGAGCTAGCAAGTTCGGGTGCGTTGCCCCGAGCACTATATACACGACTTGGGGGTGTTTATTTACGATCTCCGGCAAAGCTTCGATGGCGTGTTCGATTCCCTTTCCGGGGCCGAGTAGCCCAAATGTGAGCAAGACTGTTTTCCCCTCTACGCCAAACTGCGTTTTTGCCAATGCGGAATCAACGAAGGGCACATCTGGGATTCCGTGGGGGATCACATCGATCTTTGTATCTGGAATTCCATACGTCTCGCCAAGTATTTCAGCGCCTTTGCGGGCCATGACGACCAATCGATCGCTGTAGCATGAGAGCTCTTCCATCACTTTTCGCTGCGATGGATTCGGATCACTCAAAATCGTGTGTAGGGTCGCTACTACCGGCATACGTACCTCCTTGAGGAGAGCGAGCAAATGACTGCCCGCTCGTCCGCCGTAGATGCCGAATTCATGCTGCACGCAAAGGGCGTCAGTATCGTGGAAGTTTAAGAAATCCGCCGCTCTTCGATAGGAATCGAGATCGTTCTCCAGAATCTCGAGGCGCACCTTGGACGGGTATCGATACCCATCCTTGCGATCGTTGACTGCAGCGACGATACACTCGGACGACAGGTCCGTTGCACTGATTGCTTTGCATAGATCGTGGGTGAAGGTGGCGATACCGCAACGCCTTGGCTCATAGCCTCCTACGAACGCTATGCGCATTGGCCTCGATTCTGAATTCATTTAGGTTCTTTCATCTGCCAGACTGCAGTCATCTTAGCTGGTCGCTCAGCTCTCAGACACTAGGATAAAGTATTTATATAGTCATCTTAATCGATCGAATAAGATTCAGCCATGGGGTCATACCCGCATCGAGATTTTAGACGAATGGTTACTGCGCAACCCATTGTATCTAAAATAAGACTACTCGGAGATGGGAAGCAGGGTTGAACCCCATCGCGAAAATACACGACTTAGGCTATGATTAGGACGTGAAAACAATAAATTCAGTCGAGCTCTCATGGGCAAAGAAATCCATAGCCGAAACTCGGGCTCGGAAAGCGAGCAGCGGATCGATCCTCGGATCGAAAAATCGATTTCATCGAATTACCGATCCTGCTCGTACAGTGCTAAGATCTAAATTCAACGCCTTCCGAATATAGTTTCCAATAGCTGAATCGCGATTTGGTTCCGTTTCCGAAGATAGAGAATGTCGGTAGAGGATGCATCTTGCTCGGGTGCAGTTAATCTGAACTTGCGACGAGCAGCCCTAGGAAAAGGTTGTGGGTAAGACCCCATACCCTCACGGACGTAAACGAGGTAAATTGACGTTGAAATGGCGAAAACATCAAACTCGGCGGCTTCGAGAGATTCTCTCGAAAACAGAAGCCTATCTCTTAGAGATAGACTGCATATTCGAACCCAACAACTCGCTGCAATTGCAAATCGTGGAGAATCCAAAATCACTCAACGCGATTACGAGCAAGCTAAGCGCGAACTCACTGGCGAAGTGGATTTGGATCGCCAGAACGCTAAGCTAGACGATGAAACCTCATTGTGCCGAGTACAGCGTCCACCCATGACCAAGCTCCTTATGAAATCGAATTTGAATCATTTATGAAAGATGCCTACATTCTTGTTAACCTGATCTCACATAGCGTGAAGCAGCTTTGCCAGGGCAGCCGCACGCTCGTAGAATCAATGGAGAGGCTCTCGTTTGAGGACATCGCGATGCGTGAAATCGCGGAGGCTAAGATAAGCTATGAACTGGCAGGAGAAAGTCCGGAATCCGAACCGGTTCCCGCTAGCTATTCGTCCCAATTCCAATTTTCTCCGATCATGAACCCAAAACGGAGTATGCCGTTTTCCTAACGAGCCGAGAATTTCAATACAATTCGCATTATTTATGCCTGCAAAACAATTTCTATACGACGAGGATGCTCGCTTGAAAATAATGAACGGCGTTGGGCTTCTCGCTCGCGCAGTCTCTGTGACGCTTGGGCCGAAGGGACGCAATGTCGTAATAAATCGAGGCTACGGATCACCTACCGTAACGAAGGACGGCATCACTGTATCCAAAGAATTATCACTGCCAGATCCCTACGAGAATATGGGCGTGCAAATGGTTAAGGAAGTTGCTTCCAAGACATCCGATGTGGCTGGCGATGGCACCACCACCGCAACCGTGCTCGCCGAGGCGATCTACCGCGAAGGACTTAAGAGCGTCACCGCCGGAGCAAACCCGATCTACTTGAAGCGGGGCATCGACAAGGCAGTTGAAGCGGCCGTCGCCGAGATTGCCCGTATGTCTAAGAAAGTTAGTGATCAGGAAGAGATCCGACAAGTTGCCACGGTCTCGGCCAACTGGGACGCGACGATCGGCGACGTTCTGGCGGATGCCATGGCCAAAGTCGGCAAAGACGGGAGTATTTCCGTGGAAGAAGGGAAGGCCATCGAAACGACGCTTGAGGTTGTTGAGGGCATGCAGTTCGACAATGGCTATCTCTCGTCGTATTTCGTTACGGACGCCGAAGCGATGGAAACGGTGTTCGAAGACGCTTATATATTCATCCACGAGAAGAAACTTTCGCGCCTCCAGGACATGCTGCCGCTGCTTCAAGCGGTAGCCAGTAGCGGAAAGCCCTTGCTCGTAGTTGCGGAATCGATCGAAGGCGAAGCCCTTGCTACCTTGGTGGTCAACACGCTTCGGGGAAGCTTTGCGGTCTGCGGAGTCAAGGCGCCAGGCTTCGGAGACCGTAGAAAAGACTTTCTGCAAGATATCGCCTTGCTTACTGGCGGACGCTGCTTCACCGAAGATCTTGGACTAAAGCTCGAGAATATAACTCTCGAAGACCTTGGCCAAGCGAAGCGCATTCGCATCGACAAGGATTCTACGACGATCATGGAAGGCCGCCGGGTCGAGGCAGATATCGAAGGCTGTGTGAAGCAGATTCGCCGCCAGCTCGAGGAAACGACGTCCGACTATAATCGCGAGAAGTTGCAGGAACGGCTCGCCAAACTGGTTGGCGGCATCGCCGTAATCCATGTAGGCGCATCGACCGAAACTGAAATGAAGGAGAAGAAAGACCGGGTTGAAGACGCTCTGCACGCGACGCGCGCCGCCGTCGAGGAAGGCATTGTGCCAGGGGGAGGAGTAGCCTTGCTGCGGTGCGTCAAAGCGATCTCGGCTTTGGAGCTTTCGGGCGATGAAGCCACGGGCGCTCGAATTGTAGCCCGGGCCATCGAGTCGCCGTTGCGCATGCTCTGTGCCAACGCGGGTGTAGAAGGCGCCGTCGTGGTATCTCAAGTCGCCGAAGGAGAAGGAGATTATGGATACAATGTCGCGACTGGCGGATTTGAAGATTTATTGAAAACCGGCGTTATAGATCCTGCGAAAGTGACGCGAGTGGCTTTGCAGAACGCCGCATCGATCGCCGGCCTTCTGCTAGCGACTGAATGCATGATCGCCGAGACGCCTGAAACGATCGCTTCCTAAAATGCTGCGGACCTCGCTTCCGCCCCCCTTTGAGGGCGGAAAAGCAGCGCTAAACGCTGTAAGGTCGATGTCAATAGATCACCCGCTAGGGATGCGCATCTTATTCGTGGATACTGGAAAGCGATTTAGATTGGGCTTTATCCTTTTTAACCCGTTTGGCCTCTTTCTTTTCTTTGGCGGTCTTTTGCGGAGCCTTTCGGCCCTCTCTCTTGGTGTCTTTTGTCTTTGGCATATTTCATTCGGTTTAGCTGTGGATCAAAGGGCGCATTTGCCTTGTCCTTGTTGTTTCAAAAAAATTGGTTGATTACCTTGGAGACTCGCGAACGGTGTGGTGGCTAAATGTATCCAATTAAAGAAAACGAATTAGATGATTGACTTGTTCTATTACTTCGAGCCTTTCCCATCGCGAAAGGCTTTCCCTGTGGCCTTAGCAAGTGTTGCAGCTAGCCTTTGGATACTTCCCACTATTTGATTCAGACTTCCCGGAGGTTGCTTCGGGTCATGCTTGTTTAGATTGGCCCATTTTTGCTTGAGCTTCGTTTTAGTCGTGCTCCAGACGTTTCTAATTTCGTGAGTTTGCATATCGGTAGGGTGTTTTTTGGCGATGTGGAGTGACTGTTCTCCCTTATTTCGAAAGCTCCGCCTCAAAAAAATCGGACATCGCCATTTTCTTATCTTTAAATTATTAGCCGGACTTTACACTGCTGAGACTCGCGAGAGTATGGGGCGTAACCCGTAGTTAGAGAATCAGTCGAGCCCTCGGTTTCGGTTGGATGGCGCATTGTCAGGGTCCGGCGAGCCGATGACCATCCGTTCGAGTTTGCGCCCGCTTGGTTTGCGACTATTAGACGAAGGCGCATAGCGCTTGGTGAGCTTTCGCTGATTAGAAATGCTGAGAAAGGGTCCAATCGGGAAGCAGTCATGCAAATGAGTAAAGTAAGGCTTCGTTCTAGAGATGGTGGTGGAAAAATTCAGGACTGGTTGTTTCACAACGGAACAAGGAAAGGCAGCAATTCGCTTCGACAATCTGCCTTGTGAAGTAGCGAGCTTCGAATCGTGTCAAAATCGCGCGAAGGCGGGCAACACCCCATGGAGCGTATTTAATAATTCCCCTAAAATCACTGCTCAAACGATCGAAACAAGTGGACGAAATTAAGAGAGCTATGACTACAAAATATATATCAATTGGGATTGTAGCAATGGGAGTATTGCTCATGGGAATCGGATTTATTTTTACAATTTCAAATGCCTTTAAGGTATCAAGCCACATTGCCGAAATAACAGAGGGTCATGTGGGTCTGGTGTTTGCTTGCGGCCTCATTACCGTCGCATGTGGCGGAGCGGGTCTACGTTGGGGCGACTTAAGATTATTTTGAGGATACGCCATTAGACGCTCGTTTTACCGATACCTGCTTGGGGATTGGCAACCAGACATGTTCTCTTAGCAATTATTGGACGGACAGCTTTGGTATAATCCAAATATTGAATACGATCATGTTGAGTCAAGAGAGTGCTGGAGGCTCACTATAGATCGAGCCCAGCGCCGGGGGGTCACGTTTTTGACGGCAACGGCATGAGCCACGGATAGGTAAGCGTTGTCGCAGAGAACGCCCTCTGTAATGGTAGCGCGTTCGATCGAATACTTTCAGTCGTCATGGTTGAAGCATGTACTCAACTCTCTCCGGTCGTTTCCTGAACGCTGCTTTCGATCACGCCTGTAGCAATCGCATGTCGGGTTAGCCCCGCAGTGTCGTGAATATCTAGCTTATTCATCAATTGCTGGCGATGCTTCTCGATAGTTTTGATACTGATCCCCAGCTCCGCAGCCATCTGCTTGTTCGCCAGGCCTTCGGCGACTAGCTGAAATACCTCGGTCTCTCGTTTTGTCAGCGAAGGCACGAGGTTTTCACGCGAAGTCCCGGCCAAGCGCGACTTCTCTTTGGCCTTTTGTAAACGCCTGGCGATGCTTGGGCTAAAGAAGGACCTGCCCGCCGCTATCTCTCTGATTGCTTGGACCAGAACGTCGCCCGAATTTTGCTTTACCAAGTATCCTGATGCTCCGACTTCCGCCATGCGTCCTACATACTCGTCATCGCTATGAGCAGAGAGCACCAGCACTCTGACCTTGGGCGCCGAAAGGAGGATTTGCCGCGTGGCTTCGAAGCCATTTAGGCCCTGCATGGCGATATCCATGACGACGACATCGGGACGAAGCTCGCAGGCCATATTGACCGCTTCCCGTCCAGTCGACGCTTCGCTTACGACCTCGAATCCTTCGCTCAATTCCAAAAGTGTCCTAAGCCCCTCGCGAACGATGCAGTGGTCTTCTGCCAATAGTACTGTGATTTTCTTCATGTAATTTCGCTCGAATCGTTATCGAAGGGCAGATCTGCAACTACGGTCGTCCCCTTCGAGCTCGATGATGTTATGGAAAAAATTCCATTGAGCATTTCGATTCGCTCTCGCATGCCGAGTACACCCAGTCGCTTTTGTGTTGTTGAATTCAGGATACGGTTTGCATCGAATCCTCTACCGTCATCTCGAATTTCAAGTCGTATCCGCTGAGCGCGGCATTCTAGTTTTACGTAAGCGTTCTTGGCGTTGGAGTGGCGAACGACATTCGTCAGCGATTCTTGGGCGACGCGGTATAAAGCTGTACATGGTTCATTGCCCAATGAGTCGACTTCCGCGCTGACATCGAATTGGATGCTAATCCCATGATGCTCCGAGTGCGTGCCTATGTAGGAGCGAAGAGTAGGAATCAGCCCCAAATCATCCAGTAAGGAAGGTCTCAAGCGAAGCGCGTATCGGTGGACAGCCGCAACAGAATGTTCCACCAGTTTTTGGGTTTGGTCGATTCGCTCGCTGATGTCTTCTCCTCCAATCTGAACGACTTTCTTGAGGGCTGCCAAACGAACATTGATTCCAGCTAACACCTGCGCGATCTCATCGTGCAAATCGCGACTGATCTCCTTACGCTCCCTCTCTTGAGCGAGAAGGAATTGGTGGGTCAGCTGCCGTACTTCCTCCTTTTGACTCCGTGCTTCCTCGAGGAGTTTGTTCTGTCGCTTGGCTTCCCGCTGCGTTTGCTTTTCGAGTTCCTTTTCGAATTGCTTCAACTTCGTCTGCTCCGCTTTACGGACTTGCTCAAGCGGCACGAGAGCTTCGATGTAGAAAAGAGTGGACCGCGAAACGTAGCCATCGCCTGTTCCTGTCACAGTCGCAGCAGTGTCCTTCGGCCTAAGTCGCCGTATCGCCTGGTCGTGAATACTAGCGAGGTCTATCGCATTAAGTCCCTGAGCAATCGCTTCTTTGCCTATCTTGCGGGCTATCCAGGATTTTGTCGCTCCACGAGACTTGCGGGACAGATGAGCCTTCAGGGCATCTTCATAAATTTGATTAAAGAGATTTCCCTTGTTTGCTATCATGATATTTTGATTTGCTTTCGCTTTGGCAATGTCGCCGCAAACCCTGCGATTGAGCATCCCTCCACAAGTAGAATTATCGGAGATCGCGTAATGTCGCAAGCAAAGACTTCTGGGGTGTTGCCCTAGGAAATACAACTCTCTCTCAGCCTTATTGTATTGCATTGCACTGCTACTACACTAATTTGGTAGCTCGCCGGTCGCCTTAGCACGAATTGCAGGTGCGGTAAATTTATGCGAATCTATCCAGCCAGGATCAGTGAGCTGGGATAGTTGATGAGTGCGAACTAGAAAGTTCGCTTGTATACGCAATCCCGATACGGGAAAACTAACTGGCGCCGTTCATTGGCGCTTCATCGCACGCCTATGCCCAAAAATAACTTAGGGCACTATTACATTAAATTTTATGAATATCGAAATTATAACCACTCCAAACGCTAATCTTAAAGAAACAGGTTTTGGAACAATTAAAGCATGCAACAGCATTTGCGATTCTATCGAAAAACAAGGGCATTCAATACGAATAAGCGTTTGCAAGACCAAGGGAGACCTTGATGCAGTTGCAAAGCGCAACCCTGACCTAGTCGTTTTGGCCGTAAAATATGTCATACTGGAAGGCGGCGAGGAAATTTGGCTATCTGAATTTTTCGAGGATAACAAAATAAATTATTCAGGGTCCTGCAGAGGAGTCCTCGAATTCGATTCGAGCAAAACACTCGCCAAGAAACATTTGAGGAATGCCGGGGTTAAAACGGCGGAATATTTTTTGGCTTCCCCTGGTCAATATGCGAACCAAAGCGAATTGCCTGTCCAGTTTCCGCTCTTTATCAAGCCATCTGGCGCGGCCAATGGAAATGGGGTTGATGATACGTCATTCGTGACGGACATGTCTCAGTATGGGAAGAAAATCGAATCGCTATTCGATATATATGGAGTTCCTGTTCTTGTTGAGGAATACCTCGATGGGCGAGAGTTCACTGTCGCTGTATTTAAGGATTCAACAGGAAGTCTGATTGCTTCGCCTATCGAAATCGTACCCCCAGCGAGTGGTCCGGGCCTCAGAATACTGGGGGAGCGCGTCAAGAAGGATGACTCTGAAGAGCTCTTGAGGATAGATGATA
This sequence comes from Puniceicoccaceae bacterium K14, assembly GCA_022538095.1. Classification (GTDB taxonomy): domain Bacteria; phylum Verrucomicrobiota; class Verrucomicrobiia; order Opitutales; family Opitutaceae; genus JAKYXN01. Next base: position 1,706 of record JAKYXN010000008.1, on the reverse strand, counting down.
TCAAGTTGAAAAACGTACTGAACGAGCTGGCAGTGAGCGTATTCGAAAAACTGGGCGTCCGCGATTTCGGGCGAATCGATATTAAAACGGACAATAGCGGTTTATGCTATTTCATGGAGGCGAATCTCGTTCCGGGAATGACTAGGGGGTCGAGCTATTTTCCTCTAGCTTGCGAAATCGCGTCTGAGATTGGTTACGACAGATTAATAGAAGTGATTGTGGATAGGTGCTTGGATCGAAAAGGCGATGAATCGGCGCAGTCGCAAATGCGTCTTGAGATCGCTTAACATTTAAAAAGAAATCAAACATCCAATAAGGTCGCTGGGCCGTGTTTGGCGACCTGTTGGAACGAGCGACAGGATGTATGCTCTGCCCCTCTTTGGTTATGATCCCTATTATAAAAAGAGTCTTTAAGCTCATGTCTTTGGGTATTTATAAATCAAAAGATGATAGGCTTATTGAACGAGTCATAAAACAAACTTACAACTTCAGGATATTTTTCGGAGATTATATAAAAGTTATATCTCGCGACGGCATTGTAACATTTACCGGTCGGGTATCTGGCAAATATGAAAAAGATCTTTCATCTCGAACGGCTACATCCTTTGTTAGTGTTCTTGGCGTTAAAAACAAGCTCATCATTTCTGACCCTAGACCGAAGGAGTCCGATGATGCGCTACTAATAAAATGCCGAAAACGACTTGCCGTAATCGCGATGATCAACATGCGCTCGATCTCCTTATCGGTGCGCAAGGGAAGGATTACGCTGGAAGGGGTGGTCGATTCACTCGAAATAAAAGACCTAGTAGAGATCCGCTTGAGAGAAATAGAAGGAGTCGAATCCGTCGAAAATAAAGCAATGCGTCAGGTTAATACCCACCCCCTTGCAACCGTCCGAGACCAAATCGACGACATATCCATAACCGGTCTGATCAAGCTTGAATTGCTTCAAGACCCTATGACTAAAACGCTCTCGCTTTCTATCGATACTTTTGATGGGAATGTAACAATCATTGGGCAGGCTGTCGTTATGAGACAAATACAGAAAGTTTCCGAGATTGCTTCTTTGTTCGTTGGCGTACGTGCGGTCAGCAACAAAATGACCACAGACCCAGCCTTTGAAGGGAAGAGCGGAAAGAGCATTGGTCAAAACGGATGAGTGTCGCCAAGTTTCACTATCTGCGAAACAGCATCAGCTATTTCTTCCTCGGAAATCTGCATCGTGTGCCACAGGCCGTTATTCTTGAGCCTGGCAGTCCTACTTTGCACTGTTTGATCTGGAGTTAGAATGGCACCCCGTAGGGGATTCGAACCCCGCCTAGCAAAGTTCGAATATGTTAGTTGTGAACATACTTATGATGGTTGAGTCTTCGTAGTCGCACAAATGGCCCCCAATTTCCTGTCACCAACAGGCATGATTTGGTCCATCGCTAGGTTTGTTTCGATGAGTCAAACGAACAATTTTACTGTGCAATTCAGGGACAGAAAAGGGACAAAAATACGGTATATGGGGCGAATTGGACTACTCCGCAGTGACGTGTCGCACACGAGTGCTCGGTAGCGGTATTTTACGGATTTTGGCCTCTCTGTTAGATATTGATTAAGCGTAAGCGTCCGTTCTAGAGCGTATTGACTTGGCTTTGCTTCCAGTTCTTTGGAGTCAGGTGTTCCGCTTCGAAGTTAGTAATTTTTGGCAGTTTCCTCAA
>JAKYXN010000089.1 GCA_022538095.1 Puniceicoccaceae bacterium K14 | reverse complement strand
AAACTGCCAAAAATTACTAACTTCGAAGCGGAACACCTGACTCCAAAGAACTGGAAGCAAAGCCAAGTCAATACGCTCTAGAACGGACGGTTACACTATAACAGACAGTGTACTCATCAAATTTTCGGTTTATACCCAAAAAAAGGCGATTGGAAGTTAGTTCCAATCGCCATTAGTAAATAATTTAAGTTGTGCTACAACTAGTCAGCAATCTCGTATACTTCAAATAGGCCAATTCCAGTTTCAGCGGAAGTACCCAAGAGAAATACCGTGTACTGTCCTGGTTCAAGGTCAGCAATCAAAGCGGCATCCTTAGACCCAGATTCCAATTGGAATGCACCTGTCTTATCAAAGGCTTCACTTAATTGTGCTGCATCGTCGCTTTCCCAGTCATTATTTGTAGCGACCTCTTGGAAGGCTCCATCAACAAGCTTATAGAGAATCAATGTTGGATCGGACAAAATTTCTGATGAATCGAAAGATGCAGGGTCGTTATAGACCAGCCCCGGGCCAGAACCTCTAAGTAACACTGTCATATTGACTTCACCATCAATAACAAATCCACCGATCATAATATCATTCACAGTGCCAACCTTGCCACGCGTTGAAATATTGACCAAACGAGTGTCAGCGTCTATTGCGTCTCCCACGTGGTCGTGGTAGACTTCTACGAGTGCGACTCCTCCCACACCTGTGTTATCGAGTGCAATCATTGTATATGCATTGTTAGAAACAAGGGGAAGCAATAGTGAGGAATCCAAACTATCAGCGGCGAACGATGTAGCGCCCAGTCTAACTTGTGCGTCGGATATCTCAGTGACACCTTCCGTACTCCAATTATCATTATCTGCAATAAGGTCTTCGGCACCTAAATAAATAAAGGCACTTGGGTCTGTTACATAGCCAACAACCTCACCTTCAAAATTTGGTCCGACAGTTTGTGCAAGAACATCAATATTGCCTGCACCTTCAGTTACAAAGCCAGCTATCATAACTTCCTTACCATTTCCGAGCAAACCACGCGTAGCTACGTTCACCAAGTTTGAGCGAAGCGTCAGATCTGCAGCTAGAACTGAGCTGAACTCAGAACTGAGTCCATTCACCGCAAACAAACGGTATTCGTACTCCTTTCCACGCCCTATTGTATCATCAGTGAAGCTAGTACTTCCGTCTGAAGCAGTCCCTATGGCTTCCCAAGAATCGCTCCCAACCTCTCTACGCTCAATTTGCAACGCACCGAAAGGAGTAGAAACTGCAGAAGCCCATGACAAAAGAATTTCTCCCGCATTTTCCTCAACAGAATCCAAACCACTTGGAGAAGAAACCGGAGAAATAGAATCCCCGATAGTAAGTAATGCGTAACCGATCAAGTCAGGTAACTCGCCTGCATTCACTAAATCATCAGATCCTGCTGTAAACAGCTTCAGACTATGCAATAAAGTTCCATCCTCTGGCAATTCCCAAGCATCTCCGCTCAATTCACCAGAAGAATCGCGATAAAATCCGTATGTTTCGTTTGCTCCTGGAGTTGGGTCTGAAATGTCTAGATCAGGAAACCAATAAAGCCCCAAAGGATCCCCAGACGACCAACCTTCTGAAGATTTGTACTCAATCGATTGCTCTAAAAGAGAGTACGCATCGCTTGAAACGTTAGGATCAGACAAATCCCACATTGCCAATATTTGATCATCACTCGAATCAGGAATGATTGCTCCACTAGCGGGAGCTGAAAAATCAGAATTATCCGGGCTTACGACTAGAACAGCCACACCAGAGTTCGGAAGTGCGTTGCCATTTGCAGCCTTTAAGCTTTCGAGGTCAACGGAAACAGAAATACTCGCGTTACCAGCTGCACAAAGAACGGCAGCAGTCACGAGCGACGTAGTAATTGTTTTTAGGTAATTCATTATTGAGGTAGGCTCCATTCGTTAACCCAGTACTGATAAGAACTTGTGGGTGCTGTTCCGAGATTAGCTTTACGAACTGCTAAAGCCATATTGGCTTCAACGATGTCGCTTCCTAGATCTGCATTCACATCCGATCCCACTTTTCTCCAAGCGGAGTTGTAATAATAATACTCTCCAACTGGCTTTTTGTTTTTCCCTGTCGCGTCCAACGAGTAAACAAGAACTCTATCTTGGATATCATTCGCATTTGTAGTTTCTACAAATACACCAGAACTCTCAAGTCCAAGGTCCTGAATTTCAACATCCAAAGGACGCCCAATACCGACAAAGCTGTCGATGTCATCATTTTCATCCACTGCCAAAGGAATGGCTAACGGTGCATCTGAAACTTCGCCGAAGAAATATGACTTAAGCGTTTCATCAGAATTGTTCCGTATAACGAAAGCTCTTTGAGGAGCTAAGGCCAAATCATCTGCTATATAGCTCAAAGGCTTGCCTAGTTGCCTCCATGCTCCATCGCTAAAGAAGTAAACGCCTTCAGCGTTCATGCTTTCTGCATTTGAGCTCGAGCTCGGTAAAATAAATTCGATATTACGAAGTCCTGGCTCGCTTTCTTCAACGGAGCCAACACCAGATGGAAACGCCGAACCAAGAGTCCAGAATTCAGCGATTGATATCAAGTCATCAGTTGCGACATCATTCGCAGAAATCGAGTCATCATCAGAAATATCTACTGTAATCGAATCACTTGCATTACTAACGATGCTAAAGGTTCGGCCTTTCAATGCTCCCGACTCGATCGAAAGGTAATGACTATGCGGAAAGTCTCCGCTTCCTGTCGCAAACTCACTAGCCGTCAAAGTCGAATCAACACCGATCGTCAGTGTTCCACTGCCTAAAGTTGAAGAAGAAGCAACACCAGCATACAATGTGGATTGCTTGAAAGGAAACGATACTACGACATCGCTTTCTTGAGGGATCTCGAGAGCTATTGCTCCTACTATTTGAGAATAAACTTCTTCTGCTGAAACTTGACTCACCAACGGAGTCAGCGCAATCGCAGCAGCAGTTATTCTAGTTATAACACACTTGCTTTTGGGCATAATATATAAATCTGGGGGTTCGTTCCAAACGTGAAATTCATTAAAGAAACTTTCTGATCTTAAATCAAGTTGTAAAATCCCAGCTTAGAGGAATTCGTGGATGTTTTTATTCCTAAACGACACAAGAACACCACTAATAAAATTATCTAAGACACATATTAATAAGAATTTATCGACCACAGCACTGCTTGTACTTGTTTCCACTACCACAAGGACAGGGGTCATTCCTACCAACCTTAGGTAAGTTTCGCTTTATACTCACTTTTGGTAGCTTAACTTCTTTCTTAACCGATGCTGAACTCTCTGCCACACCAGGGCCTTGAGCCACCGCTTGGCGGGCAAGCATAGTCTTTACATTTTCAATCGCTACTAGATTGCTCGCCGTTCGGAACAACCTCGAGCAGATCTGCTGACGTACGACTTTTAGCAGCTCCTCGAAATAGGTAAAAGCTTCGTTCTTGTATTCACTAAGAGGGTCTTTTTGCCCATACGATCTCAACCCGACGCTCCTGCGTAACTCTTCCATTTCAGTCAAATGCTCCTGCCAACGGCCATCAATCGCACCCAACAAGACAAATCGCTCTAAATGCAGCAACGCTTCGTTATTCTCAGCGGTTTTTTTGATTCGATAAGCCTCCTTTATTTTGTCGAGCAATAATCCCAAGACAGCACCCGCATCCTGCTCCTTCAAATCCTCAACCTTCAAACCAATCGGAAAATGGGAATTCGCCCATACGACAAAACCATCGACACTCGAATCCGCATCGAAATCGACCTCTTCCAACCGTTCCTCAATTTCTTCTTCGATAAATTCGAAAATGGTCTCTGAAGGGTTCTCGTGATGAAGCGCATCATTGCGAATTCCGTAAATGATCTCCCTTTGCTTGTTTAGAACGTCATCATATTGCAATAAGCGCTTCCGCACTGAGTAATTTTGCTGCTCTACCTTTTTCTGAGCTGTTTCGATTGAGCGGTTTAGCAAGGGGTGCTCTAGAGGATCTCCCTCTTCCATCGAATTCTGCAAAATCTTAGCCATCGGCCCAGAGTTCGCAAAAAGTCGCATCAAATCGTCTTCTAGTGATACATAGAACTTCGAAGACCCCGGATCGCCCTGACGAGAACAACGACCACGGAGCTGTCGATCGGTCCGCCTAGATTCGTGGCGTTCCGTGCCAACGACGAGCAAACCTCCCAGTTCTTTCACACCTTCTCCAAGCTTAATATCAGTTCCACGGCCTGCCATGTTTGTCGCAATAGTAACCGCTCCTCGAATACCTGCCCGTGAAACAATCTCAGCTTCCATATCGTGATGCTTCGCATTCAAAACGGTGTGGCGAATGCCTTTTCGCTTCATCATTCGACTCAGCAACTCGGAAGCCTCTACAGAAACTGTACCAACCAATACCGGTTGGCCTCGCTTATTAGCTTCTTCGATATCGGCAATCGCTGCATTATATTTCTCACGACGTGTCTTGAAAATCACATCATTTTGATCAATCCGGATACAAGGTTTATTCGTCGGAATAACCGCAACACCCAATTTATATATATCGTGGAACTCCGTTGCTTCCGTTTCCGCCGTACCTGTCATTCCTGACAATTTTTCATACATGCGGTAGTAATTTTGCACAGTAACAGAAGCGAAAGTTCTCGTTTCACGTTCAATAGTAACATTTTCCTTTGCCTCTACCGCTTGGTGCAAGCCGTCGCCCCATCGACGCCCAGGCATTATGCGCCCAGTGTTCTCGTCAACGATTACAACTTTTCCATCCTGAACGACATACTCTACATCTCGCTCGTATAACGCATATGCCCTAAGTAACTGACTGATCGCGTGAATATCCTCACCAACGACCTCCAACTTTTCCTGCTCTCTTAATTTTATCTCGTCCTTCTTTTCCTGGCTGAGTTTGTCGTCCTTATCCAATACACTGAAGATTTCTGCGAGATCGGGTAAAACAAACGCATCCGGTTCGTTTGGCCTTAGCGTATTTCGGCCTTTTTCAGTGAGATCCGACTGCCTTTGGCGTTCGTCGATTACAAAGTAAAGTTCCTCTTTAAGTTGGTACAGCTTGTCCTTGTTCATGTCGCTGTTCATCTCCAACTCACACTTATCCAAAAGCTTTCGATGTTCGCTATTTTCGACCAAACGGAGAAGCAATTTGTTTTTGGGCATTCCCATTTTTAACTGAACCATTTTCAGCCCAACGTCCCAAAGATCGCTGTCCTCCTTATCGATCTCTTCCTTTATTTCGGATGCGATTTTATTACACTGCTTGTTTTGCAATGCCACCAAACGAGAAACGCCATCCTTCATTTTAGTGTAAGGCTGTTCGCGTTGGATCGGAGCGGGACCCGAAATTATCAAAGGCGTACGGGCCTCATCAACGAGTATAGAATCGACCTCATCAATGATAACGAAAAAATGATCCCTTTGGACCTGCTCGTTCTTGCTATTGGCCATTCCATTATCTCGAAGATAATCAAAACCAAACTCTGACGATGTTCCATAAGTAATATCGCACCCATACATCTCACGCTTTTCCGTGGATGACATTTGATTTTTGATACACCCAACCGTTAGGCCCAGAAAATTGTACAAATGCCCCATCCACTGCGAATCTCGCTCTGCCAGATACTCATTCACGGTAACAAGTTGCGTGTTTTTTCCGGTGAGAGCATTCAAGTACAATGGCAAGGTAGCCACCAACGTTTTACCTTCACCTGTGGCCATTTCCGCGATACGCCCTTGGTGCAAGGCCATGCCGCCTATTAGCTGCACATCGTAGTGCACCATATCCCAAACTTGCTCGTGCCCAATGATTACTTTGCTCGTACCAACGAGCCTCCTTGCCGCATTCTTTACCGTCGCAAACGCTTCGGGTAACAAGTCATCCAATTTTTCGCCGTTTTTAAGCCGTGCCTTAAATTTTTCCGTGTTCGCCTTCAGTTCGTCCTCGCTTAGGGACTGATAAGACTCTTCGAACGAGTTAATCTTTTTAACCAATGGCTGACACGACTTGAGCCACTTGCGATTGCTACGGCCAGCGAACTTCTTAAAGAGAAATGATAACATTGTTGCGTAAGGTAGAATAAAAAAGCCTGTCCAAGCAAAAGCTAGACAGGCCGACAAACAAAAGGTTCTTAAGCTTGCTGCGCAACTAAAAGAGATAACTAAAGTCCGAGATCCGACTTAAAATAAGCGATTGTGCGCTCCAGACCCTCTTCCAACTGCACAGTTGGCTCCCAATCGAGGTGCTTTTTAGCTAAGCTTATATCTGGTTTGCGCTGCTTAGGATCGTCCTGCGGCATTTCCAAGTGAATAATTTTCGATTTAGTTTTCGTAAGCTTAATCACCTTTTCCGCTAACTCGAGCATCGTAAATTCGCCAGGATTCCCAATATTAATTGGACCAGTCACTTCGTCTTGATTCATTAGGCGAGCAAATCCCTCGATCAAATCGCTGTAAAAACAGAACGAACGCGTTTGATTACCCTCGCCGTAAATAGTGATGTCATCGCCACGCAAAGCCTGGACAATAAAGTTGGAAACAACACGTCCATCGTCAGCCAACATTCTGGGTCCATAAGTGTTGAATATTCGAACAATGCGAACTTCAACGTCGTTTTGACGATGATAGTCCATAAATAAGGTTTCCGCACAACGCTTACCTTCGTCGTAACAAGAACGAACACCAAGCGTATTCACATTGCCCCAATAATCCTCGGTTTGAGGATGAACTAATGGATCTCCATACACTTCTGACGTAGATGCCTGAAAAACTCGGGCATTAACACGCTTTGCCAGACCGAGACAATTAATAGCTCCCATAACGGACGTCTTAATCGTCTTAATCGCATTGTATTGATAATGCGGGGGAGACGCCGGACAGGCTAAGTTGTAAATTTGATCTACCTCTGCTTTAAAAGGATCGATCACGTCGTGACGAACGAATTCAAAATTTGGATTATCCAACAGGTGAGCGATGTTCTTTCGCCGCCCTGTAAACAAGTTATCCAAACAAATTACTTCATGTCCCTCGCCTATCAAGCGATCACACAAATGGCTTCCCAAAAAACCAGCTCCACCAGTGATTAGTATTCTCATAGTTACCGATACATCGTTAGATTCTAGCAATGTCTGAAGTCACATTTTAAAACTGTCAAACGCACACAGGAAAATAGCCCGTTTTCCATTTAAACAAATTCCTAAGAGTCAGCCTCATCCGCTTCATATCGAGCAATCCAAGCCTGGCTCCAAGTGCTAAAATCTCCAGCTTCAATATGCTCGCGAGCCTGACTCATTAAATCCAAATAGAAATGTAAGTTATGGATCGTCAATAAAGTGCATCCCAACATCTCCTTGGCTTTTACCAGGTGGCGAATATAGGCCCGAGTGAAATGACGATTCGTATAATTATCGAGTTGCTCGACCAATGGTTTCAAATCACTCGCAAAACGAGCATTCAAAATATTTTTCATGCCATCTTCAGTGAAAAATGCTCCGTTTCGAGCAACCCGAGAAGGAAGAACACAATCGAACATGTCCACTCCAAGGGCGATCATCTTCAACATCTGCGGGGGCGTTCCTAATCCCATGGTGTAACGTGGTTTGTCCGCAGGCAAAAACGGAGCCGTCGCTCCGACTTGCTTCAGCATTTCCGGCTCTGGCTCTCCAACACTCACGCCACCGATGGCGTAGCCTGGGAAGTCTAACTCAGATAATTCCTCTGCAGACCTCCTTCGAAGATCTTCGAACGAAGACCCCTGAGCGATCGCAAATACGTGATGCCCTTTCTCCAAAAAACCGTTATCCGTCGCGATTTGCTTACAGGTTTTCGCCCAACGCGTCGTTCGTTCAATCGCTGTCACGCACGCATCTTTTTCACAAGGCCAAGGTGGGCACTCATCAATCACCATTGCAATATCCGATCCCAAAGCACGCTGGATTTCCATAACCTCCTTCGGTCCCAAAAAGACTTTAGAGCCATCCAAGTGGGATTGGAACGAAACGCCGTCTTCAGTCAGTTTACTCAACTTCGCCAAGCTAAACGCCTGAAAACCACCACTATCCGTCAAAATGGGCCCATCCCACCCCATAAAACTGTGCAAGCCTCCAGCCTCTTCAATGAGCTTCGGTCCCGGCCGCAGGTTCAAGTGATACGTATTTCCTAAGATAATCTGAGAGCCGATTTCGCTTATCTGACTGGGCGTCAAACCTTTGACCGTCCCCTGCGTTCCCACAGGCATAAAAATTGGAGTCTCAATAACCCCATGTAGCGTCTGCAGGCGACCGCGTCGGGCCGCAGATTTCGGATCCTTGGTGATTAACGTAAAATGATCGCTCATAAATTTCGCCAATAGCATCCCCAAGCTCTCCCAATCATCAAGCGCTAAGATCGCCTTGCACGCAACAATGGCAGAAAGTTATAAACAATACCATTTTCAAGGTTCACAATTCCCTACGAAACCCTATCTAAGTAGCTAACATGCTATTGGTCATAGACAATTACGACTCGTTTACCTTCAATCTGGTGCAGTACTTCGGCATGCTAGGAGTTGACCAAAAGGTGTTCCGCAATGACCAGATAACCGTAAATGAAGCTCTAAAGCTGAACCCCGAACGCGTGCTAATATCTCCTGGCCCTTGCTCGCCTCAGGAAGCAGGTGTCAGCTTGGAGATGATCGAGAAATTCGCAGGCAAAGTCCCCTTGTTCGGAGTTTGCTTAGGACATCAATCGATCGGGCACCATTTCGGAGGAAAAGTCGTCAGAGCAGAGCGACTTATGCATGGGAAAACATCTCCCATTAAACACAATGGCCAAGACCTTTTCAAAGGAGTCCCTCAAGGTATCGAAACCACACGCTACCATTCATTGATCGTTGAACATGAATCCTTTCCAGATTGCCTAGAAATTACAGCCGAAACCACCGAAGGCGAGATCATGGGCCTGAAACACAAAACATTGCCCATTTGGGGCGTACAATTCCATCCAGAGTCCATCGCAACGGAAAACGGAATGGATTTATTGAAAAATTTCCTTACACTATAAAACAGCATGAGATGTCCAAAGTGCTCTTCTACTGACGATAAGGTAATCGATTCGAGAATCAGCAAAGATGGTTCAACGATTCGCCGTCGCAGAGAGTGTCTAGATTGCAGCCATCGCTACACGACAAACGAGCAGATTCTTCGCGAATGCCTCTACGTCACCAAAAGCGACGGACGAAGAGAAAACTTCGATAAGCTTAAGATCACCAATAGCCTTCGTCGTGCCTGCCAAAAACGTCCAGTCGAGGCTGAACAAATAAATATGCTAGTCGAAGATATGATCGATGCCCTCGAAAACGAACACGGCATCGAAATCCCAACTCAAGCAATTGGGGCGAAAATTCTGCTAAACTTAAAGCAAATCGACGCTATCGCCTACATCCGCTTTGCCAGCGTGTACAAAGACTTTCGCAACCTTGAAGAGTTCTTAGACGAAATCACGGCCCTCAAACAATGAAGCCCTCCAAACAAATAGAGCTCAGCAAGCTGCAAGTCATCTGCACACTTTTTTCCAAGACTGTTGGAAACGATCTCTATTACGCTAGGCAAATAAAGGAGACCATCGAAGCTAGCCTTCCCCAAAGGGATCGACGGCTCGCAGAACAATTCATTCTAAGAGCCAAGGAACTTGTAGAAAAAATCGAGGGCAATTCCGACGAAAACGGTGTTAGCCTTATAAACGCCCAACAAGAAAACTCTCCATTCTCTCTCCTAAGGCTAAGAGCCCAACTCGTTGCAGCTCTAAAAGCGACCTGCAGGTACAACTCTGGACTAGTCGTGATCACCGGCCTTAAAAATTCCATTTGTCCCCAAGGCGCTCGTTGGACAGAGAAACGAAAACGCGAATACGAAGAAGCCGTCGCATTTTCTCGTAACTTCACTCAAGACAGATCACGCCCGTCCGCCAAGATGTCGCTCATCATTTTATAAATCTTCTCACCAATCAAAATGCCACAGGAGCTCACCCTTTTTCAAAAAATAATCGCACGCGATATTCCTGCCAACATCGAGCATGAAGACGACACCTGCATTGCTATTCATGATATCGCCCCTCAAGCGCCGACACATATTTTAATCATCCCCAAAAAACTGATACCACGAGTAGGAGAAGCAATTTCAAGCGATCAATCTACCTTAGGCCACCTTCTGTTGACCGCGAGTCAACTAGCTAAAAAGCTAAATTTAGAAAACGGATTCCGGATAGTCATCAATAATGGGCCTGATGGAGGAGAAACAGTGCCACATCTTCATGTTCATTTGCTTGGCGGAAGATCACTGCAGTGGCCTCCTGGGTAAAGCGAGCATCATCCTACTCTTACGGACGCCTCATACTTTCCGTCCAACCGCTTTGCAATATGGCCATCTAGCTCCATCATCATAAGCGTAGACGAAAGACTTCCCACACTTAGAGAAAACTTGGATGCTAATTCATCCACAGAGTACGCCTCCCCTCCTCGTAACGTTTTCAAAATGGCCGATTCTAAATCGGACAAATCAGCTCCATGCGTTGCCTCGTCATTCGTATCATCCATTGGGGTCGATACCATATTGTAGCGTAATTCCTCAAGTAATTCATCAACACTACTCAGCAGGATAGCTCCATCTCGAATAAGTTGATTACACCCTTTGCTCGTTCTTTGATCAATTCGTCCCGGAACAGCGAATAAAATTCGCCCCTGTTCTCCAGCGAAGCGAGCCGTAATCATCGAACCTCCTGCAACATCGGACTCAACAACGATCACTGCTTCCGACATTCCACTTACCAATCGATTCCGCATAGGAAACGTTTGCTTATCCGCATTACGGCCAAAAGGAAACTCAGATATCACAGCTCCGTTCTCCTGGACAGAACGATACACATCTAAATTCTCTGGGGGATATACAATATTCAGACCACAACCCAATACAGCAACGGTAGAACCACTTTTTGCTAACAAAGCTCCACGATGCGAATACGTATCAATTCCACGAGCCATTCCACTAACGACACACACACCCACGCTCGCTAGGTCCCGAGCAAAGGACTCTGCAACAGCCTTACCATAGGCAGAAACTTTCCGACTTCCTACCATAGCAACTTGAGGCTTAGAGAAATCGTAATTGCCCAAACAGTAAAAACCTATGGGTGGATCTGAAATTTCTTTCAACAACCTTGGGTACCGAGTCGATTCCCTGCTAACAAACTCCGCACCCATTTGCACAGCGGTACTACTAGCCCGACTAAGATTAAAATGCGTTCTCCAATCTAGCAATGTATCCACTGACGGGCGTCTTACCCCCTTGATTGAACTTAACTCAACGCGACTCGCCTCGAAAATTCGAATTGGATCGTGACCAAACGAATCCAACAAGCGATTTAAAGAAACCGGCCCGATCGCCGGTAATCCATTCAAAACTTCAAACGCTTCTTCTCGACTCAAACCTACTGTCATGGCATTTTTTTAGTTAAAGCTGCAGCCAAGTAGTTAATAAGCTCAGTCGTCCTCACGGCCACTTGACCTTTTTCGTGCGCCAATAAATCTGCAGCCGCTCCGTGCCAAAATGCTCCCATACATGCGACTTCCAAAGGATTATCGGGAAACTGGGCGAGAAGGCTACCACTTATTCCAGATAACACGTCACCACTCCCCCCACGTGATAAAACAGAATTTCCAGTTGTATTAACAAAAACATGATTCTCCGAAAAAACTTTCATGTTCATCCCCTTCAACGCGAGAACAACGCCCATACTCTCTGCGAATTTCATGATATCTTCATTTGTAACCTCAGAAGTCTTCATTTCTGAGATTCGCAAGAACTCCCCGAGATGGGGAGTTAAAACAATATCAGCCGCTTTTCGCTTCTTAACTGTCCTCATCACTTCGCGATTCAATGCATCCGCATCAAGCAGAATTGGAGTATGCCAGTAGGAAACGATGCTAGCAACTAACGTACTAGTTTCGTCGCACATTCCGATTCCCGGTCCTACAAGTAATGCCGTCGCCTTCTTCGAGTATCTTCGTATCAAATATTCTCCTTCAAGTGCTAAGAAACCGTCGGGAGTTTCAGGCCACGAAACCCACATCGCTTCTGGAACAATAGCAGACAAATGTGGGCAAACAGATTCTGGAGCAAATACTGTAACCAAACCCACTCCACTGGAAACTGCTGCCTGTACCGACATCAAAAGCGCACCCGGCATCGTAACCGACCCCGCAAGAATCATTAAATGCCCGTGTCTCCGTTTTTCAGAATTAGACGGTCTTCTATCTCCCAATGGTTTGAGTATTTTAGGCGTCAATACTCGATATTGCGATTTCGGGTTTTCATCAAAGAAACCGACATCCAAATAACGAACATGACCGACACCTTGCTCGTTTTTTCCCTCTATCAACGATTGTTTCGCAATCCCTGTCGCAAAACTTACATCACATCTAAAAACTTCCCCTTTACATTCCTCCCCCATACCACTGGGTAAGTCAACGCCAACGCGTAATCCCAAATTTTCCGCTTCGTTCACAGTCTGAATCAATTCGAGAATCGATTCTCTCAAAGGTGGCCTAAACGACATGCCTAGCAAGCCATCGAGTGTTATATCAAAGTCGCGAGTACTCAAAATTTGAGAGACCTCTTCTCTCCAGTCTCCATTTAATTCCATCAAATTGAAATCGATCTCGACGCAAGTTTCTTTCAAGTTTTCATAGGCTCGAATTGTATTTACTTTCAACTCACAAATTGCTGGAACCACGATCAAACAGACTGAGCAAATGCAATTTTGTTTTACAAGCTCATCAATTGCCAGCAGAGCGTCCCCTCCATTGTGCCCTTTTCCAATCAACCCCAAAATACGCAACGATCCCCCCCCATGAGACCCAAAACCAAATTCTACCAACGATTCCTTAGCCAATTGAACCCCAACTTTCTTCATAGCCTCCCAAGAGTCTTTGTCAGAACTCAAAAGCCGGTTTTCCCATTCAGCAGCTTCGGCTGAAGTCAAAATAGGGTGCGATGCAGCAAACGCAGAAAAATCACGCGGTAACGGATGGGGCAAAACACCTGACATAGGAATTAACCCTTACCTATAATAGCTGCAAATGCAATAGCGGTTTCATCGGTATGAGATAAGCTTATCGAAACACCCTTTCCGCCGACCATTTTCAGCAAAGCGCTTCCCTTCTCATCCAAAAAAACAATAGGCTGTCCACGGTCCCCCCGAGAAACAGATACCGAAGTCCAATTCAAATATTCTCCAATGCCTGTGCTAAACGCTTTCGCCACTGCCTCCTTTGCAGCAAATCGAGCGGCAAAATGCTTATTCGAATACTTATGACTCAAACAATACTCGTACTCCTCCTCTGTAAAAACGCGTTCGATGAAACGCTTTCCCTGCCGATCTAGTATTTCTCCAATACGACTAACGTCCGTAATATCAACGCCAATACCCACAACAGGACCAACGAGCGGCAAAGAAATATCCATCACAAGAGAAAGTTAAATCCCCATCAAAGAAACCATTTCTCGAACGGCCTCATCAATTCCATAAACAACAGACCGACTGATTATACTGTGGCCAATATTCAATTCATTGAGATGCGGGATATGCTTCACCTCATGGATATTCACATAGTTGATTCCATGCCCCGCATTCACGACTAAACCATTATCATGGGCCAATTTAGCTCCTTCAATCAATCGATGGAATTCCACCTTTCTTTCACTCGCTTCGTAATATGCATTCGCATACGCCCCAGTGTGTAACTCTACAAACTCGGCTCCAATCCTAGAGGATGCTTCTATCTGTTCAACAACCGGATCGATAAAAAGACTAACCTCTATTCCTACGGCCTGAGCTTCTTTTGTAATCCTCTCTATGCGCGCATAGTTGCCTGCGACTTCGAGGCCACCCTCAGTGCTGACTTCTTCGCGGTTTTCTGGCACGATACATATAGAATCAGGTTTCACCTCGAGAGCAAAATTCAACATATCATCCGTCGCAGCCATCTCCATGTTTAGCCTTGTTTGGATGCATGACCGCAATCGAACAACGTCCCCACGCTGAACGTGACGTTGGTCTTCGCGCGGGTGAACCGTAATTCCATCAGCCCCAGCCTTCTCCGCTAGCAACGACAAAAACACAGGATCCGGCTCAATCATCTTTCCACAATTGTCTGCCATCTCACGATAGCGAGCCTGTCGTAGTGTTGCAATATGGTCGATATTGACCCCGAGAAGAATACGAGCGTTTGACATGAAGATGTGATTTAGATTTCTAGCTGATGAGTTTACAAGACTGGATCACTCCCAGAACGAGACAATCTAAGAAATCGTCATAATGACCAAAACAAATCCCAAACAAGAAAACATGTTCTTGAACCTGATTTTCAATCTCATGGCACCCATCATGATTTTGACGAAGCTTAGTGGCGAAGATCGACTCGGCCCTACTATCGCCCTAATAGTGGCGATAGCGCTTCCCCTTGGTTACGGCATCTATGACTATGCTACACGAAGGACATTTAACTTTCTTTCAGGGCTCGGGCTGGCCAATGTCCTCATTACAGGTGTCATCGGACTAATGGAACTCGACGGATTCTGGATCGCAGTAAAAGAAGCCACAATTCCAGCTCTAATAGGAGTATTCGTACTAGCGAGCATGCGATCAAAGCGACCGCTAGTTCGCACATTCCTCTACAGTGATCAAATTTTTGATACTGAAAAAATCGAATCAACTCTCGAGCAAAACGGCAACCAGACCGCGTTTAGTAAATTGATAGACAAAACTACCTACGTTCTTGCATTTTCTTTTTTATGTAGTGCCATTCTGAATTTCATACTTGCTAAAGCAATTGTTACAAGTGCCGGAGGTACCGAGGAGTTTAATCAACAAATCGGCAAAATGAATGCCCTTTCGTGGGTCGTAATCGTAATCCCTACAATGGTTATTACAGGATACGCTCTTTGGCTTCTTTTCGGAGGCATAAAAAGACTCACCGGACTTACCATGGAAGAGTCCATGCGGACCAAGTAGAGAATATAAACATTCTTTTCATTCAGTCTTCGATTGAGTTTTCGTTTCCTTGGATACACTTCGAATAAATTCAATTATGTCCTCTCGAACCCGGTCCGGTTCGTTTCGACCCATAAAAGCAGCAACGGTTTGATGTGTTCTACCTTTCGCATGGTAAAAAGTGATATTATTCGCTTCAGGCGGGGCGTCGGTTAACGGCTTCGCGTATTCGTTAAATGCGTGCTCATCCCCCGTCACGACAAAGAGCGGAACATTATTTTCCTCAAGAAAAGATGCAGGCGAAGCCTCTTTCCACATTTTGGAATCATCTCCGAAAACAGTTTGGACATGCAGGTCAGCAAACTTTCTAGAAGTCCCCAGGGCGATCAACTTCGACCTATATTGCTCAATATCATACGCTCCTTCAACAGGAATCGCTCCTGCTAAATCGCTCAAGCGCAACCCCTCTGCTGCCAAGTACTGTGGATTAGTAGCCAGCAATGTAGCCAAATGCCCACCAGACGAATGCCCACCAACGAATAAGCTACGGGACTCGTTTCCAAACTTTGACCTATTACTCTCTAGAGCATCTTTCATTCATTCAGTCGCATAATTGGCATGCTTAAAGAATGCCTCGCAATCCTGTTTCGTGATGGATCTCAACGCATCGGCCA
>JAKYXN010000088.1 GCA_022538095.1 Puniceicoccaceae bacterium K14 | reverse complement strand
ATATATGTAATTAAATTACAAATACTTCAATAAATTACATAATGCGTTAAACAACCTCTTTACCCATGGCAAAATTTATTCACGAACACGCCCTAAATGAACTCATTCGAATGACAAAAAAGATTATTCATTTCACAGCGAATGAAAGGACACCTTCTTAAAAAGATTTAGTACCCAAGTAGTCATATGAAATAAATGCAGTAATTTTCGCGTTACTCCGTTTTAATGTGATATGCAAAAAATACTAAATAAAATCGAGACTCACTTTTTCAAAAACGAATACTCATTTGCATCTAACATTCTCAGGTGGAGCTTCGGAATATATTTTCTATTAGTCGGCGTAAAGAAGCTTAGAGTTGACGGAGAACTTAACCCCATCGAAGGAATTCTTGGATTCGCATCGTCAGTCACACAAGGAGCCATGAATACGGAAATCGTCGCGAGAGAAATCCCAAGTTTTTTGCTCTATCCCTATGGTCTATCTTTACCGTTCGTAGAACTAACAGCCGGGGTTCTTTTACTTATCGGGTGGAAAATAAAATTTGGATACCTGCTTATAGGCTTTACTTATATTTCACTCATATTCGGACAGATGTATAGCGGAAACACAGGCAAGATAGGAACAGACTACCTACCGTCACTTGTCGCTTTATGCATTGCTGTATTCGCTTATATAAGAAATGAAAAGCTAAATACATCTCATCAGCCGGACACGCAATGAGTGCCTAGGACATCCGACCGATCTAAGAAAAACGGAATTCAACAACCAAGCAGTTACTGAAAACCGACATGGGGTTCGCAAGGACTAGCCTCACTTATTCTTCGTCTTCCGAAGAACCAAAGATAGCATCCACGTAATTATCAATTCGATACTCTTGTAAATCTTCCGCTTGTTCTCCGAGTCCTAAGAAAAATATTGGCAACTTTAGTTCACGGTATATACCCACGATCGCTCCACCGCGGCTTGTTCCGTCGAGTTTGGTAAGCACAAGCCCATCCAATCCAAACTTCTCGTGAAACACTCGAGCTTGTTCGATCGAATTGGATCCCAAGCTTCCATCAACTACCAACAAACTGTAATGCGGAGCAGCCTCGTCATGTTTTTGCAATACGCGACGAATCTTAGCCAACTCCTCCATTAGATTACTCTTTGTATGGAGACGTCCTGCCGTATCGATAATTAAGGTATCGTGCTTGCGGCCCTCAGCAGCTTGGTAAGCATCAAAAGCTGTTGCCGCCGCATCTGCTCCATGTTGCCCAGATACGATATCCAAATCTAAACGATTCGACCACTCACGTAATTGTTCGATCGCTGCCGCACGGAACGTATCGCAAGCAGCTACCAAAACGCTACGGCCTTCGTTTTTGAACTGATAGCCCATTTTTGCCGTAGTCGTCGTTTTCCCAGAACCATTCACCCCGATCAGGCAAATAACAGTAGGCTTCCCTTCTTGAAACTCAATGCGTCCTTCAGAACCTTGCAATACACGACGCAATACGCTCGAGCCGATTTTTGCCACGTCGCTCCCACGCAACTCCTTATCTTTCTTATAAGCCTTCTGCGTCTCCTCAACGATTTCCTCAGCAGTCTCATATCCAAAATCCGCTCCATAAAGAGCTTCTTCCAGCTCCTCAATCGAAGAAGCATCCAATTTCTTGCGGCCAAAAATGCCACCAATCGATTGGGCTGACTTAGCTAGCCCAGATTTGAATTTCTTTAAAAGCGAAAACATCTTTTACGATTCCAAGAGCCTAAACGTCGTCCACATCCCAACTCGCTTTGCGAGCAGGTCGATCAAGTTTCCCCTTCACCTTATCGAGGATCCCATTAACAAAACGCTTCGATTCCGCAGATGAAAACTCCTTACTTAAGTCAACCGCTTCATTAATGGTTACAACAGGCGGAATGTCTTTTCTGAATAGAAGCTCAAAAATCGCCATTCTCAGAATAGCTAAGTCGATTTTGGCAATCCGATCAAATTCCCAATTATTCGCGAGTTCCTGGATCCGCTCATCGATAGTATCCAAATTATCGAGTATACCATGGATCAATTCTTCGGCAAATGAGTAATAATCACGTTCATGCTCTTGATCGTCGAAAAACAAGCGAATGTTATCCGCTAAGTTATCAGGCTGATTAATCGACCATGAATAAACATATTGAATACAGGCGACTCTACAGAGTCTGCGTTGCGATACTTTTTCTTCAGCCATTTTTCTACAAATATTTACGACGCAGGGTCGCCATTTCCAAGGCACATTCGCCAAATTCCTTACCTTTAGGAATAGAACCAATACAGCGCTCTTTTACATCCTCTTCCGTATCGCCAACTATCACACCATTCACAATCGGCACACCCGTATCGAGAGCCACGCGATGAAGTCCATAATTTGAACCATCCGCGACCATTTCATAGTGACGTGTGCCTCCCTTGATGATGGCTCCTAATGCGAGAATCCCGTCAAAATTACCGGTTTCCGCCATCAATTTTGCCGCCAAGGGCAGTTCGTTCGAACCGGGTACGCGCTCGAAAACGATCGAGTCTTCCAAAACGCCAGCAGCGATGAGTACTTCTCGCGCGCCGTCAGCCAAACCATCAACAAACTCTTGGTTAAATCGGGCAGCTACGATTCCAAATCGGAACCCTGAACCGTCTATTTCAATAGGCTTAGGAGAAAGTTGACTCATGATAGTAAGAACGCGTTTAAAAAGGAGAACCGGAAATGCCGCCAATTCGACGCCAAGTAAAGACCTATTCTGAAATTAGTTTTCTAAAGATTGAGCGTTTCGATCAAAGCGAAACATGTTCAACGATTTCGAGATCGTAGCCCTCCAAACCAACTACGTTTCGATTCGTGTTCGAAAGGAGTCGAATTTTCTTCAACCCGAGAGCGACCAAGATTTGCGCCCCGATTCCATACTCTCTCAAGCCCATCCCCGTTCGAGACGATTTGTCATCGCTATCGCTTTTTTTGGAATCGCCCAAACCAGAGTCTTCCCGCTGCAGATATACAACTGCCCCCTTGCCCGCTTGAGCGATTTTGCGAAATGCCTCGTCCAAACCTTCGTGGCCTCGACTGCCTTTTTCTCGAAAAAGATCAGAAAACAAGTTTTCTCCGTGCACCCGGACCAATGCA
This sequence comes from Puniceicoccaceae bacterium K14, assembly GCA_022538095.1. Lineage (GTDB taxonomy): Bacteria > Verrucomicrobiota > Verrucomicrobiia > Opitutales > Opitutaceae > JAKYXN01. Next base: position 12,716 of record JAKYXN010000088.1, on the reverse strand, counting down.
GGTTCCTCGTCCAAGTCACCTGCAACAAACGCTAAGTGTTCTCGCCCATCCAGCGTGCTCTTGAAAACCTTCAGTTGAAAGGTTCCAAAATCGCTCTCGAACGGACGCTCGTGGACCAACTCCACAAGTTTTTCACTGCGACGGCGGTATTCAATCAAGTCCGCTATAGAGATCATCTTAAGGCCAAACCGCTCCTTGAATTTCACCAAGTCGCCCTGGCGAGACATCGTCCCATCGTCATTCAAAATCTCGCAAATCACCGCTGATGGGAACAGCCCGGCAAGAGACGCCAGATCCACCGCCGCTTCCGTATGACCCGCTCGCTCCAGGACGCCCCCGTCACGGGCCTTTAGCGGAAAGATATGCCCCGGCTGTACGAACTCATCCGGCCGCGTGTCCGGATTCCCCAAAAGTTGAATCGTACGAAAGCGATCATAGGCACTGATGCCTGTTGTAATTCCTTCCGCAGCATCCACCGAAATTGTAAAATCAGTCTTATGCGACTCGCGATTTTCTCTCACCATTTGAGTGATACCCAAACGGTGCAAATGATGCGCTGTGCATGGCGCACAGATCAAGCCACGCGCATGCTGTATCATCATGTTGACCGTTTCCGAGGAAATCTTCGACGCTGCAACCACAAGGTCTCCTTCGTTTTCGCGCCCCTCATCATCAGTCACGATTACCGGGCGCCCCGCCGCGATCTCACGAATCGCTTCTTCTACAGTATCAAAAATTTTGTCGGTTTGAGTCTCGCTCATTATCCGAGGCATTCAAACGCCAGATTCTAGCCTGACAACTTGATTCCTTCAGATCGCTAAATCTTGACGCAAAAAAAAGCAGGGCTTCCCAGCCCTGCTTTCAAACAATCCATCTCTAAATAAGGTAATTTATGAAAATTCCTCTAAAACAATAATAACATTATAATATACGCCTATCAATCGGTTGGGAATGCAGCCACTTGAGTATTTTTGCTCAAAAAATTTCACTCGTTCGTGGGAAAAGCCTCTATTGATAAACGTTTTTCTGTAAATTGATACTATGCCCAATGAGTAATTGCGCTCAGCATCAATAGGTTATGATCTCGCTTAGTTCTTGGTAACAAAGCAGTAACATAGAGGCTGTAAAATGGCCTGAGTCCTCTTATAAGACATATCTCAATCGGATGTAAACCGAGATTAGATCGGCCCTTTTTTCTGGCAAACATCCAAACTAAACGCCTTTTTAAACACGATTCTCCAGCCAACACCCACTGTGATTAACGTCGAAAACGTAAGTAAATCATTCCACGACCGCAAACGCGGCACAATCCAAGCCGTCGACGATATAAGCTTCGAATCACATCCAGGTGAAATATTCGGGCTTCTCGGAGCAAATGGAGCGGGCAAAACAACGATGCTACGTATTCTCGGCACTTTGCTTCGTCCCACCGCAGGCACTGCTACCATTGCTGGACATAACATCCTGACGGCTCCGGAAGACGTGAGACGTTCCATCGGTTTTCTATCAGGCAGCACCGCCGTTTACGGCCGACTCACTGCGCGCGAGATGATCGAATACTTCGGAAAGCTAAACGGTATTCACGGCCCCCACCTCAAAACACGAGTCGACGAGTTAATCGAACAATTCGAAATCGGCGAATTCCAAAAAGGCCGCTGTGACAAACTTTCCACCGGACAAAAGCAACGCGTATCCATCGCTCGATCCATCGTGCACCGCCCCCCAGTGATGATTTTCGACGAGCCAACCAGCGGACTCGATGTCATGACCTCGCAAACAATCATGAGCTTCATAGAACAATGTCGCCTTGATCGGCTCACCGTTATTTTTTCCACCCACATCATGAGTGAAGTCGAACGCCTCTGCGACAAGATAGCCGTCGTCCACCACGGCAAGATCGTAGCCCGAGGCACCGTCGAAGAGCTTAGAGTTCAATCAGGCGAGCAAGTGCTAGAAAACGCTTTCCTAAAAATAGTATCGGAGGCCGCCCAAGATGCCTAGTATCACACGAACTGTATTCTCCAAAGAACTCAGCGAAACACTCCGAGATAAACGCGTGCTTTTCGGAGTCATGCTATTCCCACTACTCGTCACGCCCTTGCTGCTATTAGTCTCTACCTTTTTTATGGGGAAGAAGGCGATGAACGAGCAAAACAGCATCCTCCCAATAGGGATTTATCAAGAAGCAGATTTTCCAGAACTCGTCACTCACTTCGAGAACGATAAACGACTGAAGCTAAAATATTTCACTGAGAAGGAAGCCCTCGAACAATCAATCGAAAATCGAGAAACACGAGCAGCCCTCATTGTATCGCAAGAAGCCGCCGAAAAATTCAAAACGCAAGAAAGCGCCTCCCTCGAAATATTATTTAATCAAGCAAACGAAAAGTCGGAAAACGCTCGGCGACGTATTCGACAAGCCTTACGAGCCTTCGACGCGGACCAAGTAAACAAACGTCTAGAATCCATCGAACTTGATAAGTCCTTTATTCAACCCACTCAGATTGAAGAAAGGTCCATCGCTTCAAAGAATTCAATGGGTGGATACGTTTTAAGCATTTTTCTCCCATACATCATTATTATGAGCGCCTCCTTCGGAGGAATGACGACAGCATTCGATCTTTGTGCCGGCGAGAAAGAACGTGGAACCATGGAAACACTTCTCGTCTCGCCTGCATCGCGCATAGCTCTCGTACAAGGAAAACTCTTAACGATATGCTTTATCAGCATACTTGCAGCGATCTGTGCTCTTACCGGTATTCTTATTCCTTTTCAAAGCGGACTGGCTGTATTCAATGAGTTAGTCGGAGACTCCATATCAATTTCCTATGCTTCAATAGGTGGTATGCTGCTTATTGTCGTTCCCGTTTGCTTGATGACCTCCTCAATTTTACTGCTCGTGTCCAGCTTCGCTCGCAACCCCAAAGAAGCGCAGACATATGTATTCCCCTTCATGATGATCGTCATCTTCCCTGCGATGCTCTCTACAATCCTTGGCGCTGAGAGCCCACTCTACACCGCCTTCATTCCAATCTTGAATACAGCCCTCGCAATCAAACAAATGCTGAGCGCTAGCTTCCAGACCTCTTTCTTTTTGATTACGCTCGCGACATCCATTCTCTACGCTTTTGGAGTCGCTCGGCTGGCTACTCGCTTCTTCCAAAAAGAAAGTATTATCTTCCGCACCTAATCATGAAAAAACTGCTCATCGCTCTCCTTGCCCTCAGCTCGCTACTTTTAGCGGCCTGTAGTACCTCCTACACTTCGAAAAGTAAAATCCTCACCTCACCTTCGTCCAAAAAATTCAATGACGCTCGAACTTGGACTGCCTTAAAAGGAAAATGGTACGGAAAACAAAAACGAGTCGATGGCCAAGTCCGCGAGTGGCTTATCGAACACAAAGCAGATGGCACTTTTCTCACCACCTTTATCGATATTGATAAGGACGGCAAAAAGAAAACAACAATCGAATACGGCGACTGGGGAGCCAGTGGCACTGTCTATTTCACAATTCTAAAAGGCTTCATCAAAGAGGGAGAAGAAGAGCCGATCGCAGAGCCTGAGTACTGGACACGTGACGCCTACGAAATCATTCGTCTCAATCTCGATGAATTCATTTACCGCGATCTGGAAAAACAAATGCGATTCCGAGTCATTCGAGAAGTGAGTGATTTCGAACTCAACACACCCTCAAGATGAAAATACTTCCTCGTTATTTTCTATTTTTAATTTTTACACTCGCCTGTTTCGCAGAACAAACAGAAGGCGCTAAACCTTTATACCTCGACGACTCCAAACTCGCTAAAATCGAAAAAATGGGTCTGGAACTCCTCGCCTCTGGTTTCAATGCAGGCAACATTTATGACGAGGTTTGGATCCGAGACTTCAATACATTTATTACCCACTCCTGCGAAGTACAACCCGTAGATATCGTACGCGATCGCTTACTCATGTTCTACCGTATCCAAGAAGCGGATGGGAACATAGCAGATGGCTACAAAGCACTCGGAACTACACCCCTTCTCGACGGCTATCACAAACTTAGAACCGACCTAAACATCGCTTACTACAAAAATACAGTTGAGACGGACCAAGAAGCATCCCTCATTCAAGCAACTTATAAGTTCGTCAAAAAGACTCGAGACTCAGAAATCCTGAAAACGATTGTCGATGGTGTCACCGTAATCGATCGAATGGAGCATGCCCTCGACTTCCTCATGAACGAGCGCTTCGACGAAGAACACGGTTTACTCTGGGGAGGAACAACTGCTGATTGGGGCGATGTTCAACCAGAGCATGAATGGGGAGTAGAACTCGACGAAAGCAGTAACCCAGCCATCGATATTTACGACAACGCTATGTTCGTCATAGCAATCAACGACTTTCTAGAACTCAACAACGACTCCAAAGCAAACAAACGCTGGAGTAAAATTCGGTCGCAGATAGTTAAATCCACTCGTAAACACCTCTGGGACTCCAAAGCCAAAAAATTCCGTCCCCACCTATATCTCTTCGATTCTCCTTTTCCCGCAGACTTCAACGAAAGCGAAATCTTCTTTCATGGCGGTACTGCCGTAGCCATCGAGGCAGGAATGCTAAAGCCGAAAGAAATAATAAGCTCTTACCAGACAATGCAGGACAACGTATCCAAATCAGGAGCGCAATCAATCGGACTCACCCTCTACCCCGTATATCCAGAAGGCTTCTTTAAAAACCCCCATATGTCTCCCTATCACTATCAAAACGGAGGCGACTGGACTTGGTTCGGAGCCCGCATGGCCAGCCAGCTAGCCCGCAACGGTTTCATTAAAGAAGCCCGGGAAGCCGCTACTCCCATGCTCAAACGCGTCATCGAAAACGACGGATTCTACGAATGGTATACCAAAGACGGAGATCCCCAAGGCTATGGTACTTTTCGAGGATCCGCCGGTGTAGTTCTTACGCTCATCGACGACTTAAGAGCTGCAATCGATTAAAGCTGATATTTCCATACTTTCACACTAAATTTTGGTTCAAAAATAGGTCTTACAATTTTGTAAATTTTTACCGCCAATTTATGACAAGTATTTTAAACTTGGATCTGAATATGCCCAATAAGATGAGTTCATTATCTTAGGTTGTATCACGGACTACCGATAGAGTTTTCTAGCGGACTCCAAGATGATATTACTAAGAACGAAAAAAGCTCACTATTTAGCGGCCCACCTCAGCCTATGCATTAGTGCAATTCTCGCTTCACCGACAGTTTCAAAGGGTGGGACTTTCGACATTACTGGTTACTCAGGTTCGGGAGCAATCCTCACCGAGGTTGAAGAGAGCGTTACAGCAACCTACGCTGCCACTGGGTCCAATTGGACAGTCGGCACCGCGTCAATTGACTTAACTAGCGGCCAATCGATACGAGCGATATCCCACAATGCAGCAACTCAGTTCGACCTCACTTTCGACAAACCGATTAACATCGAGAATTTAGTCTTTTATGACGACGACGCTACAATTGACGGAACCTACACCTTCAAGGTAACCAGCGGTTCAGGCTCAACGATAAGCCTTACATCGAGCGATTTCTCGAACATCTCCGTCTTGGTTGATCCGAGTGATTGGAAAAATGTTAGTTCCTTCACGATTACCCATAGTGGAGGCGCCTCTAGCCCAAACTTCTCAGGCGGCTTTGACACCATCAATTTCACGGTCAACCCGTCGCTCAGTGGTCTACCAAGCCATCTAGAGGCAAACGAAGACACCGAAAGCGATTTGGACCTTTCTTCTCTCGTCTTCACAGATCCAGACAGTCCCACCCTCACCGTGACCTTGTCCGTTAGTAACGGTAATTTCGCTACCCCAACCGACGGAGCAAGCGTCGGCTCGGGCGTAATCGAAGCCAGAGTAGACGACACGACACTCTCACTCGTTGGCAGTCCGACGGATATCAACAGCTACCTCAACGCTGCGGACGCAATCTCATGGACCCCTGAAGAAGATAGCTACGGCCTCGCAAACGCTTTGCTAACATTCTCAGCTAACGACGGCGACGGATCAGGAGACATCACACTCGGCACGGTTGCTATTGACGTTACTGGTGTAGACGATCCTCCAACAATTGCCGGGTCACTTTTTCTACAAGTGACCGAAGAAACAGAGACAGATGTAGACCTTTCGAGTTTTACGATTTCAGATATCGATACAACTGGAGACCTAACGATCACTATAACATCCTCGGATACAGGTTCCGTATTGACTGCCGCAGACGGTTCCCTCGAAGGCGTAACAGCGACAGACAATGGAAATAATGGCATTACTTTAGTTGGTACAACATCCGAACTAAACGCCTATCTATCAAACGATACCGGCCATATTACTTACACTACCAGTGTCGATAGATTTTACACCTACGACCAGCTTTCCATTCAAGCTTCCGACGGAGTGGGCACTCCCAACCAAGCGTCCACGATCGGCTTTTATGTCGATCCACTCAACAACTTGCCAACTGGGCAGCCCACCATCACTGGAACCGAGGAAGTCTACCAAACGCTCAACGCGGACGTATCCAGTATCGATGACGCCGACGGCATTTTTGATGGGTCAGGATTCCACAACGGTAGCGGCGACACGCCGTTCAGCTATCAATGGACACTAAACGGCGAGAACATTCCCAATGCTACCGATTCAACCTATACCCTCACTTTACGCGATGCAGGCAAGAAAATCGGTGTTGATGTCAGCTACGTTGACCAAATCTTCCAAAAAGAAGGTCCGGTCAGCTCAAGTCCAACAAGCATTGTCGCCCTAAGCTCTCAAAATCTAACCGCCGACTTATTGGGTCATTGGTCTTTCGATACAAACTCAGACGACGAAAGCGGCAACGATTACGATGGCGTTCTCAGCAATGGAGCAACCATCGATCTGACTGCCGCAACCAACAATATAGGAACAGGGAAGCTCTCGCTCGAAGCAGACAATAACGAATTCCTCGACCTCACCCAGCACAAGGCAAACCTTGGATCCCTTGCTGAGGGAACCATCGCCCTTTGGTTCAGAACCTCAAGCAGCGAAACCACCCAAACGCTCTTCTGCGCAACGAGTGCAACCGACTCCTCCAAGGATTGGAAAATTGTCATGCTCGCAGACGGAACGCTTCAAGTTCAGCTCAGTGACCAAGCCACATTTAGCACTCCATTTGCAGCGGATGACGATAACTGGCGCCACCTCGCCGTCTCAGTCGCAACCAACGAACACAGCCTTTATATCGACGGGAGAAAAGTCGCCTCCTCTGATCTCACCTATACGATTGGAGACGATACGGTGGACGCATTCATCAGCGCAGCGGGTACCCTCAGCAGTATCGGAATAGGCTCCTCCTTTAGGGACGAAGTTAGCCAACCGTTCGACGGGCTCATTGACGACCTTCGCATCTACGACGCAAGTCCCGCGGCGTCGATCATTGCAGAGCTTGCCGAACTGCAAACGCCTCGAAATCTATCCGTATCCACCACGCAATACGGCGGATTGACAGGCGGTAGCAATGTTTACCTGAAAGTAGACGACGGAGCAGCAGTCCTCGGTGGCCGGACAGCCATCACCTTCGAATTCCGCTTCGCCACTACCGATCTAGGCGATGATCTCGCCGGATACAGAGGCGGAGGTCCCAACGATTCATTTTACTTATATGCAGATGATGAATATGGATTGTCCGTACTGCTCAACGGACTCTATATCACCTTCCCTTCAGACGGTTTGGAAAACTTCGAAGACGGGAGCGTTCGGACCCTCTCGATAACTTCTCCCGGAGACTACACACCCTGGAAAGCTTACAACAACGGAGTCCAAGCGACCGAAGAATTTGTATACTACCCAAAAACCTTCGCAGACAATGGCACTTTAACCTTTTTGGGTTCCCCAAGCGCCTCCGGAGAAGTCGCGTATCCTTCAGACACCTTGGACGACACCCTTTACGAAATTCGCATATTTGAAGACGTTCGCACCGTTGAAGAAATGCAAGCTAACCTCGACGGCCCCATTTCAAGAAATACCGCAGGCCTTATCGCCAGCTGGGACTTTCAATCGATAGAAAACGGTGGAGTCATCACTGAAAAGGTAAGCGGCAACAACCTCCGTCTCTTTCATTCACCCAATTCAGACAGCCTCACGCTAAGTCATCCTGAGCTTTTCCTTACCATTCCAGAAAACTCGGCTAATGATACCGAGATTGGCAGTATCCGAACCAGCGACTCTAAGCGAGACCTCCTCATCGCTACTCTGCTCCTCGCCGATTCCGATCTGCATCACGACCCGGTAAGTAACAAATTCTACAAAGCCAGCTCCACCGCTGAAACATGGGCAAACGCTCAAGCCACCGCAATCGCCACCACACTCAATAGCCTCCCCGGACAACTTCTCACCATTGGATCCGCCCACGAAAACCAATTCGCCCAAGACCTCGCCGATGAAACCTTTGGCTCCGGCTGGACAAGCCTACACCTCGGAGCGTCCGACCAAGACGAAGAAGGAGAATGGTTCTGGTACACTGGCTCCAGCCCAGATTCCTTGTTCTGGAATCCTGAAACTTCGGATACAAACTCCAGTAATCCATACTCAAACTGGGACGAAAGCGATCCAGACAATACAGGCGAAGCGGAACACTTCGCAACACTTCTCGAATCCAATGGCAAATGGAACGATCGCAGCGGAACTCCGACCTACCACACCTTTATCGAATGGGATGTCGACGCAGTATTGCAAAACGCAGGGAATGTCGGGCAGGAAACAATCGCCTATACCATCGCCAATCAATCAGAAACAGGAGCCTTTGAAATCGACTCGGAAAGCGGCGTTATAACCGTATCCGATTCCAGCAAACTCGACTTCGAGACGCTCAGTACCCACACTCTCACAATCGCAGCCACCGACAAAGACGGCCGCGTCACTTCTCAGGTTTTCAGTATCGAAATCACCGATGAAAATGATGCCCCCACGCTAACCGGTACTCCCACAGTGATAACGACTGACGAAGATACCGCTAGTGATTTCGACCTAAGCGCCATAGACCTATTCGATGCAGACGGGGACACCTTGAACATCACCCTCGATGTATCTAGCGGCACACTCGCCGCCACATCTACAAGCGAAATCGCCGTCACTGGATCTGGAACAAATAGCCTCACCCTTTCAGGACTAGAGGCAGACATAGAAACATTCCTCAACGATGTATCTATAATTCAATACACAGGAGCTCAAGACGTATCAGGAACTCCCGCAGCCACCTTTACCCTGCAGCTTGAAGACGGAACAAGCTCCGCCACACCCGCCGGAGGCAATGTAAATATTTCCGAAGTCAACGACCCAGCCACAAATTTCATAGTATATCTAGATCCTGATTTAGGCGGAGGAGAATTGCCTGGACGCACTGTAACAATCAACCAAGGAAGTCTATGGTATCTTTATGGAACGCTTTCAGTCACCGACGTAGATGACGGCAATGACTTATTTGGGCCTGACGCAGAACAAGTTGGAGACCATGCAACTTTCGAAACATTCGATTTCGGTTCTTGGATTCTACAGATCAATCAAAATATCAGCCAGTTAAGAGACGGCGAAACTGCTCAAGATTATTTCTACATAGAAAGCTACGATAGCACATTAAGCGGTTTCACAGTTAATTACGTCGGAATCAACGACGAACCCTCTTTGACCGATAGTCCAACCGACTTGGACGCCGTTGAAGAAACACGCTCCAACATCGATTTTAGTTCAGCCACATTCGTTGATCCAGATGCCGAGAGTTCTCTAACGGTTACATTGACAGCCAGTTCCGGCATTCTCACAGCCACATCCAATGGAGACGTAACCGCTACAGGATCCGACGCCAACGAACTGATCCTTTCGGGAACGATCGATAACATTAACACTTATCTCGATACTGTATCCGCGATTCAATATACTGGAGCGACAGACATCGTGGGTGACAATGCAGCGACAATCACAGTAACTGGAAATGACGGAGATGGATCCGGAGACATTTTCTTTGCAACTATCAATCTCGACATTGCTAACATAAACGATGCCCCCTCAGGATCGCCTATGATAAATGGCATCACCATGGAAGATGAACTGCTCACCGCAGAATCGACCTCTCTATCAGATGGAGACGGACTCGGAACTCTCGCCTACCAATGGCAACGCAATAACGTCGATATCTCCGGAGCCAACAACTCAAGCTACACCCTCACCCAAGCAGACGTCGGAACAAGTATACGAGTCGTCGCTAGCTACACCGACGACCAAGGAACCGAAGAATCCGTATCCAGTCCCACCACCGAAGCCATCGCCAACGTAAACGATGACCCCACCGGCACAGTATCCATTTCAGGAACACCCACCGAAGACGAAACGCTTACCGCAAGCAACACACTTGCAGACGAAGATGGCCTCGGAACTATTTCTTACCAATGGCAACGCGACAGCGTGGATATCTCTGGAGCCACCGGCTCAAGCTACACACTCGCCCAAGCGGATGTCGATTCAACCATACAAGTCGTCGCTAACTACACCGACGACCAAGGAACAGAAGAGTTCGTAGCGAGCCTCGCAACCGCAAACATCGCTAACATCAACGACGCCCCAACCGGAGCGGTATCCATCTCAGGAACACCCTCCGAATACCAAACCCTCACCGCAGCCAACACCCTTGCAGATGAAGACGGCATAGGAGCTATTTCCTATCAGTGGCAACGTAACCAAGCGGATATTCCGGGAGCCACCGGCACTAGCTATGCCTTAACTCAAACAGACATTGGGAATAGAATTCGGGTTACTGCCAGCTACACGGATGATTTCGGTCAAAACGAAGGACCCATAGCGTCGACTGAAACCGCTCGCATTGAAAATACTAATGACGTTCCGATCGCTTTCGACGACACGGTTCTGCGTCACGCTACTGACAGTATTCAAATTCCTTTTGCAAACCTGCTCGCCAACGATACAGACGAAGACGAGGACACTCTTACTATCGTCGCCATTGAATACACCGAAAACAATGGCGGAGCTATCGAGCTTAGCGAGACTCACATCACCTATGATCCGCTAGGTTTCATCGGCATCGACAGCTTCACCTACACAGTCGAAGATCCAGTCGGAGCACAATCAACTGCGCTCGTTACTATCGGACTCGTCATAGACGAAGGCGACGCCCCAATAATATCAAGTATTGAAATACTTGAGACCGGGAACCTGCGAATCCTCTTTCGCGGCTTCCCCGGACAAACTTACCGAATCGAGGAATCGGACGATTTATTCAATTGGACAAATTGGGGTACGATTACCGCCGAAGAAGATGGGTACTTTGAATGCGAAGCCGACCTTTCAGACGAATTCCCCTCTACTTTCTTCCGAAGCGTAAAGCCCGAGGCTGAATAATAAAATCAACAGCAAGAATGACACTTTAGCAACCAAGGCAGAAAACGGCGAGACGCATCAATACGATAAGGTAGAAGCGGCGTCTCGCCGCTTTCATCATCTTGGGCAAAGCGACGAGACGTCGCTTCTACTATACGCAGGCCGTCAGCTCAACCAAAAGTCCGATCAATGATCGAACCTACATTTTTCGCTAAAAAATCTGTAGGTTCGACTGCTAGTCGAACACGTAGGCTCTGCTGCGTGCTAGGCCCTTCGGCTTTGCTCAGGATAAAACCGTCACGCCCTACCGAATGCAGGCTATCTTGGGCGGGACGCCCAAATAAGCACGCGGGACGCGTGCTCTCCCCAAAGATTACTTTCTACTAAAAGAAAAATGCATCTTTTGAACCAACTGTGAAATAGCTTTCACCGCTAAAATCGCGTAAAACGCTCCCTAGGGTCTCACCTTCATTAGCGCATCCAGAATACTACTCAATATGAGTAAGTGTTCTCCGATACAAAGAGCGATCGCGACTACCTCGGGCTTCGCGGGCAACTCGCTAGCGTATCGCGAAAATGAAGAAATCGACTAATATCCAACAGCAGACCTCAATTTTCCTAGGTGCTTTCCTCTCTTCAAAAGGACTGCAAAATATCACACGCCACCGATTTCTCCTCAGCGCCTTGCTGCTCTTCTGCCTTGGAACAACCACAGCCTCCGCCGCCCCCAGCTTTTCCAACCTCGATGGCACGCCTGCTTTCACAGAAAATGGAGACCCCGTAACCCTCGACGCAGACGTAAGCATTGCGGATACAAGCTTGGACCTCCTTAATAGCGGTAATGGCAACTACGACGGCGCTTCGGTCAGCATCTCCAGAAACGGCGGAACCAACGCCGACGACGTCCTCGCAGTCCCCACCGGTGGCAATATCACTGTAACTGGAGGACCCGACGGCGGCGGAAGCATTTCTGAAAGCGGCAATACCATAGCCACCATCGCAAACGCTGGCGATGACGATGAGATTACGATTTCCTTTACCGATGCCAACGGCACCACACCCACCACCGCCCTGGTCAACGAAATCATACAAGCCGTCACCTACCAGAACAGCAGCGACGCTCCCGATAGCAGCGTACAACTGGACTGGACTTTCAGCGACGGAGCCAACGACGATACGGGTTCGACGACCGTTGCAATCACCGCAGTCAACGACGCCCCAACCTGGCTGCTCCTTGGACTCGATAATACCTACAACATCACCGACAGCGGATCGCTAGAATTAAACAGCCCCTTCAATGTCGCAACAGCAGTCGTGGACGGAAC
>JAKYXN010000087.1 GCA_022538095.1 Puniceicoccaceae bacterium K14 | reverse complement strand
TTATGCCTCTTGTGAACGTAACGACTTTCCATCACTCAATATCCAAACAAAAAAAGCCGAAGCAAGCTTCGAGGTATTAGACCCAAGGGGAATAATAGCAATTTTTAGACGCAGGTAATACAAGTCCCACACTACAGATTTTTACTTAATTTCAAAATCCCCTTGCTGTAAAAAACGTTGTACTTTTCTAAAAACTACATCTTTTTTCATTATATAAGGATGTGTCGCATGTACGACTGCAAATGCTTTCATCCCCTCGACCTTTGCGCTTTCAATCGAAACCTTACCATCGTTCGGCCCTTGAATCAGCAGTGACAACAGCCAATTGATGCTCCGGTCTCCTGTAATGATTCCCAATTCAAATTCTACCGCCCCAAGTTTGCACGGAAGCGAATCACTATCCGTGCCGAGTTGTTGGCCAGCAGGACCATTCAACTTTCGAAAAGCTTTCCAGTGTCCAAGCTTATCGACAACCTCACTCCCATTATTTGGCGGACTCAGCATGACAACACGCCCAAGATTCGAAATTGGATATTCTTTCAACAGAAACCGAATCAATATTCCACCCATTGAATGCGTAACAAAATGGATACGGGAAGATCGGCTCGCAATTTCTTCAATTTTTGGCCTCAGCATTGCCACCAATTCCTCAATGGAAAATTTCGTAGACGGATAATCCAAATTGTGAACTCGATAGCCACACTTCTCCAGAAAAGTCTCCAACCCCCTCATAGAATCTGATGAACGCGTCAATCCATGTAGCAAAACCACATTCTCTCGCACGCCGTCAAACAATTCAGGAGTATCCATAAAAATACGAAATACAATTCAACGGTAGTGAAAGGAAAAAGTCACCTCTTCATCATACCCCAATACTTCTATCATGTCCTGACTCCATTCACCATAAGGAGAACCGCTTTGTATCGCAGTGCGACATATCGAAATACCAATGAATTTTGAAGTTGAATCTAACAGCTCGATTTTCTCAACGACCCCATCACTATTGATTTTAAACTTCAATTTCACGTAACTGTTACGCTCTTTGGCCGCACTCTGATCCGCCAGAGTATTCCAACGAATACTGACAACTTCGATCAGACGCTCAACGTATTCGCCAAATTGGCTAAACTTCGCATCCACCGCAATATTCCCCGTATTGGATACGCCCAAGGACGAATTGCGCACAGGTCCAGGAGCCACTCTTGGTAACTTAGGGCGCGGCTTGGGGCTTGCGATGGGCACACCGACTGACTGCGCCACCTGAGGTGTTTCATCGAGGGCTTCTCGTTTCTCTTTATCATCTTCACCCTCTTCATCTTCTCCTTCGAACAACTCGGTCACGTTTGTCGCCTCTTCTTCATTAACCTCATAATTGTGATCCTTAATGCCTTCTTGGTCCAATTCCTCCTCAGGCAACGGGCTCAAAATAGGAACAGCCTTCTTCAACCCTGCGGAAGCACTTTGCGCGTGCTGTGGGCTTACGTTCTCCTCCGCATCACTCCCCTGAGGAGGGAAATACGGGACGGGCTCTAATTCACCGCTCAAGATTTGATCAGTCTCCACATCGTCCTCGCTTTCTGAAGCGGGCCTATTGTACGGATCTAGCTCCTCTGCCTTTTTCTCATTAGCCGCTTGCTGATTACGAGCGGCAAACCGATTTGTTTCATCCGGCTCATTATCCGCTTCGTCTGGGTTTGTCTGCGAATAAACATCTTCAGGAATTTCTTCCTCGGGAGCCAACTCTATAGAAAACTCTTTGTAGGGGTCCTTCGCCTTATACGGCTCCGTGTAAAACAAATCCTCAGGAATGAAGAAGTAGACCGCTATATGCGACAACAAGGCCAATAAAACGGCGACAACAACTGCTTCTCTCGAATACCACCAACGCTCATTCAATACCTCCAACAAAGGCTCCTTCCGCTTAGGGAGGTCCTTGCCAGATATTAATGAATGAAATCGTCGATCGCTCATTTTAACAGATGATCACAAAAGCAGCTTGTGACGCTCTAAAGCAGCTTTTGTTTCATCCAACGGCAAACCCATTATATTTGAATGCGATCCTTTGAACGAATCGATGATCAAATCCATCCCCTCCTGGATTCCATAGGCCCCCGCTTTATCCAATGGGTTTACGATCAAGAAGTAACTATCAATGGTCGCGTCATCAAAACTCTTAAAAGTCACTTCGCTGCGAACCCCTTCAGTCTCAAGCAAACCGCTCTTAACATGCTGAATCGAAAAGGCAGTATAGACAAAATGAGTACGACCTGACATTCGCTGCAACATCGAGCGAGCCTCGTTCATATCTACCGGCTTGTTCAAAATCCGGCCGTCCAAGTGAACCGTCGTATCCGACCCCAAAACGTACTCCTCTGGATGCTTGTCTGCCACCCACCGAGCTTTCATCTCCGCATTTTCGCGGACCATCCACTCTGGGTCAGCATCTTCGTTTCCAATTTCCTCCACATCTGCTGGAATTATCTTAAACGACGCCCCCAAGCGGTTGAGCAAATCCTTACGTCGCGGCGACCCGGAGGCCAAAATGAATGAATACTTTGCCATAAAAACACGACACTCCCAAGTTTTCTCCAGCATTTCAATCCACGAATCTAAGAAAAATCAGCCCAAATCGCACCCTACTCACGCCACCGCCTTGTAACTAAATTGTTTGACCTTATTTCAACAAATACGCTCTTTAGCCAAATCGAATCACCATGCGCCTCACCTCATTTCTAAACCCTTCACTCACTGACGATTCATGGAGAGGACTCGTTGAAAACATCGACAAAATTCGCTCTGGCCTCACCCCAAATGCCCTTCTCCAGGGCGGGCGAAATGATGTTTACAAAATAGAACACGAGGGGAAGCAACTCGTTCTCAAATGCTTTTACAACCGAGGAGCCTGGAAAAAAGTCGCGTACAAGCTTTCTACAAGTAAAGCCCGTCGATCCTATCTTCATTCGCAAAAACTAATCAATATCGGTATAAACAGCCCTTCCCCCATTTTTTGGCGGGAAGATTGGGACGGAGCCTGGCTCCAAAACAGCTATTACGTCAGCGAATTTCTCGATTATGCTCACGATGGACGAAGCTTTAACGATTCTTCGATAGAAGACAAAACCTTCAAAATCCGTCTCGCCGCCGAAACAATCGCCTGCATGCACGAGGCCGAAATCGAACACCTCGACTTAAATCCGGCCAACTTTCTATTCAAACAAGGCATCGATCGCAAATGGCAGATTTACATAATCGACAACAATCGCATGAAAGTCGGCCCAGTTTCCCTCAAACGAGGCATCACGCCACTCCTTTTGATGGAACTGAAAGGCGAAGACTTGGATTTACTTATCGCATCCTATTCAAAAGTACGTAATGTAGATACTGCAGATTGCCGTAACCTCTATTTCAATACCCTCAATCGCCATAACCTAAAATGGCGAATTAAAAGCAAAACCCGCCCCTGGAGACGTAAAATTGGACTCT
Source organism: Puniceicoccaceae bacterium K14 (assembly GCA_022538095.1). Taxonomy (GTDB): domain Bacteria; phylum Verrucomicrobiota; class Verrucomicrobiia; order Opitutales; family Opitutaceae; genus JAKYXN01. The sequence goes on along the minus strand of JAKYXN010000087.1, from coordinate 12,784 downwards.
AAAACCAACGACGAATTTGTAGACATCCCTTGGGATTCAAAAAGCGAGCAGCCGCACGTCATTCGACATCGCCGCTCCCTTGCCATGAGAATCCGGTATGCCTACAAAGACTATCTAAAATCCTCCCTGACCGCGTTGCTCTACTCTCCGGTAATTCTCGCAACGCAAATAGCCCTTACCTTAGGCTACCGTCCCTCGAAATGGAAAACACCAAAAGGCAACGGTAAGGAATTCGCGGGACTCGCTGTCGCCCTCGAATCTTGCGATGGCCCCACGCTTGCCAAGGAAATTAACGCCCTAGGTGTAAAGCACATTTTGCTAAGAATCCCTGTATGGGAAATCAACAAAATTGGGAAGTACATCGACTTCCTAGAACGGATACCAGATTGCGAAGTGATCGTTTGCATCATGCAGACTCGCAAAGACGTTATCGACCACGAGCATTGGCACAAGAACATGGAAACCATTGTTCAAAGCTGCTGGCCCCGCGTAAAACATTTCCAGATTGGTCAAGGCGTCAACCGCTCCAAGTGGGGATTCTTTAGCACCGGAGAGTTCCTCGCTTTTGCCAACGTTGCAGAAGACCTCAGAGATACTTACGAAGGCATTCAACTCGTAGGACCAAGTATTCTCGATTTCGAATCCATTCCTTTAATACGTGCCATCAGCCACGGCTTTCGCCTCAACTGGGACGTGGTGGGCTGCGCCCTCTATGTCGACAGACGCGGGTCTCCCAGAAATCGTCAACTACTCTTCTTCGACCTAATCCAAAAAATCTACCACTTCGTCGCCTGCATTCGCTTTAGCACAAAGGCGAAACAACGCTTCTGGATCACCGAAGTCAACTGGCCGCTCAGTGGCAATCCCGGATATTCGCCGACAACAGATTATACTCAAGTAGACGAAGAATCTGCGGGCAAATACCTCACAGAATACTATGAAGACGCTTGGGCAACTCAACTCGTAGAACGCGTCTACTGGTGGCAATTGGTAGCAAAAGGCTTTGGCCTAATCGACCCCATGGACGATGGCACCCTCCGCAAACGCCCTGCTTACTACGCATTCAAAGCGATCCTCGAACAAAGTCACCAGAAAGAGACCGAGCTAACAAAGCCGATCAAAACCTCGGAAACAGAAGTTTCCCACATCTCATAGATTGCCGACTTGCCCTTTGAAACGGAATCGTTGAACTAACCTCTTCACACTATGAAGATCGGTATAGCTCAACTAAACACCACTGTAGGCAGCCTCCAAGGCAACCAGGAGAAACTCGTCGCAGCGTACCAAACGCTCGCCTCGCAAGGAGCCGCTTACATTGTTTTTCCAGAGCTTGCCATCTGTGGTTACCCACCACGCGATCTCCTATTCAAGCGGAAATTCGTTCCCGACAACGTCGATTCCCTAGCAACTATCGCCGCTCAAACAACTGAGATTCCCGCTATCGTCGGCTTCGTCGAACCCAATTCTAGCGATTCCGGACGCTCTTTCCACAACGCAGCTGCTATCTGCTACGACGGCAAAGTTCAGCACGTTGCCCGCAAGTGCCTCCTCCCCACCTACGATGTCTTCGACGAAGATCGTTACTTTGAATCCGCCGACCTCCCGCTTATCTTTGCCCATAAAGGCCGCCGCGTCGCCATTACCATTTGCGAAGACATCTGGACTGATAGAAACCTCGAATCACGAGTCCGCTATCAATCAGCCCCAGTTGAATACCTCAAAGAGCAAAACATAGACCTTCACCTAAACCTCTCAGCAAGCCCCTGGCATATCGCCAAAAACGAAGTCCGTGAGTCTCTTATCCAAACGACTGCTAAACAAACCCAAGCACCCCTCATCTACGTCAACGCCGTGGGTGGAAACGACGAGCTCGTCTTTGACGGTCGCAGCATGGCCGCCAACGCTCAAGGAGAAATTGTAGCTGGGCTCTCAAGCTTTCAAGAGGAAATCAAACTCATTGACCTCGAAGCAGCTCCAGAAATAGCACCGACCTTCCGTCAAGATGAATACCAAGACATTGAAGACTGCCTAGTACTAGGCTTACGCGATTATGCCCATAAAAGCGGATTCAAAAAAGCCCTCCTCGGCCTCAGTGGAGGAATAGACTCCGCTCTTGTCGCCGCTATAGCCACCAAAGCCTTAGGCAAAGAAAACGTCACTGGCATTAGCTTACCTTCTGCAATTTCCAGCGACCACAGTAAAAACGACGCCGCCGATCTCGCAAAAAATCTCGGCATCCATTTTAATACCCTCCCTATAGCAGAGGTAGTCGACGCCAGTGAAAGCACTCTAAAACAACTCACCCAAGGCATGGCGCGAGATGTCACCGAAGAAAACATACAAGCCCGTGCTCGAGGTCTTCTTCTCATGGCTCTCTCCAACAAATTCGGGGCCCTCCTCCTCACTACAGGCAACAAGAGCGAGCTAGCAGTTGGATATTGTACCCTTTATGGCGACATGTGCGGTGGCCTCGCTGTCATCAGCGATCTTCCTAAAGTCAAAGTTTTCGAGCTCTGCCGCTACATGAACCGCGAGCACGTCATCATTCCTGTCAACACGATTGAAAAACCGCCCTCAGCCGAGCTCCGCCCCGACCAGAAAGACGAAGACAGCCTCCCCCCCTACGATATTCTCGACGGCATTTTGCACGGCTACGTAGAAAAAGGACTCTCCTCACAAGAGCTCATAGATTCTGGATACGACGAGGTCACCGTACGCGATATCACTCGCAAAGTTGACCTCAATGAATACAAACGCAAACAAGCCGCTCCAGGCCTAAAACTCACTCCACTCGCCTTTGGCGTCGGTCGTCGAATTCCGATCGTACAACGCTACGTCTCCTAATTCCAACACGAGCTACTGGAGCACAGCGTCGCCTCCGTACACTGAATTCCACCCCTCCAATTAAAGAAGCCCCACTTATGAAATCAGAGTTCAAGAGTGAATAATCTCTTTTCATAAAGCGCAAATTCCTCAAGTCGCTTGACAAATTTGCCGATTCTAGACTCATTACAAACTATCAATAAATGATACTACGCGTCCTCAAGCTTCGACTTACCAAAATAGACAGCCTCCTCCTTAATTAAAAGAGGATCGACTGTCAGGACGCATATTGGCTCTTCCCACTTAAAAGGGATTTTTTGAGAGCCCAGCTTCACAAATCTAAAATTGAAGCATTTTCAATTGCATCCGAGGCAGCGATCCATTCCCTCTAACCTCACAGAGTTATGCAAAAACCGCCTATCAGCAAATACCGCGCTTATCCGACGATTAGCTTGCCTGATCGCCAATGGCCTGATCGTACAATCGATTCGGCCCCATACTGGTGCAGCGTAGACCTCCGCGACGGGAATCAAGCCTTGGCAATTCCCATGAACGTCGATGAAAAAGTTGAACTCTTCAAAACCTTAGTCGAAATCGGTTTCAAAGAAATCGAAGTTGGTTTTCCGTCCGCGTCTGAAACTGAATTTGCTTTCCTTCGACGCTTAGTATCTGATAATTTGATACCAGACGACGTCTCGATCCAGGTACTCGTACAATGTCGCGAGCATTTGATTCGTCGTACATTCGAATCTCTCGAAGGCATCAAAAAAGCTATCGTCCATATCTACAATTCAACCAATCCACTCCAGCGACGCGTCGTATTCGGCAAGAGTAAGGAAGAAATCAAAGCCATCGCCGTCGAAGGCGCCCGATTAGTAAAGGAGCTGGTTCCGTCATTACCTGGTACCGAAATTCGTTTAGAATATTCACCAGAGAGTTTTAGCGACACTGAGCTAGAATTCTCCTTGGAATGCTGCGAAGCTGTATCCGACGTCTGGGAACCGACGCCCGAAAGAAAAATCATCTTAAACTTGCCTGCAACTGTCGAGCTCTTCACTCCCAACGTACACGCAGACCAAATCGAATGGTTTTGCCGCGACTTAAAACGCCGCGATTCCTCGATTATCAGTTTGCACACACACAATGACCGTGGAACTGGGATTGCTGCGACCGAGCTTGGATTAATGGCTGGCGCTGATCGCGTAGAAGGCACATTATTTGGCAACGGCGAACGTACCGGAAATTTGGATATAGTAACTGTTGCCTTAAACATGTATACCCAAGGGATTGACCCAAAATTAAATTTTTCAAATTTGAATGAAATCCGGGAAGTCTATGAGCGTGTCACTAAATTAGAAGTGCCACAACGCTCTCCTTATGGGGGCGATTTGGTCTTTACAGCTTTTTCCGGCTCCCATCAAGATGCTATAAAAAAAGGATTCGCCCTCAAAAGTGATAACGAGAGTGAACTCTGGGCTGTACCCTATTTGCCAATCGATCCCGCAGATGTCGGCCGCAATTACCGAGCTATTATTCGTATAAATTCCCAATCAGGAAAAGGTGGTGTAGCCTACATCATGGACAAAGAATACGGCTATCAACTCCCCAAAGATATGCATAAGGAGCTTGGAAAAGCAGTAAATCGCATAGCAGACAATACCGGTGATGAAATTACGCCTGAAGCAATTTTAGCTTGTTTCAACAAAGAATATATCAACCTCAAAGAACCACTCTCTTTAAAAGAATTCCGCTCAGAACGAATCGACGACAACACAGTGGAAATTTGGGCAGTGGCAATCTATAACGGCAAAAAACACAACCTAAGAGGAGTAGGTAACGGACCTATAGATGCATTCTTTAAATCTTTGGAGGACATCGAGATACGTAATTACGAACTTTTAAGCTACAACGAGCATTCGCTCGGCAAAGGGGCTAAATCAAAAGCCGTATCCTATATTCGTCTACAGGGAGCAAATGGCATTGACCGCTTTGGGGCTGGGATCGACACCAACATTTCAATGGCCTCAATTCGAGGGGTCGTAAGCGCCCTCAACCGTTTAATGACAGAAATGTAGAAAATTAGACCGGCAAATTTGCCGGTCGTTTTTTTTACCTGCTATAATCCCCTAACAATAAATGGGAAGTCGCGCATAAATATACATATGAGACTTGTTACATTCTTAAAACTCAAAATCATTTGCTCGACTATTAGCAGGAACATTCAATGGTCACCAAAGTGTAGATTCAGATCTACTCCGTAATTACAAAACCATCGATTCGCATTCACTCGTGAAGTCATCAGAAAATCCATTCCATCCAATCAAAGCGGTAGCCATTGACCTGGATGGCACACTCCTCGATCACGATTTAAATATAAGTCCGGAAAACAAAGCCGCTGTTGAAGAGCTGGATTCCCACGGCATTCACATTATACTCGCTTCCGGGCGGCATCATACAACGATGCTGCCCTTTGCCAAGCAACTCCCAAATGTAGAATGGATAGTGTCCGGACAAGGAAGTTTTACTGCAAATCGAGACCTAAGCAAAATATTGTATAATTGCTATCTTGCACCCGAGGATGCTTCACGCATCATCGACCTCGGCCTCGAAAACGAGTATTCAGTCATCGTATACTCATCGACGGATATTCACAGTCTTTCCACCGGAAAATGGGCTGAATACTATGAGAACTTGGCAGGTGTTAGCCCTCAATCAACAAGCAAAGAAGAAGTCCTTCAAATGGACATTCTTAAAGTTGCGTTAGTCGATACAGAAGAACGTATCAGCACAGCGATGACATTGCCAACTGTTGTCAATTGGAAACACTACTGCGTCAGAAGCCTCAAGAATCTTCTCGAATTTGCAGGAAGTGGGACGTCCAAAGCGAACGGACTAAAACCTCTCCTCGGCCACCTTGGCCTACAGGCCTCCGAGCTGGCCGCTTTCGGGGACGCTCCAAATGACATTCCTATGCTCCAATACGCCGAGCACTCAGTAGCTATGACCCATGCATGGCCGGAAACAAAAGTAGCCGCCAAACACATTTCACCCGATGGTCCACAGGAAACGTCGTTCTCCCGAGCCGTCGCGATGCTCAAGTCGAGAACTTCCAGCAGGTCAATCTAGCAGCAACCTATTGGCCGACCGCCTCCGAAAACTCTAAGAAAAATTCGGCATTGCCGAAGATTCATTAGACTAGAAAACCTGTAGGGTTAGATGATCGATCACAGCCCTCCTGCTAAAACACGAGGCGACACGGTGCTGATAGCCAGAACCATAAACCGTACAAAAATCTGTAATCGTTCGCAAGGAGTCTACCACTTCGAACACTATGCAAGGTTTTATCAAATGATACTTATCCTTCCCTGACAGCGAGCTCGCTTACACCCCGGCGTTTTGAGGTTCCCAAGTTGCCATTCCATTTACGCCGAGTCTCGAACCATCAGCAGATATTAAGATTGATTCCGGTCAATTACAGCGATGATTCTATCTACACGCGGACCTTATGACAACACTCGAACAATTCAGAGGGCAGATAATAAACAACAGCTTCGGCGAACCCTGCGAATTGAGTGAGGTGATCGATCAACTGGGCTTTCTCCAAGCCGACCCCATACGGAGTCCCGCTAGAGCCCAAGATCTGATTTTGCGCCATCGCGTTAAAGATTATCAAACAGGAGACTTGGAAAAGCAGTATCCCAGCCTCGGTATAGAAGAGTGTTTTCTGTACGCTTACGGATTTGGCTCAAAGGACCTTTGGCAGCTTATCCATCCAAGCGATGGCAAGCCTCTAGCCCGGAAAGAAGAGATAGCGCTCAAATTAGTATCACAACACGGACCAATACACCCCAAAGATCTGGAAGCTCTCATGGGTTCAGAACGAGTCAAAAACTATTGGGGCGGCTATTCGCGATCCGCCAAAATGACCCTGGAATCGCTACATGATCGCGGAGCGATTAGAGTCTCTCATCGCAATAAAGGTATCCGTCTTTACCAGACAGCCGAAACAAATAGCAATAGTCTAGGCTCAAAAGAGCGATTCAAAGAAATTCTTATTATTTCCTTGAAGTCAATAGGAGCCACTACCCGAAAATTTCTCCTAAGCGAACTGAGGTACTTCAAATATCTAGTAGGCAGTCGAGAAGAACGACAAAAATGCCTGCAAGAACTAATCGAAGCCGGGCGTATTCGAACCGACCTGATCGACTCCATTGAATACATTTCTCTAGATGGAAGTAAACTCAAACAAAGGCCGCTCAAATCGGTTCGTATCCTGGCACCATTCGACCCTATCGTTCGCGATAGAACACGTTTCGAACATCTCTGGAATTGGACTTACCGTTTCGAAGCCTACACACCCAAAGCCAAACGAAAACTCGGCTACTATGCGATGCCCCTCCTCTGGCGAGATCAAGTCATCGGCTGGGCAAACGCAAACGTAGAAGACCAGAGACTAAAAGTAGAATTCGGATACGCGTCGAAAAAACCGACTACCAAAGACTACCGAACAGCCTCCGAAAAAGAAGTCACTCGCCTAGCCTGCTTTCTAAAGCTCAAAAAAGACTCCTGGGAAATATCCAAAGCGTAGGTCTTCGACTCACTGAACGCCTCAAGCAATCTCTTATGCTATTAGCTTCCAGTAGAACCACTATTTTTTAAGCTCTCAGTCTGTAAAATACAGCCATTACCAGTAGGCTCAGTCTATTAGACATCATTCTCCTTATTCTGTATCCGTAAACACATTGCTCGGGGAGTCCTTCCATAAGCGGCCTTAAAACATGTAGACACACTATACGCTACTCACAAAACCACAGCTCCTTGACAGTACGCTGCGGGTCTCCCTTCTACAATTGCCGCGCTTTCTCTAACCTGAACTGCTGCCAATAATTCACAAAATTGTCCCGTCAAATGCTTCAAGCCCGAGGCAAAGCACTGTACATTCAAATGTTAAACCCAAAGCGCTATTCGCTTTTTACGATATAAATCATATCGACTTCAGCACGCACTGCCTGCCAAGGTTTGGTTGGTATGGCAAATGTAACACTCGAAAATCTTTCTAAGGCATACGCTGGCTCTCAAAAAAATACTGAATTCCACGCAGTCAAAAACATCAACCTAGAGATTAGAGACAAAGAGTTCATGGTCCTTGTCGGCCCTTCCGGCTGCGGCAAGTCAACTACACTACGTATGATCGCTGGCCTCGAAGAAATCAGTGGCGGAACAATCTCTATCGGCGAAAACATCGTGAACGACAAGCTACCAAAGGACCGCGATATCGCGATGGTTTTTCAAAACTACGCCCTTTATCCTCATATGTCAGTTTTCGACAACATGGCTTTTGGTCTGAAGATTCGAAAATACGACAAACGCAAAATCGAAGAGCGCGTGAAAGAAGCCGCCATCATGCTCGGACTCGAAGACCTACTCGATCGCAAACCCAAAGCACTCTCCGGAGGGCAAAGACAGCGCGTCGCAGTTGGCCGTGCAATCGTCCGCAAGCCGAAGGTTTTCCTTTTTGACGAGCCTCTCTCTAACCTCGACGCCAAAATGCGCGTTTCCACCCGCACTGAGATCGCCAAGCTTCACGAAAGACTCAATGCGACAATGATTTATGTCACGCACGACCAAATCGAAGCAATGACAATGGGTGATCGTATCTGCGTTATGAAGGACGGTCTAATTCAACAGGTTGCCGAGCCCCTCACTCTCTACAACGCTCCCGCAAACTTATTCGTAGCAAGCTTCATTGGCACCCCGCCCATGAACCTAATTCACGGAAAGCTAGAGAGCCTAGAAAACGGCACGTACTTCATCGAAAATAGTGAAAAAGAAGATTCCCTCACCTTCAAACTCGACGAGAGACTCGCTCGAATCGGCAAATCCAACCTTGGCAAGTCAACTGTCTTTGGCATACGTCCAGAACACATCATCGAACAGTCCGAAGGGCAAAGTACAGCCGATGGAACTCACGAGCTAAGAGTCGAAATTTCGGAACCGATGGGCTCTGAGACGAATATCTACCTCGACACCGGAGCTCACCAACTCGCTGCCCGCTTCTCATCGACAAGCCTCTACGAAGCCAATACACGAGCCCGTATACGCTTCGATTTTTCCAAAGCCCATCTCTTCGACAGCGAAACGGAAAAACGAATACACAGCGAATAAGCGTTCAAGGGCGATCCAGCTTAAGAACGGCATTCATTTCACTCAATGCCCCCTTGTCGTCACTAGGTTTCTCAACAACAAAACCGTCACCTTAGTAAGGCTTTTACCCCTTCTTCTCCATACCATTCACTCCCCGTTTCCGGAACCGTTAGAGCACAACTATTTTGCATCTCGCTCTACAACAGAGCCAGGTCATTCCATATGTGATCTTCTTCTTTTGCCCTAGCGGAGAACTTGGTTCCAATCAACACGGAGGCACCTGTTCTCCACTGCGAGTTGAGGGGCACTGGAATCGCATTAACGTCCCACTAATCGACGTCATAGACATTTATGTTTAAGCTCCCACCGAATTTAGTATCGAAGAGCCCCTTCCTCAAGTACCTCTGATCAGTCAGACAAAAAATTTCCACAACGCCCCTTTCGACTTGTGTTTCAGGCTCTAAACTAATGTTATTCCCTCAATAGCAATCAGTTTAACCTCTACCCCCTTCTCTTTTATGCTATCCACTGTGCACAGCGCTGCTTTGCAAGGTATTGAAGCAGTGCCCGTATTGGTCGAAGTGAATTCCGGTGAAAGCGGCGATCCCCGACTCATTCTCGTCGGATTGCCCGATGCCGCTGTCAAAGAATCCGATGATCGCGTATTCTCTGCTCTATCCAATAGCGGCTACAGAAAACCACGCACCCGCACAACCATCAACCTGGCTCCAGGAGATCTAAAAAAAGAAGGACCGATGTATGACCTCCCAATCGCCATTGGAATACTCGCATCGACAAATCAATTACCAAATAACGCCAAACTAAACGAATTCCTCATAGGGGGAGAGCTCAGTCTTTCCGGTTCCACCCGAGCGATCCGAGGTGGACTCGCTTTTGCAATGGCAGCCAAGCGGCTAGGAAAACGCGGAGTTATTCTCCCAATACATTCTGCTCAAGAAGCTTCGCTAGTCTCAGGAATCGAAGCCTATGGTGTCGAATCTTTGGATCAGGCAAAGCGGTTCCTTAGCGGAGAAATTATCCTTTCGCCGCTCGAAGCCCCCGCATCAAACGGCTCTGCAGACTATTCTCAGAATCACTTAGATTTTTCAGATGTAAAAGGACAAGAAACAGTAAAACGAGCCGTCGAAATCGCTGTATCCGGAAACCACAACCTTCTGATCATCGGCCCGCCCGGCTCCGGCAAATCCATGATCGCCAAACGTATTCCCAATATCATGCCAGAGCCTACACTGGATGAGTTTTTGGAAATCCTCCAAATCCAATCAGCGGCTGGCATCACAAAACAAAATGCCAATCTAGAGAGATGTCGTCCCTACCGCTCGCCTCATCACACAATCAGTGACGTCGGCCTCTTAGGAGGTGGAAGCATCCCCGGGCCCGGGGAAATTTCACTCGCTCACAATGGAGTACTCTTTCTGGATGAACTTCCTGAATACAAACGCTCAGCCCTCGAAGTTCTACGCCAACCGCTAGAAGACGCCCAAGTCACCATTTCTAGATCCGCTGGCAAAGTCACACTCCCATGTAATTTCATGTTGGTCGCAGCCCTAAATCCGTGCCCTTGCGGATATCTTGGCTCCAATCAACAAGAATGCGTCTGCTCCCCAATACAAGTTCAACGCTACAGAAACCGTATTAGCGGCCCATTGCTCGATCGCATAGACATTCATGTCGAAGCTCCCGCTTTGAGCCTCGAGCAGCTCAGGAACAAAGAAAAGGGAGAGTCCTCCAAGGATATTAAAGCGCGTATCATCACAGCACGCGAAAGACAATCGGTTCGCTTCCAAGGTTCCTCTACAAATGCAAACGCAGATATGAATCATCAAGAAATCGAGCGCATTTGCTCCTTAGATGATCAGATGGGCACAGTTCTCCAAAAAGCCATGGAAAAACTACGCCTCTCCGCTCGCGCCTACGACCGCATTCGCAAAGTCGCCCGCACTATCGCCGACCTTGATAGTTCAGAAGAAATCCAACTCACTCATCTAATGGAAGCCATCCAATACCGAAGCCTCGATAGATCGGAACAATAGTACCTCCATACGAGTAATCGCGTTTCATAAAAATCGAGGGCCTTCCACCGATTACACCTTAGTTTGGTTAGCATTCCAACTCGATCACGATTCGATTAAAGTGTGAGTCTTTATGTAGTCCGGGTCGATTACTAGGCCTAGCCCGGAGCCAGATGGAGCCTTGATGGTACCATTTATTGATTCAAATTTTTCCGCTTTGCTTTCAACGGGAATGAGAGTTCCATTCGCGTCTTTGGTATGAAACATCTTAAATTCATGAAAATCGTAGACAGCCGGACATACCGATACCATTTGCATCATATACACATAACCAAGACCGCCACCGGAAATGTGTGGGGTTATTTTCAACCCTGCTTGTTCGGTCATTCGAGCAACTTGCATGGTTCGAATCATCCCGCCAAAGTAGAAAAGATCTGGCTGTAAGATTTGGAATACCTCGTTCCCGATTAAGTAGCGAAAGAGGTGCATACTAAATTCTTCCTCACCACCTGCCATTGGGATGTCCAAGCCGCGTTCGACTTGCATCTGCTCCTCGTACCAATTCCAGGGAACCGGCTCCTCGTAGAAGGCGTAATTGTATTCTTCTAAAATCTTCCCAATTCGAATAGCTTCTGATGTGGAGTAGGACCCATTGCCATCAATCATTAGGACCATATCATCGCCAAACACTTCACGCCCCATTCGAATTAGTTTTTCTGTGCGCCCAGGAGCACTATCTCGATCAAGCCCCATTTGGTCGCCAATACCTGCACGCAACTTGATCGCTCGAGCGCTTGTCTCAACTGCATCGAGACGCATAAGTTCAAGTGATTCTTCCGGCGGAAGTTTTCTTAAATTGCTATAGTGATGACCGAGGTAAATCGAAATTTCAGGATTTACGAGATCTCCGATTAATTGTCCTGCTGGCTTGTTAACGATGTTCCCCAACATATCCAGAATAGCGAATTCAAGAGTCGCTAATTGAATACAATATGGGATGCCTTGCATCTTAGCTGGTTGCTCTGCAGCTAAGTGTATTAACATATCTAGGTCACGGGCATCTTTTCCTTTAAAGCGTTTGATCAATTCGTAACCAAACATTGGGTAACTATGTTTGGCTAGAAAAGGATGGCTAATTGATATCCCCTCGGTGCCATCCGTTGATCGAACCCTGCAAATGAAATTCTTACGATCTCGGAGAAGTTCGATTGATTCGATAATCACTGGATCGGAAAAGAGCTCTCGCTTTAAAATAGGCCTTTTCCGGGCCTCATCTAGCAAGTGATAGTCTGTGCCTTTGGAGCTGTTGCAATCGGGGCTAGCAACAAGTGGAATCGCTGATGATCCGCCTAGAACGGACATTGCGCTAATGAAACTACGTCGATCCATCTAGGAATATTAGATTTCGATTCAACCGAAAGTCAAGGATACGATACCCCTAGCTGAGTTACGAAATGAGCAACCCCTTACTCCTCCGATATGCCCCCCGTTCTAACAAAAACAGATAACCCGACCTTCCAAGGTAGAATACTTAGTATATGTTATTCAAATACACAAAAGAATAAAAACAAATCGAGTGATCTCAGAAAAATTCTAACCAGTTGGAGGTCTCCTGCCCCCTTCACTGCTTCAAATACACAATAATCCATTGGTGACTCTCAAATCGACCTCGCAGTCAGTCTTCTCGAAACTAGAGCATCTTTCATTCATTCAGTCGCATAATTGGCATGCTTAAAGAATGCCTCGCAATCCTGTTTCGTGATGGATCTCAACGCATCGGCCAG
>JAKYXN010000086.1 GCA_022538095.1 Puniceicoccaceae bacterium K14 | reverse complement strand
ATTGAGGAATCTTCAAAAATAAAAAACGCATATAGCGCAAAAGAGGCGTCTCGCAATTGACCGCGGCTTGCATGCGGGCCGTAGTCTCGGCGAAGACTTGTTCAACCATGGATTCATGCGAACCTACTGTTCGAAGAATCCTTTATTGTTGTCGCTATTGTTCATTCTAGATTATGTCAGAGGGCATTCGATAGTTATCGTCATAGAGAATTTGTATCTCGTGATTGATTCCTAGAGTGGCCTCGACAATCTTTTCGATTTTGTTCCCAGTCTGATCAATCAAATCTTTATTCTTCTCTTTGTTGAAACCGATGATGAACCAGAGAATCACGCTCCTGTCTGGCATGTCGTAGGTGATGTTCAACCAAGGAGGAATCGTAGTCTCGTCTGTGTCTCTGGTGTACCAAAGCGGAAATGGTTTCCCTTCGTAATCGATCCAACGATCTTGTAGCTCCAAGTTGAACTCTTGGTTGATTGCTTCCATCACGGAGATGAATTCTGATTCCGTAGGTAGTGGGTGACGATCGACAATCGGCTTCCATTCCTTTCGGACGATTCCGTATGTGCAACCGGAGAGGAAAATCAGAATGCTCCCGAGTGCTGCAAGTGTGAATGGTCTCAATTTACTTATCATTTTTTCGACAACAAGTTGTTGTGTCATTAATGATATAACATTCCGATTTATTATGGAAAATCAAGCTTGATCTAGGTAATTCTACTAATCCTATAATGTCTTAACGTTCTATACCGCACTTTATATCATTAATGTCTTTTGAACCTTGTTTGGCATTCTTAGGAATGCTAATCGGAAAGAGTACCTGACTAACAAAGGGTAAGATTGATCAGGCTACGCTATAATTTTTACCACAGAGGGCACAGAAAACACTGAGTAGAGAAAGCCCCGCAGCTGACCCACCCTAAAAATCTTGAACAAATTTTGTTCGGTTCGTTCTTAGGCGGGTGTATGAGTGTATGCTTATGAGCGAAGATCATGCGTTGCTACGCCAGTTTCACGAAAATAGATCTGAGGAAGCCTTCAAAGTCCTAACGCAACGCCATATCGATTTGGTTTACTCCATTGCGTTGCGGCAGGTAAACTATGACAGCCATTTAGCTAAGGATGTCGCTCAAGAGGTATTCAGTGCCTTAGCTCAAAAATCTGGTTCTATTAAAGAGGCTGTAGCTATCGGTGCTTGGCTCTGCCGCAGCACACACTTCGCTGCAAGGAACCTTATGAGGAAAACGAGACGACGTCGAAATCGAGAACAGGAGTCTCAAATAGTCAACGAACCCAGCCAATCACCAACCGCCGAAATCGATTGGGATTCAATTCGCCCGATACTAGATGAAGCGATAGCAGAACTGAAAGAAAACGATCGAACAGCAATCTGGCTGCGCTACTTCGAAAACCAAAACTATTCAGAAATTGGAAAACAACTACAGTTAAGTGAAGATGCCACTCGTATGCGAATCAAACGGGCACTGGATAAATTATCAATTTTAGTTTCCCGACGTGGTATCACTTCCACAAGCACCGCAATTACTGCTGCCATCGGCGGACAAGCAAATATCTCTGCCCCGTTGGGATTAGCTCTCGCTCTATCGAAGAACGCATTAAGCTGTTCCAGCAATGTAGCAACTATAGGATCGCTTATCGGCCTTATGAATACAATGAAAGGAGCACTCACAATTGTGGCGGCTCTACTCGCACTCTCGGCAGGAACCGTTTTCCATCTGAAAGAGAAAGACAAGCAGATCCCTACTCTCGAAGCCTCTCTGCCCACACCTCACCTCCAAACGAAAAAGAACGATGACCTAGTCATCGATAAAACCCCAAAGGGTTACACTCTTAACAATGAAGATATATTCCGATTAGCTGCTGGCTTATCCGAGGAAGAACGCTTCCTTGTATACAAGCGCCATTTAAAAATCATTATGGGTGATGAGGCCTACGAAGACGGGCAATTTGTCGACGTAAAGTATCTATCGCTCGTGATGTCCAATCAAGTGAAGCCTTTCCTTACTGATCTTTTCAACCAAGGCGATCGCCGCTTAAGCATTCGCCTTCTCGACGAAGTCGCCAATGGATCAACACGTAATTGGTTACAAGGACGATTCAAATCAGAGGTCCTGAAAAACGTAAATCCAGATGAAACGAAAGAACTCCTCGAACAGATACAAATCTCTCCTCGTTTGGGTTCTTGGGTCGCTTACTCATCGATACAATCCACCAGCCAAAGCGATCCCCTCAAAGCAGCTATTTAGGCGGCAACGCTTCCACAGCCTTATATTGAAAAAACGCTCGCTTCGATCTTTACCGATTGGGATCGGATTGAAGATAATTTTGAATACGAAGCTTTAAGTTTTTTATCTAGCCTAGATGATTCGATAGACATCGATGCCCCAGTTGTGAAAATTTTAAGCAGTATCCTTCGAGATGAAGAACAAGCGATTAAACCTGAAACCAAACAGTTGGTTTTAGATTTAACGTCGATTGTACAATCAGGGAAAATAAAAGCTCACACTTTTCTCTTTATAGCAATTAAAGAAGGCTCATCGGGGAATACAGAAGAAGGTGCCAAATGGATAAACCTAGCCCTTGCTAATGACCCAAGCCTACAAGAACGATGCGATCTAATCGTCAACACCTGGCACGAAGGCGACAAAATCGAAGTAGGATTCGGAGCCGTAAGCTCTAACTGAAAGAGAGCTACGCAATCTAGCGAGGCCAAAATGGTTTCACTGTAACGCCACCCAATTAGTTATCGATTGATTCCAAAGGGTGTCGATCCAAGTAACTTTGTGCTCTATTGAGACTAGATTGATAGCCAAGAGCATCCAAACGTTCTTGGTTTATTTCGTAGTTATGGATGCCTGTCATCAGATATAGCTTAAGGACAGTAACCGCCTTTTCATGTTCGCCGGCTTCGTATGCTTCTAGGGCATGCATAGTTTCGAACATTCTCTGTTCGCTTTGTACCCACAGCCATCGATTTGTGATGTCCTCTAGTTTTCTTGTTTGATACCAATATGATAGGCTACCCGCAAAAACTGCACCTATAACGAATACCGCAATGTGTGTTTTCATCCTTTTCTCCAATACAATATTGTGTCCGCATCCATCTGTGATATCTGTGGGCGACAAAAACTCATCCAACCTCGACCACCAAAGCCGTCAAATTATCTCTGCCGGACTCTTCCATGGAGTCCTGCACCAAACGATGCGCGGGGTTCATCTCCTTAAATCTTGGAACCGGATCACGCGTCAACGATTCCAAGCGGTGATCGCGCACGCCATCGATAATCCCGTCGCTACAAATTATGAATCGATCTCCCGATTGGTAGGCGACTGCACCCACTTGCGGCGAGATTGTTCCCACACGCCCTCCGAGCACCTGCTGCAGGATATTTCGCCGTGGATGATTGCGAGCTTCTCGTTCACTAAGTTTGCCAGCTCTAAACTGAGCTGCTACATCCGTATGGTCATGAGTGATCTGCTTAATTCCACCTTCTTGGGGGAGGTAATAGATACGGCTATCGCCAATATGGCAAAAATACATCCGCTCTGGCATAAACCATGTTAGGCTTAAGGTCGCCCCCATTCCTCTGCATTCTTCATAGTGGAAACCCATATCCGTCATTTCCTTATGAATACGCTGAAAAAGCTCTTCCAAAACGTCCTTGCAGCCGCTGTCCATACCACTCGCCGCGAGCTTAAAGCTTTTAGGAAGTAACTCCGTTATCTTCTGCACCGCAATACTGCTAGCGAACTCGCCAGACTTGGCCCCTCCCATACCATCGCTTACCGCAAACGCGAAATCGCCTCGATCCAAAGTAGCATCGCCCTCTTTGCCCAAGAAATTTACTTCGTTTGCATTTATAGTTAGGGCCAAAAACGAATCTTCATTGTTCTTCCGAAAACGACCTGGATGGGTCATCCCCCACCACTTCAATTTGACTGGGCTCGATGAATTATCTGGGACGCTCATAATCCGTTCGTTTGGTTTCTTCAAGGGTCAGCCCTTCGCCCGTTTCCAAAATCGTGGCGAATTCAAAATCAATCACGCAAAATTTCCCTAGATGCGGACTGTATGTTATATTTCGAGTAAATGCGTCACCATGCTTCACACCAAAAGACTCCAAATTATCGAAGATACTTTTCGCCTTATCTTTACTCATCGATTCGACGATTCTGCCACAACTACTAGTCACTATGAAGAGCTCCTCGTCTGAATTGTCTAAAAGCCTTGGGACAAAGTCGCATTTTTTCTCTTCCAGGTATCGTAACACCCGTACTTCATTTTCATACCTCTCGCGAGCAAAGGGCCCTCGGTAGCTTTTGTGTACCCGCCCATCGTAGCCAATTCGAACAACTGCACGCTGCGTATCTTTGATCTCATGCATATGATCAAAAAGAATCAAACCTAGGCATTTTTTCCATCGAAATCGTAAAGTAACAGAAATTTAAAAAGAGTTTGAATCTCGGCGCATCTTTTGCTCTTTTGTCCCGCAGTCGCTTCCGTGACGTAGTTCTCAAAGTCTGCTAACATTATGTAAGACCGACGGAACTTTAAACCCTCATTAATTAATAATAAACATAATGGCTAAATATAAGTTCGAATACATCTGGCTAGACGGTTACACGCCGGTACCTAATCTTCGCGGAAAAACTCGTCTCGGTGACGAAGCTCCAAAAAGCATCGAAGACCTTCCTTTGTGGGGCTTCGACGGTAGCTCTACGCAACAAGCGGAAGGCAGCAGCTCCGATTGCGTGCTTAAGCCAGTTAAGTTTTACCCAGACGCAGCTCGCGGTGAAAACGCTTACCTCGTAATGTGTGAAGTAATGATGCCAGACGGCGTTACTCCACACCCATCAAACCACCGTGCAACAATCGTTGACGATGAAGGTACTTGGTTCGGTCTCGAGCAAGAATACTTCCTTTACCAAGACGGACGCCCACTCGGTTGGCCAGAAGAAGGATTCCCTGCACCACAAGGTGAGTACTACACAGGTGTTGGATTCGATAGCGTAGGCAGCATTGCTCGCGAAATCGTTGAAGAGCACCTTGATCTTTGTTTGGCAGCTGGCATCAACCACGAAGGTATCAATGCAGAAGTTGCTAAAGGTCAGTGGGAATTCCAAGTTTTCGCAAAAGGTTCTAAGAACTGTGCGGACGATATCTGGATGGCTCGTTACCTCCTTAACCGCCTTTGCGAAAAGTACGAAATTTCTGTCAACTACCACTGTAAGCCATTCACTGGTGACTGGAATGGTTCCGGCATGCACTGTAACTTCTCTACTGAGTACATGCGTACAGTCGGTGGAAAAGATTACTTCCTCAAGCTTATGGATGCATTCGAAAAGAATGTTGAAGAGCACATTGCAGCCTACGGACCAGACAATCACCTTCGCTTGACTGGTCTTCACGAAACACAATCCATCGACAAGTTCTCTTGGGGTGTGGCTGACCGTGGCGCTTCTATCCGCGTACCACACGGCTTCGTGAAAGACGACAAGTACCAAGGCTACTTGGAAGATCGCCGTCCAAATTCTGAGGGCGACCCGTACCAAATCTGCTCACGCGTACTCAAGACTATCTCAGAAGTTCCAACTGCGTAATTCGCGGTCCGAACAACAGAGTTTAGTAACACTTTCCAAGCGACGTTCCTCAAGGGACGTCGCTTTTTTGTGCCCGGCAAGGAGTCATTTCACTGTAGGGCCGCCTGCTAGGCGGCCAATTGTTGATGAGATTTCCGCTGATCGACTAACCCCTCGACTTTGCTCTGGGCAGTGAGTCTAATCGAACTGCAGTCGATCCTACAAAATTCGCGGATAACCCGGTCCGTGCGTCGCCTTTGGCTATACAGAGTAGACCGGTCGATCCCTACCATTTGGCGAAAATAGTTTGCCTCCTTACCGCCCTCTTCATGGAATCTCTCCATGGCCGCAAAAACTCCCTCCGCTCTCGTCCTAGTTTTCGATGGAGTCGAAGAAATCGAAGCACTCACCCCGGTTGACATTCTCCGGCGCGCTGGAGTGAAAGTCACCATCGCTAGCGTAAGCGACTCTTTAACAGTCGTAGGGAGAAACAACATACAGATTACTGCTGAGTCCAATCTCGATCAAACAGACCACAGCGCCTTCGACTTATTTCTCTTACCAGGAGGTCCGGGAGTGTTGGAACTGATCGGCAATCAAGCAATTCTTGATATTCTGAAATCGCGTGCTCAAAACGAACAACGCACCGCAGCAATCTGTGCAGCTCCCAAAGTCCTAGCTACAGCGGGCATCCTAGACTCCATCCCCGCAACCGGCCACTCATCGGTGCGATCAGATCTTCCGAATCCGAGCGACGAGCGGGTTGTCAGTTCAGGATCAATAACAAGCTCCCAAGGAGTCGGCACCGCAATCGAATTCTCGCTAGCACTCGTTAAGCAACTGGTCGATAAACAGACCGCCAACGAAATCGCTGCCTCCATACACTTTTAGAAGCACTTACAAAACCTCACAACATGGAAAAAGAATACGACTTTATAGCAATCGGCGGAGGAAGCGGAGGCTTCAACGCCGCTCGCGTAGCGAGACAATACACCGACAAAGTAGCCGTCATCGACGGAGCCGAAACGCTTGGTGGCTTGTGTATCTTAAAAGGCTGTATGCCTTCTAAAACGCTTATCTACTCCGCCGAAGTCCTTCACCTCGCCCAGCAAGGCAAAAAATTCGGGCTGGATATTCCAGAAGCGAAAATCGACATGAAGGCTCTTCATCAGCGAAAGATCGATACAATCAAGGAGTTTTCGGACTACCGGGTTGAAGCCATGACCAGCGACAAGTACAGCCTCTACCGCAACTACGCTAAATTTGTCGACTCGCACACTATCGAACTTGACGATGGCACCCGCCTTAAAGGAAAGAAATTCATAATAGCCACCGGGTCTTACATATCAAAGCCACCAATACCAGGCATCGACCTCGACGGCATTTGGACGAGTGACAATGTCCTAGATCTAGATTTCCTTCCCGAATCTGTAATCGTTCTCGGTGGAGGAGTTGTCGCTTGCGAACTCGCCCAATTCTTAAATCGTGCCGGATCAAAGGTAACTCAAGTCCAGAGAAGCGGACACATACTTAAAGACCAAGCTTCCGATATTTCAGAAGTTATAGAGAAAGCGTTCGCCGACGAAGGTCTTGAGCTACTCACAAGCACTCAACTATTGCGCATTGAAAAGTCCGATACAGGTTTCGATGTGATTTTCACCCACAACGGGTCCGAAGTGACTCGCAAAGCCCAGCACGTCGTCAACGCGCTCGGAAGAATACCCGCGACCGACAAGCTTGGACTCGAAGCAGCTGGAGTAGCGCTCAAGCCCAACGGTCAAATCGAAACAGACAACTTACAACGCACCTCCAATCCCGACATCTACGCAGCGGGCGACTGCGCCGGCCCCTTCGAGATCGTGCACACCGCTGTCCTACAAGGAGAACTTTCCGCTTACCACGCCTTCGGAAAAAAACACTCGCCACTCAATTACGACCATATGCTCGACGTCGTTTTCACCGACCCGCAAGTAGCTCGTGTTGGCTTGACGGAAGCTGCGCTGAAAGAGCGTGGCATCGATTACCTATCGGGTGACTACCCATTCGACGACCACGGGAAATCAATCCTGATGGAAGCGAAGTACGGATTCGTTCGCGTATTCGCCAGTAAACCAGAAGGAAAAATACTGGGAGCAGAAATCGTATCCAAAGATGCGGGCGAACTCATCCACGCGATGGCGGTTGCCGTCTCCCATGGTCTCACAGCCGAGTCCTTGCTCAAGACACATTGGTACCACCCAACGCTTGCCGAGATAATCTCCTACCCATTGGAAGATATCGTTGATGAACTCGCCGAATTATAATCCTCAACACGCTTTAACATGCCACCAAGGTAGGCCGGGCATGCCGCATCGCATGATCATTCACAGACCGCTCGCCCGGCGGTCGAGCCCTGCCGGAAAAATTGGCCGCCTAACAGGCGGCCCTACAGTCTAAAAACCTATTTTTTGTGGATACAGTATTTATAACAGGCGTTTCCCGTGGATTTGGCCTAGCACTGTCACAAGCGCTAGTATCCGAAAACACACAGCTCATTGGTTTTGGGAGGACTCAAGGTGAATTCTCTGGCCACTTCCATAAATGCGATTTGGCCGACCAAGAGACAGTTGGCCTCGTTCTTAAGACTGCCTTTTTAGAAGCCGAACTAGCAAAGTCTCACCGAATCATTTTTATCAATAACGCGGGGACTCTGGGGCCACTCAAACGAGTCGAAGACATTTTACCCGCTGAGATTCATCGCAATATTACAGCAAACGTCACTGCTACCGCAATCGCCCTCTCATCATTCCTGAGTGCGACAAAGAAGCTCGATTGCGAAAAACTCTTCATTAACATTTCCAGCGGTGCCGCTCTCCCCGAACGCCCCAAAGCCAGCTGGTCCCTTTACTGTGCCTCCAAAGCCGGCCAAGACCAACTCATCCGCACCGTAGCCAAAGAGCAAGAAACCCAAACCTACCCAACGACACTCATAAACTTCAACCCCGGCGTAATGGAAACACGGATGCAAGAAGAGATTCGTGCAACCCCACAAGAAACATTCCCCGACGTCGGCCGCTTCATAAAACTCAGAGAAGACGGAAAAGTAGCATCGCCAGAAGAAGTTGCAAAAAACCTAGTTGGCGCTTTCGTGAGAAGGTTAGCCTTTTCCAACGGTCTTACATACGCTCCTGGAGATCTAGTCTAGCTATCCTAATTTCCTAACTTTTAAAGTGCCCATTGAACTGCTCATCACAACTACATGTGAACCTTTTTCGATAGAGCCTGCACCTTCACAAATCGCAAAATATCGATTTCCCTCAATTTCCACGATTCCAGAAGGTAGCATAATTCCTAGAGCAGTACCTTTCGCTCCAATTTTCACCATACTTTCGAGGCTTTCAATTTTGTTAAATTTGGCCCTCTTTCTCTCAATTGCCCTCTTCTGGACTTTAGCTTTCATATCTTCTTTTAGCACCCAGATTATCAACGGCCAAAAAAGGAGCATTACCCAAGCAATTGGCTCGAGAATAAAGAATAGAGGGATTAACAAATCATCCGGATCGCCTGAGTACTTACTCACGGCTCTCCAGTAGAAAATAAAACCGATTCCAAGATAAAGTATAAGCCAGATCATTCCAAAGTAATTATTTAAACCGTACCGCTTTGGTCGGGAACAAGGCTAATTCAAAATAGATTCTGAAATAGAGGCTAACGTAAATTAGATATTTTTCAGGTTTTCGTATTGAATTCCTGACTCACGGACATTGAATGTCTTACATGTCCGAAGCCACTCGAATCCACAGCTTGAAGCGTCCTGCCATTGAACGCATGCTTCGTATCCACCAAGCTCTCAAACGTGGTGGGCATCCCAATTGTACAAAACTTTCTCGAGAGCTGGAAGTATCAACCAAAACAATCAGCCGCGACATCGACTTTATGCGGGACCGCATGCAGATGCCTATCGAATACGACGCGGTCAAACACGGCTATTATTACACACGCGAAGTCGAGAGCATGCCAACGATCGACATTTCCGAAGGGGAACTCCTCGCGCTCAGCATCGCCCAAAAATCGCTCGACCTCTATAAAGGCACCCCGTTTGAGAAACCACTTTCCAACGCTATCAACAAACTCGCTGCAAGCCTACCACTAAACATCACCTCAAATTTAGAGCAGCTCAGCGAAACCATCTCTTTCCACCATGGCAGCCAATCGAATGTGGATGAATCCGTTCTAAAGGCGATCACCCAAGCAGCTATCGAAAAGAAAACGATATCTTTTGACTACAAGAAACCCAGCCAAGATCACCCCACTCAACGCAATCTAGCTCCGTATCATATAGCCAATTACATTGGAAAATGGTATTTAATCGGACATGATTTCGATCGGAATGCCGTGCGCACCTTCCTCCTCTCTCGAGCTGAAAAGGTGATTACCAATAAAGCAAAATTTTCGATTCCAGACGATTTTTCGGCAAACGAGTATCTTTGGAATAGTTTTGGCATTCACACAGCCCAAGGAAACACCGAAGTGATTATCGACTTTTCCCCGTCGATAGCTGGATATATTCAAGAGAACAATTGGCATCCCACGCAGCAAATCGAGAGACTAGCAAACGGCTGGGTTCGTCTAACATTTCACTTAGAACGCCCTCAAGATATCGTACAATGGGTGATTTCGTGGGGGGAACAGGCCAAACTCATAAAACCTCAAAATCTGCAAAAAGACGTCACTGCCGCTGCAAAACGCATTTTAGCCCACTACGCGTAGCTAACGATTAGGCCTTACGCTTGCGACGCCTTTGGCCTAGCTTTGGCTCCGCCTTCTTTCGATTAGCCTGCTGTTGTTTAAAAACAGGGAGAAAATTTTCTTCAATAAAGGAAAACGCCTTTTCCAAACCAGCTTCTTCATAAACGACCCCAATGTTCGCTTCCATCTGAGTCGGCTCGCCCATTGAAGATAGAAACCGATTTGAGGTCATATCGATAAACAGCGCTTTCCGTTCACCAGGCTTCACCTCCGGGTTAGCCAGCAGCCATTGTCGGGCAAACAAAGCCAATACCGCATCTCCGACCCACGCCTTTTCCCTCTTTTCCGTTTCGTCCATCACCGCCACCTAGTGCCATTTCTTCTATTCTTAGCAAGCACATTTGAATTCAAATTGGAGGAGCCTCAAATGTCACGAAGAGTCCCGAATATTGAGACGGCACTCAGCGAACTGAGGCCCCACAGAAATATTTAAGAAAAAGAATGAATAAACGAATTTCGACCGACGTCCTATTCCCCCGAAGCGCGCATACCACAGAAGTTCGATAAACAAACATTCAGAAATTAAACCATGAAAACATTCACAACATTTGCCATCGCAATCGCGTTCATTTTTAGCACTCAATCAATCGCCAAGGCAGACCGTAGCGACCGAGCTTTAATCGGCGGTATTATTGGCGGAGTCGTTATAGCCTCCATTCTTGACGATGATTGTCATGATGGGAGATCCAAAGCCTCCTATCACAAGCACCACCGCAATGATTCTCATCGTGGATACTACAAACGGGTATCCTACCGCACTTGGGTTCCCGGCCATTGGTCCATTCGATACGACAATTGCGGTCAAAAGAGAAAAACCTATGTCCGCGGTCACTATGAGCAGACTTACAAAAAGGTTTGGGTAAGTAGTTCACGCAAAGATGATTACAATAACAAAAACTACTACCGAGAGCGCAAGGGCGAACGCGACTCACGCAATGAACGACGCGATGACCGCCGAGACGAGCGAAAGGACAAAAGAGACTACCATGCGCGTCGATAGTTACTGTAGGATCGACTGCAGTTCGATTAGACTCACTGCCCAGAGCAAAGTCGAGGGGCTAGTCGATCGCCAGAACCAACGAAGAGGTGGCTGCCTAGCAGGCAGCCCTACAATGGTTCTCCTCACTAAAGAGTCTTGCTTCAAATTAGTTAAAACGCATAAACGAGAAATTCAATGAACGACCAGCCAGATCTCCAGCCAGAAGAAGCACGCTCTCTCATGAGCGCCCTTCTCGACGGTGAGCTTGGAGCAGAGGACGCAGAACGCTTGAACAGCTATCTGGAAAACAATCCTCGGGAGATCGACTGGATGGAATCGCATTTGATCGTAAGCGAATCGATTCGCGGGCAATCCGCCCCCCCACAACAAAAGGATTCAATCAATAAGATCCTAAATACTCTCCCACCTCGCAAACAACCGCGTTCCAACCTTCTAAGCTTCCCAAGGCGCTTCATTCCAATGGCCACCGCAGCTGCTGCCGCGTTTGTCGCAATATTGGGATGGCAAGTGACTCAAAAATCACCTGTTGCTCCAGCAACTATCGGTTCTGATGTCGAATTCGTCAGCACCGACATTCCAAATGCCAACCCAGTCGTATACACCGATGAGGAGATTGGCTGGACAGTCGTTTGGGTTGAAACCATGGACCCCATTCCAGACGACGAAGCATAAAATATTCACTGCAATCGTAGGGCTTCAGTGTTTCACTTCGTTCAAATGTCGCTAAGCTCGGAACACTGAACGCCGCAAAGTCCAGTTCAATATCTAGCAAACGCTCACTCCAATAAGTGAGCGTTTTTTCGTATTTCCTCTATTCTTATAAGGCCCACTTCGCACAAAATGGATCGCAATGCTCCTACATCTGAATAATCCTTATTTCAACAATGAGCGAAAAATGGATATTACGCTTTGCATGCCTGATGCAATTGTCCTCGATGGGAATATTATTCACCTTCGAAGCAGTCCGCATGAAAGACGTAGGAATCGGGGAAACGACGATTGGTATCTTACTCGCGATCAGCAGCGCCCTCTTTATTTTTAGTTCCCTCTTTTGGGGAAACCTGGCTGACAGAAAACACTGTCACAAAAAAATAATTACAATCGGCTCAGTCCTTTTCTCAGGCTTGCTTCTCTATTTTTCGTTTTGCGAAACCCCATTGCAATTTCTCATCTACGTCATCGTGCGTTCGACGCTAATGCCTATGGTAAATGGGATAATGCCTGCACTTGCAATCGCTTCCATGGGCGGAAAAAGGAGCGGTGCCCAATTCGGCGTGTATCGAGCCTTTGGATCACTCGGTTTCATGTGCGGGACGATGATCCTTCCCCTTCTGCTTAATGATATTGGGCTCGTCGCACGGGTGGCTTCAATTATCTTATTAGCCTCCGTTTTTCTCATCCGGAAACTTCCAGAGCCAGAAGCAAAGAAGAGCCTAGGTACTCCTTTAAGACTTAAAGGTATAAATCCGCTGATTACGCTTTTCCTTGTTTCGTTTTTCTTTATAGCAACCGCCGAACCAGCCCTTCATGGTTTTTTCCACGCCTACGCCCGAGAACTCGGCGGTAGCACCCGTTTACTAGGCATTCTGGGAGGCGTTATGGGCATGGTCGCCTTTACCTTCCTTCCGCTTATGGGAAGAATTATAGACCATACGACGCCAGCCCTCATTCTAGCGATTTCATTTTTCGCACAGCCTCTTCGAGTTTACCTGACTTCGCTAATCACCGATCCCAACTTCCTTTGGTTGCCCATCCTTCTGCACGGAATCACCTGGGGAGGCGTTGAAGTCTCAGCTATCGTCTATCTATCTAGCCTCGTAAAAGAAGACCAAAAAGCTACAATTCTTTCTTTCTACATGGCAACTCGAATGCTTGGCCACCTGACAGGATCAGGTATAAGCGGTTACCTTGCCGAAAATTTTGGATACACATCAATGTTCCAAACAATCGCTGCCATCGCTCTGACCGGAGCCATCATCTACTCAATCGGCAGTCTCGTTCTAAGAAAAAAGAGAGAACAAGCCTTCTAAATATTCCCATTTTTAATCACTTCACTGACCTTGATAGAGCCAATTCCAAAGCCAAGCTCTCTGTAGAAATGTTTCCGGGTTTCGCCAATAGACAAAGATATTTCTACCTCCGATTCCTCAGGTCCCAATTGTAACTCTATTGTTCGAACCCGCGGATAAATGTTATTGCCGCTCCAACTTTCAAAAAAAGCTCCATTTACGATTAGATCCGCAGTTCCATTATCATCCTCATAAAACGAGTACATGATATGGAATTCAAATTTCAAAAGCTTCCCCGCAGATTCTTTACTAAATTTAAATCTCAGCGTAGAGTTCTGACCATCTGTCCAGCTGCCCCACGATTCTGCGAACAACCAGCCCTTCCCTTTTATGTATGAAGACTCCGTGTGGTCGCTAAAGCTATATACGTGAGGTAAAGTCACAATTGGTTGGTTTTCGTACCTGTACTTCTCAATAAAATCTTCACTCTTGGAAACAAAGATTAGAAAAGACACTACATACCCTATTAGCATTGTGAATAAGACAATTACATTAGTCGCCAACTTACCCATACACCTCATGCTGCGATTGGATGTTCACTAAGCCATCCGATACAGATAATTGCGTTAATAACCAAAAATGCCCCCAATACCAAAATAAAAAAAATAGACTTCTTGTCGCCTAAAGCAGCTAAAATTGCGTACACAGGGAATAGAACAAGGCAATACCTCAACAAAGAGTCAGGTATATTCGCCGAATAAAAAAGCAAAAAATTGGCGAAGCAATAAGCAAAATCTTTATACCATTTATGCCTAATTAAGAGAAAAGAGACACAAAAATAAAAAAGAGATCCCAAAGTCCAAAACTTCCGATGAAAACCACCTTGAAAGTAATCCAATAAAGATGAAAACGGTGGAACAAGCCTCCTATCCCAACCAGCAAAAACTGTACTTGATTGGGCAAATGCATCTCCTACATTGATGAAGCAAATCCACCAAAAAATAAAAATACCCAGTGGAGCAAAAACGATCGGTAATAACTTAGAACTATTGTCCATTAGGTATTTTTTGACACTCTCATTTCTTCTATAAACATCGACAACCCCTCCCAACATTTCGAATACAAAAAAGATCGCTATAAAAACTCCGTTCGTCCTTACCGCTGACAAAAAACCGACAAAAAAACAAGAAAGCCAATACCGCTTGGTTTCAAAACTCACCAGCGCCAATAAACTTAACATCAAAAACATGCTTTCTGTATAAATCGCAGAAAATATAAAATTCTCGGGACAAAAAGCCAAGAGCGTGACCGCCATAAAAACCGCATTTTTACTCAAGCCCCTATTTTCGCAATATTTTCTCAACAAAAAAAGGCTCAACAACAAAAACGTATTTGACAAAAAAATACCCGATAAGTCTTCCTGAATTCCGAAAATTTGACTAACAATTCTCATCAACGCTGGATACGCTGGGTAAAAAGCGTAGACCGTAGCCCCTTTTTCCATATCAGCCTGAGATGGAGAATATCCGGAATTCGCTAGTTGAATGTAATATTTGCTATCAATCTTGGAGGAATAACTAATTACTCTTTCACTTAAACACTCGTATTCAATTCCGTTTATTTCATCGAAAGCAAAAAACAAGGAAAAATTCACTAGCCTGGATATTATGAATACAAGAACAATTACAATAAACGGTCTCTTAAAAACAATAGAAATCATTTCGTGCATACGATGAAATCGCCGTTAGAGATTATTAAGGTTAAGGGTTTTCAAGATTCAGCTATCAAACATTACTAGCCATTTACTGGACGAACGCTTAGAGCCCCGCCAAATTAGACATTAATATGGCGGTATTAAATCTATCAAAGTACAGGCTCTCCTTTTACTCAAGTATAGTTTTTCCTAAGAACCTGCATCAAAGGGTGAATCAGAAAAGTACGAATATTCTCCGGTTGAGGAGAATATATCATATCAAACCACACAAAACTAAAAACGACACGCTTCCCCTCTCGAAGTCGAAAATCGCGATGCCTAAAACCGCCAGTTTAGCTCAAGAGAGGACAATCAAAATCAATTGATAGAGAACTAAAAACTCTGAACTCTCCACTAACTGATATCCAAAACAGCTTGGCTCTTAACCAAATCATCCAAAGCTTTTAAATTAGCTAAAAACAGTTCCAGTTTATCCAGCGGCAATGCACACGGACCATCAAATTTCGCTTCATCTGGATTTGGGTGTGCTTCAAGGAAAAGGCCCGCAATCCCCACAGACATACCTGCCTTTGCTATGTTGGCGGACGACCTCCAGCCGCAGTCGCTGTTCCTCCAGGGATTTGTAAAGCATGGGTGACATCAAAAATCACAGGAGCCTCAGTTTGTTTCATAATGCCAACGCCAAGCATATCGACAACAAGGTTATTGTATCCAAAAGAGGAACCACGCTCGCATAGAATCACCTTATCATTACCCGCTTCTTCGAGTTTTCGGATTATGTGAATCTTCTAAAAGGCTCCGGAATCAGTGGATATATCGCGGAGACTATTGGATATACCCCGATTTTCCAAACTATCGCTGGAGTCGCGTTGTTTGGAACGATTATTTACTCAGTTGGAAGTTTCACACTACAAAAGCGATAGCTTGGAGTAAGCAAGAAGATCGGGAGTAGTTAAAACCTATTTGATTTTAAACACCCCCGAACTCCCGTTATTCAATATCCGTTTTCAATATTTTGATACACTTCTATTTTTAATATTAGTCAGGAATATTTTTAAACGGTAGTCGCTATTACTTTCATCATTTTATTCCCTTTGGGCTTAATACCTCGAAGCTTGCTTCGGCTTTAGTTTGAATTTGGTAGATGGCTACTTGAGTGAAGTTAGGTAAGATTGAT
>JAKYXN010000085.1 GCA_022538095.1 Puniceicoccaceae bacterium K14 | reverse complement strand
GTCCAGAAGCTCTTCTCTAATCTTTTCTTTCATATGATATGCTTTCTTTTTTAAAGCACATCAGACGCCAGTTACACAAAAATTCTTACAGGCTCAATTTCTCGTATAGTCAGTCACATAGCCACGTTGATTTTTGTAAGTTTCCAAGTATAATCGAGAACCAATTTCTTCGTAAGTCCACTCTTCGAATGAATTATCTGGATATGTTTTCTTAGTAATCAAATTAAAGACATCTTCTCGACTATACTCTGTCCTATTACCATTAGCATCTATAACAGTCCTCACAGCCCCTCTATCATTATAACCATAACTAGTCTGATTTCCTTTGAAGTCAGTCACCATGCCAATGCGCTTGTTGAACCATCTTTGAACCCTGACAGATCTTTGTGCGCCATCCCCTCTGGTTTCAGTCACAAGATTTGAGGTATCGGTACTGGATCCCGCAACCGTCCGCTCGGACAATAAGTAACCAGTCTCTAAACTGGAGACTTTGCTCACTGTATCACGACCTGCAACAATCGTATCATGACTCTGAGTTATCTTAACATCAGATAAGTAACCGTTCGCTCTAACATCACGGTATGAAAATACTTCAGAATCATTGCTAGTCGTTTTAGAATACACTGCTTCAGTTCCATCGGAATACTCAACCTTAGAGATGAAACCACTTGTTGTGTAATGATATATCACATACTGCCCATCGCTCGCGTCGACTCGATCAATACGAGCAATTCCAGAAGTTCCATTGACATATTGATAATCTAAGTAATTCCCGGCCTCGTCGGATATTCGATAAGGATGCGCAGCGCTGCCATTATAAAAGTAGTCCAAGCCTCTTCCAAATTGATCTTCAACTCTAATGACACGAAAAGCATTGCCACCCTGACTGCTAATCCAGTTGAAAACGCCTGTAGACTCAAACACTACTTTTCTACCTGATCGCGTTGCGACTGTAACCTCTAAGCTTCCGTCGGATCTTACGACATGATCGAAACGATCAAAGTTAAGATCCATTTCTTCTCCCTCCCACGTTTCAATGACCCATCCACTGTCTGTGCCACTATGTGGCCACCTTACCCCCATGCTCATCGTACCTCGCAAGGTGTACATTTTAAATACCTTCATAGTGCCGTTACCATCAAAATCTTGGGGATCTTCATACGTAGTGTACTTTAAGCGGTATAGCCTTGAGTGCCATCCCCCATTACGAGAGAGCTTTCTTTTAACCGCGAGCTGAATACCCCCAACTGTATTGCTTACTAAAAGATCGGTAACAGTCCTATCGGCAGCTCCCATAGCTAGCGAATACCCCACATAAGAGGAATCACCGATATCTATATCGCGCGGGTAATCGTCCGCTTCGTCATCCAAGCCTAGGATTTGGGCAGAAAAAAAGAATAAACAAAATACAATTAACGTTAGTTTTTTCATCGATTCCAAAGGTCTCATTTTCAAGGCAATACAGTCTTTTATCTAACCTTCTGCTTGGTTTCGCTCTTGGCTTCCAAACCCTTCTGCTTGTCCTTTTTCGACTTTAGTCGATTCACTCGCTCCAGTTGCTTTTCTTCGAGCTCATGAAACTTATATATGAGCTTGGGATTCCGCTTAACCTTTTCTAAAAAATCCCTCCGTTCTTTGAATAGCGCTTCTTCCTCGGACTTAATTTCAGAAGCTAGTTTTTTCTTCTCCGAAGAAACTTTATCTTCCAAGTTCGAAACTCCTTTTGTGCTCACTTCAGCTGTTTGGCGAGTCAGCGAACTAGAAGCGGTTTCCAGCTTGGGAATACTGACAAGATCGACAAAGTTCTTTGGACGGCTGGGCACAACATCGACATTCGCTTCAGGCTCATCTGTAAAGATTTTTGGTGCAGCAGCTTCTGAAGCGTGCACGCCTTGCAAAGTAAAAGATGCTAAAAAGCAGTATAAAAGAGTGGATACGGGATTATTCATATTAATTATTGGCCTAATTTATAGGAAAAATAAGTATTCTAATTATTGTTTTCTGATTTTTAGATCAGTGCTATCGATTAAAAAATTGGAATTAAAGCATTACGGTTTCTAACCAATAAAAAGAGCGGTTTGCAGCGAATTCCATAAGGATTAAGTCCTATTACTTAAAATATAGTACCAACGTGAATGAGTAAAACACCCCACGCATCAAGCGATAAATTGACTTTAAATGAAATATAGTGGATTCCACTACACTCCAATAGGGCTCCAAAAATAAAACTACTAACAAGATCCAGTCTGAAAAATTGCCCAAAAACGCCAATGATCACAAAGAAGAATCAGCCGGCATTCAGCACGCTCTAATGCGGTAAACTCGTCCCTACTCCAGATCCCAAACACCTTGCTGACAAAAATTAGCATTCCTAGGATTAACTAACTCCTTATCCAGGTTGAGTTCGAGGCTGAGGTTGTTGCGTTTTCTCAACGGAAAAAGGGCTTTAAAAACGCTCTAATTGCCCTTTGATTTATTCTAAAATTTGTACCTAAAATAATACTACACTTTGCACAAGCATACACAACCTGAATATCATTTCAAATAAGGAACCTCTACCAAAAGCAACCTGTGATCGCTTCCCACATAAAAATTGGGGTGAGAGAGAATCCGAGCTTCTGCATTCTCCAAGCCCACCCAACCTTCAGATCTCATTAAATAGTCAACACAGGAATACAAACCGCCCTTGCGGTAAAAGTGCGTCCATATGGTACCACTTACATCCAAAGCAGGTATGCGATTGCAAATTTTCCGCTTTCCTCTTTTCTCAAATGCTCGAATGGCCGCTGAGTCTGGAGTGTCATTAAAATCACCGACAACAAAAAAGCGCGCAGTGTGCGGATCGGGGTACCGTTCCAAAATTCGGTCGCGAACCGCTCTTGCTTCCAACACTCGCCGCTTCGCGGACAGTGGATCATCCTCTCGCGTTGTGTATTTGCTCTTCAAATGCAGAATAAAGATACTGAACGCTCCCGACTTATCGAAAAACTCGATTTCAAGCAAGCCACGCTTCACCCCTTCTCGCTCCCCGAAGTACTTAACTTCCAAATCGTCGTGCTCATGCACTCGATAACGATTCTCAGAATTCCAAAGGGCAGCGACTCGACGCGTAGGGTCTGAGGCTTCAAGGATCGCCCTATTCTTATAGTGTAGCCCTTCTTTCGCCAAGTCCGCTTGTAATTCCCTTAAATGCCCGTCGCTCCCAATTTCCTGCAATGCGAGAAAATCGGGTCTCGCTTCTAAAATAATCTCACGCACCACCTGTTTTTCCTCTTCAGGCTTTGGATAGTCCTCTTTCCACTTTCCGCGGACCAGACGATTTTGACTAAGATAATTACGCACATTGTACGTTGCCACGCTCCATTCGCTTTGAGGTTCATCAGCGAATAAGCTGCCACCGCTAAATGCAAACAGAGCGATCAACCAATAAAACCTAAAGCCAACGCTCAATTTCAATCGCCACCAAAGTGACCAACGACGGGACAGGTGCGCTTTGACTGCTCCTACATTTTCCAAATCAAGCATGGCAATGGGGCATCAAAAGTCGTCTCATCAATCAGCCATCGCCTGCTCGCGTTCAATCAAGGTTGGATGCGAGTAGTGAAACGCGCTGTACGCTGGATGCGGCGTCAGGTTGCTCAGATTTTTTTCGCTTAAACCACGCAGAGCTCTCGAAAGCGGTGCCGAGGAACCAACTGCATTCTTTGCGAAGTCATCCGCCTCGTATTCGTGTTTACGCGACAGCTTGTTAAAAATCGGACTCAGCCAAAACGTGAACAATCCTCCAATCATGCTGAAAAGCAGAAAAGCGATCCCTAGATTCGCGCTCTCAAAGCCAAAGCCTTCAAAGAACCACTCGCTGGATGCCAAATAATCTACGGCAAAGAATCCTAAGAACATCATAACTGCACTCGATGCGATCATTTTAGGGATATGCCCTTTTTTGTAGTGCCCAATTTCGTGAGCCAAGACAGCTTCCAGCTCCTCGTGTCCCAGTTGCTCAATCAGTGTATCGTACAGTACAATACGACGAAATTTCCCAAAGCCTGTAAAATAAGCATTCGAATGCGAAGACCGCTTACTGCCATCGATTACTTGAATCGTTTGAGCTTTAAAACCTGTGCGATCAGACAAAGCCATCAAGCGATCTCTCAATTCCCCTTCTTCTAGTGGAGAGAGTTTATTAAAGAGGGGCATAATGACCATTGGGTACAAAACCATCATTACGATCTGAAACACAAACATGATCCCGAAACCATAGATCCACCAGTAATCCCCTAGCCATCCGACAAGATTAATGAGCAACCACAGCAATGGGAATCCAATGACAAAACCAACAAGCGAGCCCTTCACCTTGTCCATAATCCATAACTTCACCGTGCTTCGGTTAAAACCAAAACGCTCTTCGAGCTTAAACTGGCTGTAGTACTCGAACGGAATTCCTGGAACCGAAAACAACACCATTACGAAAATCAAAAACAAAGCCGACGATAAGTTGCTTTCTCCTGCGAAGCCAGTCCACCACTGAAACAATGCCGGCAAGACTCCTGCTAGAATAACGACAGCAAGCACGGCGGCATCGAAAAGCATTTCCCAGGAGCCAAATTTGCTCTTTGCCAAAGTATATTTATTCGACTTGGCAAAGGTCTCATCGTCCATAACCCCTTCAAGGGCTTGAGGCAAACCGTCTGAATATTTGCGCACCTGAGATCGATTGAGAAACTCAAGCAAAAGTTCCGTTCCTGTTTTGAAAAGTAAGGCGAAAATGAAAATCGCTTCGAGGGTTGTCATATAAGGACTTATGCTTGCATCGCACTAGCCTGTGTCCAGCCAGGAATTGCTTGTTCGTGCAAAAGTTATCTCAGAGCGCCTATTCGAGAGAGTCAAATGAGTCATTTTTAATAGCTGCCGAATCATTTCTTGTCATGCGCCGATCCAGTCACATAGTCCCCGCCCAGTGAGTAAAGGAAAGACAGATGAAGATCTTAGCTTTGAACAAGCTATAGAAGAACTTGAGTCGATTGTCGGCCAAATGGAGAGTGGCACCATGCCTCTCGACAAGCTGATCACCAGCTACGAAGACGGATCTCGCTATTTAAAAGTCTGCTCTGCCCGCTTGGCAGAAGCGGAAAAGAAAATCGAGATTCTCAAGAAAAAGGGCGAGAACCCAGTATTCGAAGACTTCGATCCTGACAACAAGTAGACATGTCGCTCTTAGGAGTGGACATTGATCCAACGATTGTTTGAGTCTCATCCTCTTTATAAAAACCACTTTGAAAACAAGTTCCGACAACGACAGCGAAAGCAATCTCTACCCATTGCTTAGTAAAATTTCCCAGGCGGCCGATATGCGCCAATTGGATAGCGATCAGCACGCCCAACTTGCACAAGAAATTCGCGACCGCCTCATAGAAGTCACATCGGAAAACGGTGGGCACCTCGGTCCAAATCTCGGCGTAGTCGAATTAACGATGGCCCTACACCTCGTTTTCGATACGCCACGCGACCAATTTGTCTTCGATGTATCCCACCAAGGCTATGTGCACAAGCTCCTAACCGGCCGTAATGGACCGGCGTTTGATAAGGTCCGCAAGACAGGAGGATTAAGCGGCTTCCTCTCTCGGTCAGAAAGCGAGCACGACTCTTTTGGAGCTGGCCACGCAGGCACTGCCCTTTCAGCTGCGCTTGGTATGGCCGCTGCCCGCGATCAAAAAGGCAGTAACGAACACGTCGTTGCTCTTTGTGGTGATGCTGCCTTCACCTGTGGCATTACAATGGAGGCTCTTAACAATGTCGCTGCCGCCACCAAACGCCTCATCATAATTCTAAACGACAACGAGTGGTCCATCGCTAAAAACGTTGGAGCGATCTCTAAGTATCTGAACGAACTGATAACCAATCCAGTTTACAATCGCTTGCACCATGACGTTGGCAGCCTCCTGCAAAAAGTCCCAGGCGGCGATCAGCTAATCCGTATTGGCCACAAAGCGGAAAAGGGATGGAAAAGCATCGTGATGCCCTCCTCCATTTTCGAGAAATACGGCGTCCGCTACGTTGGTCCGATCGATGGCCACGACCTGCCAGCCCTCGTAAAACACCTCGAATTTGCCAAGGAATCCGATTCCCCAATCATCCTCCACGTCGTCACCAAAAAAGGGAAAGGCTACTCTCCTGCCATCGAATCTCCTGAACGCTTCCATGGCACGAGTCCGTTCGCTATCGATTCCGGCATGCCTAAGGCTAAAAAAGTTCCCGGCCCACCGAATTACCAAGATGTAATGGGAAAAGCCATGGTCTCATTCGCCAAAGCAAATCCCAAAGTCGTTGGAATCACCGGAGCCATGCCTTCTGGGACAGGCCTGATTCATCTCTCCAACGAGGTTCCGGACCAGTTTTACGATGTCGGAATCGCAGAAGAGCACGCCGTATTATTCGCAGCCGGCATGGCTACCAAAGGCTTCCGTCCCGTCTGCGCAATCTACTCTACTTTCTTGCAACGTTCCTTCGATCAACTGATCCACGACGTCTGCTTGCAGAAATTACCCGTTGTTTTCTGCATGGATCGCTCCGGGTTGTCTCCAAATGATGGAGCCACTCACCATGGCTTATTCGACATTGCCTATACACGCATGATTCCAAATGCGATCGCGATGCAGCCTAAGGATGAAGACGAGTTGGTAGATATGATGCACACCGCTCTTCAATTGGACTCCCCAACATTTATTCGCTACCCACGAGGAGCCGCAGAAGGCACGCCCATAAAGAAAAATCCGGAATTGCTCCCAGTCGGCAAAGCAGAAGTTTTGCGTGAAGGTGCGGACATTATTATTTGGGCACTCGGCAGCATGATCAAAGACGCCAGCCAACTCGCGGATCAACTTGCTAGCGAAGACGGGATTTCCGTCGGAGTCGTCAACGCCCGCTTCACCAAGCCAATCGACACCGAGCTACTCTTCCGACAAGCCGAAACCTGCTCCCTCTTTGTTTCCATGGAAGATGCCTGCTTAGCAGGCGGTATGGGCAGCGCAATCGGCGAGGCTTTACTCGACTCCACGACACCAACCGCTCTCCATCGAATAGGTTGGCCAGATCAATTTGTAGAGCACGCAAGCGATATTGCGACGCTCCGTGCTGAAAACGGATTGTCCTTCGATGCTATGATATCGGGCATTCGCCAAAAGTATAACAAACTCAAAGGGCAAAAGCTAAGCCACTGAAAGCTAGCGTTTTCTCATTTCTAAAAGCTCCCCAAAAAAATGGCTGAAGCGACGAAACTTTTTCTTGAACTAGTGGTCAACCGCCACACATCTATCTTTTTGCCGGGGCAAACCGCCTCATCCACTCGTTTTAAACTCTTCAATAAAATAGACTAACTTGCACAAATGAGCACGTGGGCTGATCGAATCCGAACAGAAATTGCCAAAGCCGTTATTGGCCAACAAGACGTAATTGAACGCATGCTCGTCGCCCTTTTGGCAGACGGACATGTTCTTCTTGAAGGAATGCCAGGTTTGGCAAAAACCCTTCTAATCCGAAGCCTCGGCACGGCCTTGGGTCTTCAATTCGAACGTATCCAATTTACGCCAGATCTTCTTCCCAGCGACGTCATCGGAACAATGGTGTTCCAGCCAAGCGACGGGAAATTCTCGCCCCACAAAGGCCCTATTTTTGCCAACTTGGTTCTAGCCGACGAAATCAACCGAGCTCCTGCGAAGGTGCAAAGCGCCCTTTTGGAAGCGATGCAGGAAAAACAAGTAACGCTTGGTGGCGAAACGAACAAGCTCCCAAAGCCATTCTTCGTTATGGCCACTCAAAATCCTGTGGAGCAAGAAGGTACGTACCCACTTCCAGAGGCTCAACGCGACCGGTTTCTCTTCAAGCTCATTGTCGACTATCCTGACGAAAAATCTGAATTCGAAATGATGCGTCGCTGGGGTCAAGTTACCGAAAAGCCGGATTTGCAGCCAGTTTCCAATGGGGAAGAACTTCTAGAACTGCGCCAAGAAGTCGATAGCGTTTACGTGTCTGAAGAGATGCAGGCGTACATCCTTCGCCTCGTTCGCGCCACTCGCGCCATGGCCTCTGGCGAAAAACCTGAGGAGCATTACTTGTCTTACGGAGCATCGCCACGTGCCTCAATCAGCATTTTCCAATCGGCTAGAGCGCTCGCTTTCCTTCGTGGTCAAGACCACGTGTCCCCTAGCATTATAAAGGATATTTTCCTCGATGCTATGCGACATCGCGTTGGCCTTACTTATGAAGCAGAGGCGGAAGAGATCACTACGGACCAAGCTCTCAAGCAGATCTTGGATTCGACGCCCGCTCCAAGCAAAATTCGCAAATAGGCCTTGAAGCCGCGCTCTTAGCGTATGTCCGATCAAGATATTCAAAAGCTAAACGCCGGCAGCTCCATTTCGGATCAAGTTGCCATGCTGCGCCGTTTACAATGGCGAGTCCGCCATACCGTGGAAAGCGTATTGAGCGGTGAATACAAATCCTCGTTCCGAGGTAAAGGCATGGAGTTTGACCAAGTGGTCAAATACGAGTTCGGCGACGACGTGCGCGATATCGATTGGAATGTCACCGCGCGCCTAGGAGAACCTTACCGCAAAAAATTTATTGAAGAACGCGAGATCACACTCCTGCTCCTTTTCGAAGACTCGCCTTCGCTTCAATTTGGATCCGGTGGCGTATCCAAACGCGAAGCGCTCATGGAGTTAGCTTCATTGATAATGCTGCTCAGCTCCTTAAATGGGGACCGTATTTCGTTGATGTATTGCTCGCCCAATGGCTTTGATTACCAGAAGTCTCTCAATGGGCGCGGTCGCATCATGCACGCCGCCTCTAGCCTGCTTTCGCAACCAAAGCCCGAAATGCTCAAGAATCCGCATTCGCAGATTCCTTGGAAATACGTTGCCAAAGCAGCTCCTCGACATTCCGTATTCGTTTGGTTGGGAGACTTCGGTACCATGGAACGCCCCAGTGCCTGGAACATCATACGAAAGCGTTATCAGCCGTTAGGTTTTCGCATAGAAGACCCCTGGGAGCGCAATCTGCCTAAAAGCGGCAGCCAAAGCGTGTTCGACCCCCTAAGCGGCTCTCTTTTCACCTTAAATGGAAAGTCCAAGACCCAACGCGATGCTCACCAAGAATGGGTGAACCAA
Source organism: Puniceicoccaceae bacterium K14 (assembly GCA_022538095.1). GTDB lineage: Bacteria > Verrucomicrobiota > Verrucomicrobiia > Opitutales > Opitutaceae > JAKYXN01. The sequence goes on along the minus strand of JAKYXN010000085.1, from coordinate 7,369 downwards.
CGCGACGAAAGTTTCAAGGAACTCTTTCCGAAACAAGCGGACCGCCTTACCCTTGCGGCTGGAGAAGATCCTCTTGATTCCGTAGTGAAACTCTTCCACACCCGAATGCAGCAATACGCTCAGGGCTAGTTGAACCATGAAAGATATTGTATTGGCAAATCCTTATTGGCTCCTAAGCCTGGCCGCGATTCCAATCATAATATGGATGCGCGGTCGTCGTTCCGTAGTTGCAGTGGCCTTACCTTTTGCGGGTGCATGGCAAAGAAGTTCATTTGCCCCTAACTCCAAGATACTCACACTTCCACTCTACCTGGGCATCACACTACTATCCGTCTCACTCGCTCGTCCTCAAAAAGTAGAGACAGAGCACCAATCAAAGAGCAGGGGATACGACATCATGCTAGCCATCGATTTATCCTCTTCCATGTATTTCGAAGATTACAAAGATTCGAGAAACAACCGGATCAATAGACTTCAGGCAATCAAGCCAATCATCACCGAATTCATAAAAGAGCGCACTCAAGATAGAATCGGCCTTGTCGCTTTCTCCGGGAGGGCCTACACCCTCGCCCCTTTGACCTTTGACCACGAATGGCTTGCTCGACAAACAGATCGCCTCTCTATCGGCCTCATTGAAGACGGAACGGCAATCGGAGATGCCATTGCAGTCTCGGCAAATAGACTTCAAGAAGGTTCTAAGGAAAAAGCAGGCGAACGCGAAGGCGCATTTATCGTACTCTTAACAGACGGCGAAAATACCGCTGGCTTGATGGAACCGCTGGACGCTGCAAATATTGCTAAAGAAGAGAACATTCCAGTATTCGCTATCGCCGCTGGCTACGAAGGCCGTTTCCATTTTCCCTATTACCGTGACGGCGTAAAACTTGGATACGATATGCGGAGAAGCACCATCGATACCCGCACGCTTCAGCAAATTTCGGCGATTACCGAGGGTGCATTTTTCAGAGCAGAAGCCAAGGACACAATCGAAAACGCCTTTGAGACAATCGATAAGAGCAACAAGGTTGAGTTCGAAGTTAACCAATTTTCCACCACCACCGAACTCTACCCCTACACTGCTAACGCCGCCGCAATTTTCCTGATTATTGGAGCGCTTCTGAGCCAACGAAATAAGATGGAGGGGCTGTCATGACTTGGGGTTCACCACACATGCTCTACCTTCTGGCAATTCCGGTGATCGCACTTTTGATCAATCTTTGGACCAACCGCCCAAGCCAAAAGAAAAGGGGACTCGCTAAAGCAACCCACGTGCAAACGGGATTAGCCAGTCTCCGAGAAGTCGCAGGTCGCAGCGTTGCTCGCGCGAAAATACTTTTTTACGTGGGACTGGCTCTTGTGGCGGTTGCTTTGGCTCGGCCGCGTTGGGGCTCAACGGAAGTCGAGGTCTTTCAAAAGACTCGGGAAGTCATCGTAGCAATCGACCTCTCAAAAAGCATGCTGGCCGAAGATATCAAGCCGAACCGCTTAGAACGAGCCAAGCTTGCAGTCGGAAGCTTGTTGGACCACCTTCAAGGAGAAAGCGTTGGATTGATCGTCTTCGCCGGATCTTCCTTTTTACAAAGTCCGATGAGTCCGGACTACCAAATCCTACGCGGATTCTTAAGCGACCTATCCCCAAGCTTCGTTCCTCAAGGAGGAACGGATTATGAGCAAATGTTGGATACGGCTCTTGACTCTTTCAAGCAGTCCGATGGCACAGCTGACCGCTTTCTCATCGTAATCAGCGATGGGGAGAGTGAAACAGAATCTTGGAAAAACAAGATTCCTGAACTCATTGAACAAAACGTAAAGGCGATTTGCCTCGGCTTCGGCACAGAAAAAGGAGCTCTGATTCCCGATGGTACCGGTGGCTATCACAAGGACTCCCAAGGAGCTGTCGTACTCACAAAGCTAGAATCTGCGACCTTACAAGAACTCGCCAACAAAACCAACGGACTCTATCGCGATGCCAATGTGTGGGTAGACCTCATCTCTCTTATCGAAGAAACTATTGCCAAAGGAAAAGCAGCCAACACGAGTTCCAAATCTGAAGTCCTCTTTATTGAGCGTTTCCAATACTTCCTAGCCCCAGGCCTCTTCTTGATAGCATTGTCACTCTACCGCGAATTTCCCTCGAACCCCGTGCCACGGAAAATCAAAATAAACTGACCAATGAAAAACGTGTTTCGATTTTTAGCGGTCTTATTCACCGCCTCCTTACACTCAGTGAAAGCTCAAGAGGCTCCATCCGAGATGCCACAGCTAGACTACGAGGAAGAAACTGGCATTTACAGCGAACTGGTATCCAAGATTTCCAATCTCGATGAGCTAAGTGTTCAAGATCACTCCGAATTCGCGCAAGGTACCCTAAAACTCGCAATGGCCGCAGCTCAAAATGGCGAAGAACTTCCGGAATCGGCTATTTATGACGCACTCGAAGCGACTCAAACGGGGCGGACTCTAGACCCGAATTTCGCTCCATGGGATCGCATAGAAGAGATTCTCAAGCAACTCCTCGAAGAGCCTCCAGAGCAAGAACAGCAACAGGATCAGCAGCAACAACAAGATCAGCAGAACCAGGAAAGCTCAGACGAGCAGGAGCAACAAGAAGGGGAAGAGAACCAGCAGCAAGAGGGTCAAGACGGGGAGCAGCAAGAAGGTCAGGATGGCCAACAGCAAGAAGGTCAAGAAAACCAAGACGGCGAACAGGGCGAGCAACAATCAGGCGAACAAGAAGGCCAGGAATCCCAATCGCAGCAAAACCAAAGCGAAAGCTTAGGCGATATGCAAGAGCCAGAAGGCGATATTAGCGCTAGCCAAGAAAATTCAGAAAGCCAGGAAGAGCAACAAGCTCAGGAAGAGGCACAACAACAGGCGCAGCAACAAGACATGCAACAAGTCGGAGGCTCCCAAGGCGAAAGTTCAGAAGCGAGAAATGCCCAACAGGCCATTACCTTGCAGCAACTCGACAAGCTTAAGCAAAATGACGACCCTGGAAAACTTCACATGCTCCTGCAACAAGCTGAAGGTGAAAAGCAGGAAAACAATCGCTCACAATCGGGCCAAGATTGGTAATCAAATTTTGATACAGACATGAATCGATACAAAATACTATTCGTCGCTCTCTGCCTTGGGCTTGTATCCGCCCTACACGCGCAAACTATTTACTGGTCTCCCCCATCTGGCACCCTGCAACGTGGTAAAACAAACACTTTGCAACTCATTTTCGAAGGATGTTCCCTACAGGGTCAAAACAACTCCATTCCACAAGCTCCTGGATTACAGTTAGAACAAGCGGGCACTAGCCAAAACACCCAGATCGTCAATGGACGGACAACGCGGCAAATTATCGTCAATTTTAGAGCAGTCCCAGGTCCGACGGAATCTGTTACAATCCCTCCCTTCGAACTAGAAACAGACCAAGGGAAAATCAAAATTGCCGCCGCCAAATATGATATCGTCGACGCCACCATCGGAAACACAGGCATAAAGCCTGAAGATGTATTTTCTAGCTCAATACTAGCTAATGATCGAAAGATCTATCAAGGAGAGCTTTTCGACATTCTTTACCAATTCGACATCAAGAAAGGCGTTCAAGTAAAAGGAGTCGATTCTCCTGAGTGGACCCCACAAACGATTATCACATCCGGTTTTGGCGACTTTGAACAAAAAAACGTAAGAAATGGATCGGACACTTACACTCGCCTCGAATACCAACAAGTCGCAATGGCCACCGAGTCGGGCGAATTGAATCTTCCATCGGCAAACCAGCTTGTATCAGTTGTAACTGGTCGCAGAAACAATTTTAGTTTTTTCGGCAACGACGATGTCGATAATCTCACGATTTCCTCCAAGCCAGTTACGCTCAAAGTTCTACCTTTGCCTGAAAACGCTCCGGATACCTTCTATGGAGCAGTAGGCGAATTTGAACTTAAATCGACAATCGTTCCGCAAGAAGTACAAATAGGCGAACCGGTTACATGGACCCTCTCCTTGTCTGGAAAGGGCAATTGGCCGTCCGGCTTAACACTGCCTGCTCGCAGTGTGTCTAATAGTTTCCGTGCCATTCAACCTGAGGTGAAAACTGAATTTGAAGAAGGTAATTTGTTTGTCGGCACCCATACCGAAGACATCGTACTCATCCCAACTGAAGAAGGCTCATTCCAGCTAGGTCCATTGGAATACAGCTACTTCGACCCAAAACTGGAACAGTACGAAACCATTCGTATTGCGCCCGTCACAGTTGAAGTCGCCGCAGTTGCTGTTCAAGCGATTGATCCAAATGCAATTACGAATCAAGAGGACAATTCACCTTCTGGCCCCGCTAAAAGGGAGACTCCACTCACTACAGTAGAATTGGACCCGAGTGGAGTGAACATGCTGACCAAAACGATTGACTTGCCAGCCGACGCGATTTCCGGAGCTCAAAGACCAGTGCCAGCTCCGAAAGGAAAGCTCAACGCTCTCAACCTTATTTGGACACCTATTCCCGCACTGGCTATTTGGATACTGATCGCCCTTGGAAGGGCCTTTTATTTCGACAAAAATGCCGCTCAGAGAAAAGCTCTTTCGGTACTGAAATCCACCAAAGCTACTGAGATCAGTAACCCCGAAGCGCAAGAGCGTTGGCGCCACTCCACAAGCGTTTATTGGAACCTCAGTGCGAAAGAACCCTCAGCCTCCGAATTGGAAGCCGCTGTCCGGGCAAAATTAGGAGCCGAGCAAGCGGAACTTTGGAAAAGCCTTTGGCTGCGTTCCGATTCCTTGCTCTATGGAAAAGCAAAAGACTTGGGCTCAAATTGGATGGATGACTTCAAGACAGCCCTGACGAAGGCCAAGCCTCCCGCTCCTTCGCTCGCAGCTTTTGGGCGTAGCATAGCCTGGAAAGCGAGCATGATCGCAGTCGCCGCCCTTACTCTCGGATTTTCTCTCCAATCAACCTATGCAGACGGCAACGAAACCGCTATAGATGCGTACGAAAAAGGCGATTTTTCCGGTGCCGCAAAATCGTGGAACGAACACCTCGAATCCACCCCAGGAGACTGGGCAGCCTTGCACAACATAGGGCTAGCACACGCTCAACAGAACGACTGGGGCAAGGCCCTCGGCTACTGGACTTCAGCTTTTGTCCTGCAGCCGCAAAATGAATCGATTCGTTGGAATTTGAAGCTAGCCCTCAACCGCAGTGGCTCCTTCGATCCCAAATTGACCGAACGCCTTTCTGACAAGCGCACAAGTAAGTTCGCGACCCGCCTATCGCCTACTGCCTGGGAAAACCTCGCTCAAAATGCACTCGTCGCGATTACCTTCATCTTCCTGCTCATCATCGTAAGTTTCTATCTCATGCCACTTGGAAAAGTGAGATGGGCACTCTGGGCACTTGCAGCGCTTTGCGCGCTTTTCGTTGTCCTCGGCGATTGGTCGGTTAAATCATACGGGATATTAGCCAACTCTGAGGCATTGATTCTTACGAAAGCTCAGTCCTTCAAAAGCCTACCAACTGATGTGGAAGTCGAACAAATCGAAACGCCGCTGAACGAAGGAGCTATCGGCATTGCTATCAAAAAACGGTTTGGATGGACACAGATTGAATTACCTAATGGAGAGATCGGCTGGCTTCGTAGCGAGGCTCTCATGCCGCTCTACTCACAGAGCAAATAAAGATTTCATTGCTTTAAGCTGAAATCACATTCAGCTAGCAGCCGTTTACCATTGAGTGACTGGCGACTAACCAGTTCTAATTACTTCGGCACACTCTTTCGCAATGGAATTTTTTAAGAAAAATTTGGCAACAATCATACTCACCGGCCTTCTTTTAGGGTACATAGTAATGAGCGTAGGCTCGAACAATTGCGCGATGTGCACCCTAGGCGAGATGTTTACCGGTTCTTCATCAGATAAGTCTGGTAGCAACGAAACACTAGAACTGGCAGGAAACTGGGAAGCAAACGACCTTAACGGGAATTTCCTTTCTGCAGAATCAACCAAGGGAAAGGTCTCAATCGTCGTATATTGGGCAACTTGGTGCGCCCCGTGTCGTAAAGAATTCCCAATACTCAACACTCTCAGAAACGAATTTTCTAACGAACAATTGGAAATTATTGGCGTATCCGTCGATATGCCAGGAAAGGACCTCAAACCATTCGTCGCTGATCACAAACTCAACTACACAATTGTGCACAACAACGATACCTTGGAAAACTCTTTTGGTCCTGTTAAATACATTCCCACCGTATTTGTGATAGACAGTAACGGAGTTATCAAACATCGCCACACCGGCAACGTAAGCAAAGAAATATTACAAGCGCAGGTTAATAATCTACTTAGATCGTCTGTCTAGTCGCTGCCTACAACTGTAAATCATTGCCTATCAAAGCCGCGATAGATCGGAACATCTGGCATTAGAGTCTTTTTAGTTGACCTTTTGGGATAAGATATTTTTATATCAGCCCCGGAACTACAAAAGCCCCTCTTCTGTCCAATGAATAATAACCCCTCCCCTCGATACGGTGTGACATTTCTTGTCGCAATGTTTGTCGCTCAAGTCCCCTCCCTCTTTGGAGGTACTTTTGACTGGATAAAAATCGAAAGTTTTAGAGCTACAGTTGTTTCAGGCTCTAAAATTCAACCGATTGTTACCAATATTTCTAATCCGTACTGCGATTGGAAAAACATAGATATAGTAGAGACGGATAATACTAACTCTGCAGAAGCTCACTCCTCTAGGCGGATTCAAGGCTCTGACACAATCATACAAAACTTTATAGCTGCGGCTTACGCTCAAGGAATTTTTGATAAGACTTCATCGACTAAAAAAGCTCTGGATACAGCAGGACACAGCAATAAAGCCCGTAACGAATATTTCGAAACTCGTAGCGATGAAGAACGTCGTGTTAGCTCAAAAGGCAATGGGCTTCGTGCTCCACGTGGGGCCAGGAACAATGATTCTGAAGGTATGATTCCCGAGCGTTTCGGCAAGAATTCCCACACGGCAACAACAACACTCTTTGCCAATCAGTTGCCATTCAACAATCCAACTTTCTCGCTATTCTACCAAAGGCGCGATCCAAATTACTCGTACATTTCCAATGGGGTTAGCTTTGCCAACATCACAAATGCGGTGTCCATTTCTGACGAAGCAACCACCAGAGGCCTGCTAGCATTGAGCCTCATGGCATTAGCTTCTTTCGCTCGCAAACGAAAGAAATAGCAATTTAAGCTGAGTCTCCACTTTTATAGGTGGAGATTTTTTATGTTCGCATGACTTTCTCTACCGTTTATTCCCCTTGGGTCTAATACCTCGAAGCTTGCTTCGGCTTTTTTTGTTTGGATATTGAGTGATGGAAAGTCGTTACGTTCACAAGAGGCA
>JAKYXN010000084.1 GCA_022538095.1 Puniceicoccaceae bacterium K14 | reverse complement strand
CTTATTATGGCTCTGTGAAGCGAAAGCTTGATAACCCACGAAAGCCATGGGGGCAAACACTCCTCCTAGCAGAGGCTCGAGACCATTAAGATTCGACGAGAATATGAAAACAAGGACTTTACTCGCTTTGCTTTGTCTAGCTCTGGCTGGCTGCACTCCCCACATAAGCACCCCAATTCAACCCATTAAGGTCGTCACGCTAGATAGTGAAACGAAAGAACCTGTGCCCTTTGCCGTGGTAAAATTAAAGAAGATTAAATCTACAGTATTCGACGGTTGGACTGGCTCTGGGACGAGCTCAACAGTCGGAGAAAGAGTCGTTGTGACAAATGAAAAGGGAGAAATCACAACGAGAGGGTTCGCTACACTCGGACTGGCAGGTCTCAATTATCACAAAGGACTTGGGGTTTCGAAATACATTACTTTTGTAGATGACGCGTACTCTGCCGATTCGTGGAACTCTGGAAATGGAACTAGAGAGGATAATACTTTCACTGTTTACCTAAAGAAAATGGAACTACCTATATCGCGTTTTGAGAAAGCGAAAAAAGATTTATATGGTTCCTATGAGCCGGTAAAGAAGTTCAGAAACAGGCGCGAGATCGAATTTTTTAGAGCCATATACACATTTGATAAAGAGACTAACCGCTACAGACGTAACAAAGAGGAATACGAGGCGTTGATATCAAAAATAAACAAAAAATCGAACAAGTCGTAACAGGCGAAGAGTGCAATCGATCGCCGCATGTACTCGACTTGCGGTGGGAAATATAATGGATAGACGTTACCCCATCAAACCTTTCGATTCTTCTAAGTTTGAACCATCCTTTGGTGAGAAAATAGCGGATACAGAGGTCAAGCTTCTGTCTGGTGGTGCTTGCAATCGCAACTATCTCGTAACAACGAAAAACCGTGAAAAGTACTTTTGCCGCATCCACAACAGGGGCACGCCGTTGACTGAGCACTACATAACGCAACTGGCCAAAGAATTCGTTCCAGCAGTTGAGTATCTTTGGATTGGAGACGGCGTTTCCATTATGGGCTTTATTGATGGGGTTCATTTTAAGCCGACTCCTGGGTTGATGAGGAATGCAGGATGGCTCATTTCTAGTATGTCCAAGGTCAAATTCGACCGATCTGGAGAAATAAAAACTGATGGAAAGGTTGAGCCGTTTGATGGCTGGGATTCATGCCATAGCGGCTTCTTATCTCTCTTAAGAAACGAAAAAGTCTCAGCCATGCTGACTGAACTCGCGGTTTATAAAAAGCTAAAATGACTTCTCGTATTCTGATTAGTGTAGTCTTGCTTCTTCTGGCTCTTGCGAGCATTGGCGACACATTTGTTTTCACTCTACTGGTAGTCGTAACAATTCCTTCTGTCGTCTTTGTTCAGGTACTTATCGAATTGCTTGCTCAAAAAATTTCTGGAAAGAAGGAAAGTCGAAGGTTTTATTCAATAATACCATCGCTTGTAGTTTCATTGGCAATACTTTTCAAACTGAGCGTGTGGGCTCAGCCCTACGAGATTTTCGAACTTGCTATGGGGTCGAAGATGCCGAGCAGCGTCGAGCATTTCACTTATCAAGAGGATTCATGGACAGATTACAGTGTGCGGTTTCACTGCACGATTTCACCCAATGATTTAGAAAAAATTCTCGAAAAAGGAAAATTCACGAAAGAAGAGGGCGATGATCGTTTGGCTCTTAGCCGATCCATCGATGAGATAGTGATAAATAAGAGAAAAATTGATCCAATTTCCGAACCTGTCACGTATTCGTACACAATACACAATGAAGACGGCATGGATGGTTGGTGCTCGCTAAAAACCAATCCCGGACATGATCGAATATATGTGATTTATTCAATAGATTGAAAAATGCGCCATCTACATCAACGGTAATCCTAGCCAATTGTTTCCTCGCTTCGCTCGTAAAGTGTCGCCACTCTTTTCTTCAAACCTAACGACCCCATAATTATCAACCTCAACAGATTTGGAATCTCAAGCGAAGCCGACTTCGTGTGGCTTTGATGTTCGATGAAAGTTTCAATTTTGATCTTAATCGCTTTATGCCTGCTTACCAATATCTGGGCAGATGAGAGCAAGAGAGATATTCTTAACCGTACATGGAAGGATCTCTTCGCCTTTGAACCTCGGGAATTCAAAACGGGGTTTCATCGGATAAATGAAAAGTCCATTTTCTCTAGAATAAAATCGGTGGATGAACTAAAAGAGTTCCTGTCTGAGAAAGCTCCTATGATATCCGATGAAATAAACTTTTCTGTGAGGTCATGGAATAATGAAGAGAAGGATTCGTTTTTTACGTCTGAGATTACCGTAGTTATAATTGCACTATGCCCAACTTCAATAGGTGGATCAGAAACATCTAGGATTCTGATGCAGGTGAACTTGAACAAGGAAATTGTCGATGTGTACTTTGATCAAGGACAGTCGTTCTATTCTGAAGAACAGTACGAAGATTCAAGTAAAGATCTATTGGGGCTAATAATAAAAGAAACGAACCGATTATTCGGGGCCGGTGAGGCAATCTCCGCTACTCAATAGGACCTTGGCAACAGTAATGAGAGATTCTATGATAGATGAGAGGGGTCATATGAGAGGTCAAATGTCCGAACTCAATTTATCAGTTGAATGAGACTTTAATAATTTTAGAAGAGGAAGCCGTATCGTTGAAAGATTGCTTGAGTACTTAGAGCCTATTGAGGAAAAAACGCTGACTTGTAAGTTGGAAACGTCAGCTTTTTATGAAAAACTTGGCTTCAAGAAGTGCTCAGGGAATTGTATGAAGGTTAAGGTTACGTGAGCGATCGACAAGATTGGTAAACGCTCTTCCGGTCCCAATCGATTTATCATATTATGAGAATTATAATTGGAAATTGACTTTCACTCGTACCTGTACATATTCCTGTCCATATGAATGCAATCACTTACACTGCAGCAAGAGAGAACCTCGCATCCACTATCGACAAGGTCTGCAATGACAGAGATCCGGTAATCATCACCCGTAAGCGAAGCCAGTCAGTCGTTATGATGTCACTTGAGGACTACGAAGCCCTTGAGGAGACGGCTTATCTACTCCGGAGCCCAGCGAATGCGAAACGGCTAGTCTCGGCCCTTGAGAGTTTAGAGAAAGGAAAAGCGAAGAAAAGAGAAATAGACCTAGACGAATGAACCTCCTTTTTACCCCAGAGGCTTGGGACGATTACCTCTATTGGCAAAAAGCCGACAAGAGAGTAATAAAACGCATCAATATATTGATCAAAGACATTAGGAGGAGTCCGTTTGAGGGTATTGGAAAACCTGAGGCGCTTAGACATAACTTATCTGGATGTTGGTCTAGACGGATCACGGAAGAACACAGAATTGTCTACAAGATCACCAACGAAGGTATAGCATTCCTTCAAATGAGATACCATTATTCAGGCTAGGATGTGTGGCCTCGACGTAGTATGAGAATGAAAAAGCCAGTGGTATTGGTAGCTTTATTTTTCATGACGGCATTAGCGTTAGGATCAGACGTCATCAAAGAGAGAGTATTGATGGTTGGTCTGTGGCTTGAAGATGGAACGATTGAGCGTGGTTCGAAAGAAGCTCGGTTCCTTGTCGCTTTATCGGAGATAGTTGTCGGTCATCGGTATTTGGACAAAATGGGTTATTATTCTTCTCCGATTTTATTGCCCCAACTGGAGGCGAGAAACCCATCGATTCTGAATTACGAACCTAAGGTTAATACTTTTCAAGATTCCCTAGAATTCTATACGACATCGTTGAAACTAAACAGATCGAAGCTCGTATATGAAAAAGAAGTTGGAGAAGGTTTTGTTGTATTGGTTTTTTCCAGTGCTGACCTAATTGAGGGAAATGATCTGCATCTCTATCTTGCCAATGAGAACTTTCAGGTTCTCGATTACCGTTTAGAACATGTTTCAAGAAACACTACTACTGAGCTAGGATTTGATGAAGAAGCAGGTGTTCTGACGATTTCATTTGGCCCCATCGTAGTGGTTGCTGGAGTGGATCAGCGATTGAAATTTAGAAAGTCGCAGATACTAATTAACTCTGATCATTTGAAGTTTGAACATATAGATTCAACTGCTCCAGCCGACTGAGAGAACCCCGTTGATTAAATAGGACGTTTAGAACGATTTTATGAAAAAGATACCTCTATTATTAATCCCTCTATTGCTAACACTTGTCGGATGCACGACAACGCAGTCGCTCTCGCCCGAGCAAAAAGCTGAGATAAAGATGTATAACTTGTGAAGCATCGCACCATAACACGATATAAAATCAAAACAATTGGGTAGTTAAATTTTGGACATCGCTTCGCTTGATCCAAGCTGCCGCTTGGCGATGATCACTCCGCTGCGCTTCTTGGTAGGTTTGAGAAAATCGTAACATAACAAAATGATTACGTAGCATTTTAGTTGGAACATTATGGCATTGGTACCAAGTCGAAGACGACACCAGAGCAAAGCGAACGCAGTTAGGTGAAAAGCCTAGTCTTTGCTTGAGTTTTCCGCAGCTGAATACAATGTTTTGACATTGGTGTCATAAATAATTCTAACGCAATGAGGTGTCTAGTTCTAGTATGGATCGTAGTTGCTATGATTCCTTTGTTGAATGCTAACTATAGTAGCAAACGTGCACATGAAGCGACTTGGAGCTTTATTCAAGAAAGAGGGGGCATCAAAATCAAAGAAGCTAGATTGAAAGAAGGAAAGCTTAGCCTCCCGGTTGTTTTTGATATTAGCGGGCTAACGAGAGTAACTAAGACACCTGATAAAAATGATCCAGGAACAAAGGTCTGGAAGGTACTCGCTTTAAGTGAAGAAAAGGGAATCGTTCTAAAACTAATTTACATGAAAGGTTTTAGCACCGGGATTGTCCATGATTGTACGCTCGCTGACCTTGGAGTGGGAACATATGACGTTTTCTACGGTACAAGCTTAGTTCCCGCTCAAAAGCTGGGTAAAATAAAAATCGAAGATCCAGATGCCCATCTGATCGAGTCAACGGAGAATAGGTCGTCTTCAGATATTGGAGTCCCACAAATAAAATGAAATTCTGCATACTACTATTACTTTGGGTCGCGTCGGTGTCTGCTTCCGTTGTTCAGGTTTTTGAAGCGAAGGAGATAACGGTGCCATATTTCAATAAGGCAGGAAATCTGAGCCATCGCTTGACGGCGGAGAAGGGGAATTACGGGGAAGGGAACCCGCGTTTGTTTCAAGTCGTGATCGAGATGTTCTCTGGGGGCGAAGAGCAGATCGAAGTGGGAAGGATTATCGCAGACGAGGCTGAGTTAGTTGAGTCGGAAAATAAGATCGTGGGCCAAGGTCGGGCTCAGTATCTCTCAGAGGAATTTGATGTACAAGGCTATGATTTTGAAATCGACCTAGACACGAATACATTACTGCTCAAACGAGACTGTACTGCATCGAATGATGAGTATGATTTTAAGAGCGTATCCATGATCGTCGAGTACGATGAAAGCAAGACTGTTGGATATAATGGTATCCGTAAGCTAATTGCAAAAGAGGAACTTGAAATTTTTAGCAAAGGAATAGGCACTACGGAATTTGATGAAGCCTATACCGAGCTGGCTATCTATGATGGCCTTACGGGGATTATAGACTTCCCCGAGGAAGTAGAATTCGTGCGAGACAAACAAAAGGGATCTTTGAAGAACCTAAAAATCGAAACAAATAGTGTTAAATCAGGGACTATTGCAAATCCCGCTCCGTAATTAGCAGGCAATTTTGTAAGGAGAAACTATGAAGATAAGCGAAAAAAACCTGAAACGTCTAAAGGTTGCTACAATCCTTCTCGTAACGGCTGCTTTGGGGCCCGAAATCTACCTCGCCTTAGAGTTCATTGCCCTGATCGAAACTATTGGCGTGCTGGCATTTTGGTCTTCCATTTGGGTCGGATTTAAAATGTTTTTTGCTTTAGTTTGGTTGAACCCATTCGTCGCTTCGTTTCTAAATATGATCCCTATTTCTTTGTTCCCAGTAGGGACATCATAAAGGCGATGCCTCTCATGTTGGTTCATGCCGTACCGTTCCTCGTTGCTATTAGTGTATTTGTAGGGTAGTTACAAGATATCTAATTAAGTTGAGCACGCCTCTGAAAAAGTCATCCTTGATGTTTCAGTATATTGTATTTGAACCACGGATTTACACAGATTAACACGGGTTTTTTAAAACTTGAGTAACGGCCCGTGTTCCGAACAAAACGAATCGAAACACGACTGAAGGTGATGATGTGAGTTCTGTTATTACATCACCCAAGTCATTTGTAAGGCATCAGCTTATTGTAGTTCTTTCGTTACTCGAATGTGAAGCCTTTGCTTTCGGCTTGTTCTTTTATAGCTTCGATTAAGACATCATCTAAGTCCTGACCGTTTTGTTCATCGGCCTTCTCTTTCAGGGCTTTGTTTAAGAAATTTTCTCGATTAATGGTCGCAGCGCTAATTTCTTTTTGAATACGCTTACGTTCCGCGGCTAGATTGTTGATCGTTTCTTCGAGTTCTTCTTTTTCCAAGGATGCAAGTTCCTCGGGGAGATCATTCTCTTTGAGGTCTTTTATCTTTACTTGACCTTCTTCAACAGCGCTGACGATGTCCCAGCTGGATGTGCTGTAGTTGGCGGTTGTTTTAGTGGACATCCGAGAGAAGAACGAGTTTTTGCTAGCAGTGGAGTTTGATTTATCTTGTGCGAGCTGACGCTCTTTCGCCTTCTTGCCTTTGGAACCGTAGCCGAGGTAGGTGCCGTTTAGAGAATCGTTTAATCGTTCTAATACGTCGTCGAATGGAGTTGGGATTTGAATCTCTGTTTGGTTTTGATCGATAGACGCATAGGTGCCTCCACTTTGATTGGCAGCATCGGCCCAGAGGGTTTTCCGTCCTTCCTCGATGTTACCACAAAAAACAGTGTTAATTAGAATTCCTCGTTTTTTTGCAGCGGCAGTCCATTCTTGGTAAGGCTCCGTTCCTTGGTTGAATGGTTCGTTTCCAGCAATAATGATGAGTTGCAGGGTGTTGTCATCTGGAGACTCTTCCCAATCGAGTTGGCTGAGACATTCACGCAATACGGCTCCGCAATATTCCTGTCCGCCGTTTGTCGAAAGGCTAAATAGTTGTTCTGAAATGATATCCAGGTCTGTGGTGAAGGGAGCCCGAAGTTGGACATGATCACTTTTTTTAGGCAATCCATCGTTACCGTAGTGAAAAATGGATACTTGAAACTGAGGTGCGACTCCTGCTATTCGAGCTTCTCCAATCTCATTGACGATTTTCCAGAGACGAGAACGCGCTTGGTCGATTAGTCCATCCATACTGTTGGAGGTGTCTAGTAGGAGAGCGAGTTGTATGATGGGACCATCGAATGCGTCAGGCTTTGGGGCATCTAATGCTGGCGGAACACCTAATTGTTCTGCTCGGTTACTGGGTTGAGCTGTCACTGTTGAAATCGCAGAGAATGCGACTGAGGTAAGGAAAAGAGAACGTTTCAAGAGAGTGGGTATGGAAGTCATAAGAAGGTTTTGACCCGAACATTTCTCTTTTGTTTAAAAAATCTTAGCTCGGATTTCGAGTGTTTGGATCTATTGGTTTTGTAGTGAACTCATGATTATCGCCTCCTGCAAATGCTTGCAATCTATCAGCCGTAACCCGTAACTTGCCTTGATGTTACCCAAGGTCGTTACTCGTTTTCTACTCTTTATTAGTTGTTTCTGTTTAAACGCAGACCAGATAAACAAGCCTCTAGTAGTTGGTGGTCAAGATGCTGAGATAGGAGAGTACCCTTGGATGGTTGCCTTAGTACGAAGAGATAGGCAATCTATTGCTGAAGGTCAGTTTTGCGGCGGCACACTGATTCACCCGCAATGGATATTGACCGCTGCCCATTGCGTTTCTGATTATAACTTCAGTACATTTGAAATCCTAGTGGGTGATGGCGATCTCAATGGAAATGTTAGTTTTCATCAACCATTGGCAATTATTCTCGACCCGGAAAACCACAACAGGCGGTTTAACCGCGGCTCCGATCTTGCTCTAGTTCGATTGGAGCATCCAATTAATAACGTTGAGCCTATTCCGATCCATCGGGCGTTATCAATTCTGAGTCCTGGTACAACTACGAGAGTGCTTGGCTGGGGCCAAACTGAATTTAATTCAGAAGAAGATACTAGCACTTCGATTCTCCAAGAAGTTGATAGTTTCCTAATCGATATTGTTGACTACGAAGAAGACCACCCCGTTAGGGACTATTACATTCAAACCAGCAGTGAGAGTAATACGATTGGCTTAGGACCGGGTGATAGCGGCGGTCCTCTATTGATTCAACAGGAAGATGGGGAGTGGGCTGTGGCAGGCGTCAGTAGCTTTGTTCATTACTCAATTGATGGAGAACGCAATTTGTCATTTTATGCCAATATACCAAGGGCGAGCCAATGGATTGACTCCGTTATTAATCCGAAGTATTCGGAAAAACCAAACATATCTGCTATTGAACGCTTTGTATATGACATTGATGTCGAGGGCGAAAGTCGAATCGGTTACAAGATTTGGCCGTTTGCTCATGGTCCAATCGAGACTTTCAATTGGCACAATGAAACAGGATTTGTTAACTTGATTTCGTTTGCCCTATTTAAGACTGAGCTCAGTAATTCACACTATCGATACATTGAGGAAGGGGTTGACGATTTCACGATGGTTGCAATACCGCGTCATCCGACGGATACAGACACACTGCTTTTGGAATTGAGCAGTTATTCAACGCAGAGCTATAGCAATGCTGCGATACCCATTCGACCCTTTGAACGGTTTTCGGGGACTGCTATAACCACGCCACTTTCATATAGTCGAGCTCAAGCGATTTTTCGTCTTGAAGATTTGAAACCGAATACTGAATACGAATTTGAACGTAGAACCTTTACCTTTCACGAATCGAGTGATGGCATGTTTACCCCTCTTGATTCATCGATTTCCGATACGACTGGGAATGCCGTGTATCGGTTTACCGTCGAAAAAGGTAAGGAGTATTGGTTGCAGACAAGTCCGTTTAATCGTAATTACGAAATCGGATTTCTCCCAAGTAATCGCATTTATATTGGTGATGATCAAACCGTAGAGGGGATACTGAGCGAAGACTCTGACCCTTTCAAAAGCGAATTGAATCGGGCATCGTTGCTTCAGTACAACGGGATACTAAATGGCGAAGTTGAGTTGACCGTTTACTCCGAATTCGATGCTGAGATCTCATTGTTTCGAGAAGGTAACAATGCTCTGCTTGGATACAACGACTGGAGCTCAGAATACGAAACGGAAACCTTCATTGTATCAGCCGATGACTTGCGGCAAGGTGTTTTAGCCATACACAATTTTCACAAAGAGAATTATGGTGCATTTACGGCGATGGTTTCTCAGCATGAAGAGAAACCGTTAGAGATTGGCATTCGTCAGCAACGAGCAATCACACGTTTCGATGAGAGTTTTTACAGCAATTCGATTAATGGAGATGTTTACTTTGAAGATCTAATCGTAATAGGGAGTGAATCGGAAAGCTTTATCAAAATTGATTTGAGTGCGATGCATTTCGAGCCTATCATACTTATTACTCAAGATACCGATTTTATTGAGGTGCTTGTTGGTGGATAGGATTTTGAATACGAATTCGAATCGATTCCAAATGTAGAGTATACCATAACAGTTGTGGAACCTTTTGGTGAGACTAACGCGAATTACTTTATAACTGTTAGCCAATCAACTACGCGAACAACATCGATAGATGACTCAGGCTATAGTCTTCCATTAAACAAAAAGAGCCCACAAATTATTTACCCGAGCATTCATTCTCGCCGCTCAAGTGGACAGCTTATAGAGGAGTACTTCGATCTACGAAATTATGAATCCCTAAAAGCGAATTCTAATTGAGGCAGGCGTATTTAAAAAGAGGAAAAGAACTATATGACAATCGTCTATTCCGTTCTCCTCCATTGCGAAACCGTAACATCTTGATAAGATGAAAACAATTGAGTTAGTCGAAGTTCAAAAGAAACAAAAGTCGGTCCTTAGGCAACTGCTCGAATTGTATGAATACGATTTATCTCCCTTTACTGGCCGCGAGTTGAATGAATTTGGCTATTACGGATATGATTACTTAGACTACTATTGGACCGAAGAAAATCGATTTGCCTACTTCATAACAGTTGATGAAAAGATGGCGGGCTTTGTCCTGGTGAACGATTACTGCGAAATTATAGATGATCCCAAAGCGCGTACGATAGCCGAGTTTTTCGTAATGAATACTTTCAGACGCGAAGGGGTAGGGAGAGAGGTTGCCATAAGAGTCTTTGACTTGTTTCCTGGGCCTTGGGAGGTGCATCAGCACTTGAAGAACAAGAAAGCTCTTTTATTTTGGGAGAAGGTAATAGCTGAATACGTCGATCAGAACTATGAAAAAAGAATAGTGCAAAACGACGACGGAGCCCGGCAGGTGATATTATTCAATAATGACAAGGATAGGAATAAAGTAGTTCAATCAAACGACCACAGAGGCTAACCACCCAGGTTCGTTTGTTGGATGAGAAGAAATAAAATGGATACATTCGGAATACTCATCGGACTCGGATTTGTTGGAGGCGTAATTTACAACGTGATTCGGATAATGGGAAAGAAAAAGAGTAGGAGACATGCTGTTATGTCTCTCATTGCAGGAGTTTTGCTCCTCATTGGAGCTGTGTCGTTTTTTAGTACACCTCTGGCATCAATCTTACCGAAGGAAATCGAATGGCCGATTGGATACGCAAATCAAATATTCAGAAACTCGAAAGGAGAAATTTTTGCTGTGGATACGACAATCCAAAGAATACAAACTTATTCAGAGGAATGGATTTTCCTTCGAGGTTTTTCAGTTGATGCCCGAGGAGGGGTTTTCAAGGTGAGAAACGAAGGCAATGGTAGGCTTAGAGTTTTCACTGCTCGTGGTAACAAAGAATTGGTCTATTCCCAAGGAGGCGAGCTTCTAGAGACTTGGGATTATCGTCCTAAACCCTACGATAAATTTCCTAGTTCGGGCCGATCTGGAATAGTTCCGACACCCCTTTACCTCATTCCATTTGCAAGCCCGTTTTTGGGGTGGCTAATTGTTGCTGTCGGAGGTGGGATCCTAATGTTATTGAATAAGGAAGAGATAGTTGAGCGATTCAAACAAGGCAGTTCGGGAGGGGGCGACTAAGTTCAGTTTTGAGACCCACAAACGTTCGAGGTAAAAGAAGGTTTGCCTATTTTTAGAGTGATACTTAAGTGTCACTTATGAAAGTAGAATTGGTTACGAGTCTTAAACGGAGGGCGACTGAAATCATTCGGGAACTGAATGAAGAAAGCGAGCCGGTTCTAATAACCGAGCATGGGAAGCCAGCTGCTTATCTGATTGATGTAGAATCCTTTCAGGAATTGACGAAACGAAATGAGTTGCTGGAAGGGCTCGCTCGCGGCGAATCTGCAATCAAGCAAGGGCGCGTTGTATTGCAAAAGGAAGCCAAAGAGAGAATGAAGAAGTGGCTGCGTTTGAGTCTAGGCGAGATCTTGGTGACCCACTCGGCAGGTACGTAGAATCCTTAGAAGGAGGGAGTGTTTTGAACGGCGAGCGTATTGCGCAAACCCACATAGCGGCTCAATGTATCCGTTGCCATCGTACTTCAAGTGAAGAGGAAAGTCGGATCGGTCCGAATTTGAGTCAGCTCAAAAATCTGGAGAGTACCTACTTATTGAGGGCTCTGGTTACGCCCAACGCGGATATTGCCGAAGGTTATGGCTTTGTGAATGTGATTCTCAAAGATGGTACGTCTTTTGCCGGAAATTTGGGCAAGGAAAAAGAGGGAAATGTTGGGATTTATTTGCCAAATGGTTCCGAAAAACTGATACCAATTAATGATATCGAATCCATGACAAAACCTATGTCTTCGATGCCTCCAATGGGTGGAATCTTAAGCAAACGAGAATTACGAGACCTGGTCGCTTACTTACAATCACTTGAAGATGATTGAGTTGAACTCTATCGAAGACAACCCCGTGGTAAAACGCTTATGTTCGTAAAATGGTTAACGACGGAGAACGTCAACTCTGCGTTGATTCTATTCATAGGCATGAGAAAGGAAAAGAGAATGCTGGTGCTATTCGGCTAGTAGATCTCCTAGGAAGATAACTGCGAATAGCTCGAGTAGTGGCTTGCCGACGGTGACATCTCGGTGTCTCCTCCCCATGCTCTATTGAATCTATATGTGGACCAATTAATACTAAAATTCGTAGCTTATGCTTCCATAGGCAGTCCTTGGGGTGCCTACACCGAGAGTAACTGGGCCATTGTTTGGAGTGTAGTACTCTTCGTCGCCCAGGTTTTTGACTCCAGCTTGTAGCTTAACTTGTGAATCGTTTCCAATCGGAAGGTAATAGAATGCAGTGAAATCGACTGTCGTGTAGTGTTCCAACTCGAAAGTGTTGTTATCATTTATGAATCGAGAATCCAAATAGGTGACACCTCCGCCGATACCGAAGCCTCGCAGGAATCCTTCTGAGAATTCGTAGGTCGCCCATAAATTTGCCACATTTTCTGGAAAATTTCGAGGTGTATTTCCTGTGAAACTACCTTCTTTGATTTCAGCTTCTAAGGCATGAGCATAATTAAAAATAAGACTGATCCCACTTGCAAATTGTACGTTGGCATCTAACTCAATTCCTCGCCTCGCTTCTAGATCATTAAACGCCAATGTGTCGGTAAAGGGGTCGTATTCGCCTATCACATTCGTTCGGTTTAGATCAAAGTAGGCTAGGTTGAAGTTGAATAATTCGTCGAAAAGCGATCCTTTGAAGCCAATCTCGATTTGATCGGACTCGAGCGGGTCGGTTTCTAGTATCTCACCCATTGGGGTTGCGAAAAACTGAGGCACGAAAGACTCTGAATAACTGACATAAAGGCTGAGTTGGTCTAGAGGTTGGTAAACAATTCCTAGTGTCGGAGAAACCTCACTGAGTGGGTCTCTATCACTATCTATAGTTGTTTCCGATTCGAATGTTGCGACTGTTTCAAGGCCGGGAAGGCCAGGGACTGGAGGTATGTTATCAAAAAGTGTAGTAGATTGTCCTTCACGTTCGAAGCGATCGATTCTTACTCCGAGTAGGGCATGCCATTGTTCGTTGAAGGTTATATTGTCAGTTATGAATGCCCCAGATTGAGTATTCAAAAAATTATTTCTTCTCGTTTCAAGCAAGTTGCTTTGAACGAGTCCATACACTGGGTTGGATAGATCGAGTGCATTGAATGTCGGAAAAAAAACTCCTGGTAAGCTAGGTAACCCAGGCAAGGTGCCAAATCCAGCCTCGGCAGCTGTTGAGTAGTCATTTCTTGTCGTGCTATCTGACTCACGGCGATTGTAGTCCGCTCCTAATGCTATATTATGAAGAGTCGAGCCGATCTCAGTTTCACCTGTGAGGCGAAAAGCGAGGCGACGTAAATCTCTGTCACTATCGATCTCGAAAACAGAACGAAGAAGGAGACCGTCTTCCGGTACTGCGTTGAAGTTTAAACTCGAAGGAGCAAGAAGAAGACTTGTCACTATAGGAATACCGGGAGTCAGTGCGGAGATACCGAAATTTCCTCCAGTTGAGTGTAACTGTGTCTCTGCGGACTGTTGATTGAATATTGCGTTGAAAACCCAATCATTGGCGAAGGTATGTTCGTACTCTAAGGTATGAGTGCGTTGGGTCATGTCGCTGATGTCTTCTTGCTCGCCAAAACGAACCGATCGATCGACCTTTGGGATAAAAAATTGCCCGTCCGCCGATTGTTGGAGAACAGTACCGTTATCGAAAGGAAGCTCTGCAGATACATATTCAAGGCTAGCGGTTAAGCTGCTGGATTCGTTTAACTTCCACGTCAATGAGGGGGCAATGACTTCACGTTTAATATCTGCTGGCCGATCCGTTTCGCGAAAGGTTTCGCTGTCTTCGGCAGAAGCGACGAAGCGATAGAGAAGACTACTTTCGTCGTTTAGCGACCCGGTAGAGTCGGCAGCAAAGACACGCTGTCCAAATTCATCGAAGTTCAGAGAAAAGACATGGCGTGCATCTTCTTTAGGGCGCTTGCTGATGACATTGATTAATCCCCCAGCTTGAGATTCTCCAGCGAGAATAGCGTTGGGGCCTTTGACCACTTCAATTCGCTCTATGTTTGATGTTTGGATACGTGTTGTGCCCGCATCTAATTGAAATCCATCTTGAAATATATTGCCGACCTCTACTCCGCGAAGCAGGAAAGTGTCTGTGGTTCCACCGGAAATATTACGCGTCACAACACCGCTGAAATTTCGCATCACATCACGCAGGTCTTGAGCTCCTTGGTCCAATATTATTTGCTCCGTTACAATTTGAATAGAGCGTGGAGTCTGGTCCAATGGTACCTCATTGCCTGAGATGCTCGATGCAGAGTTTGCGGCGTAGCGTTTTGGGTCGGAGCCAACCAAGCGAACAGCTTCGAGGTTCACTATTTGGTTTTCTTTGCTCGATTTGTAAATCGCGACCGTGCTTTCACTAGTAAAACGAAATTCTAGACCACTCAATGACAACAGTATAGATAATGCTTTATTAGCGGTGTATTCGTCTTCCAAAGCGGGAGCAGATTTCCCTTTTAGCAGGAAACTTTGTGCGGCTACATCTATTCCGGTGATTTCGGAAAAGACTTCAAGGGCGTCGGCAAGCGGTTGGGCCCCTTGAGAAAAAACTTTCAAGGCACTGTCTTGAGCGTATGTTGCGACAGTTGGCAACGCTGCTAATAAAGAAAGCAGTACGACGAAACGTCTGCAAATGCTGGCTAGGGAATAGGTTTTCATGGCGTTTGTATTTTCAGTCCAAATTAGGAACAGTTATCACCTGTCACTAACCCTGCTAACGAGAGGGGTGAAAAATACCTCCATGGAAAATTGAGAGTTTTCTAAAATTTCTAAGGCGATTTTTTTAGAGGCGTTTATCAATGATGAGGCGTTCTGCGCTAAACTCCCTCACATGAATTGGTAAGATGTCCTCAAGCAAAGAGATCGTTTCGCGAAGCTTGTTAATCCGCAAAGTGCCCGTAACCTCGAGCTTGGCTAAGCTGGGATCGGTAAGGACGATTTTGCCCGTATAGTTACGCTGTAAATCGCCTAACACTTCGCCCAAAGGGCTGCCGTGGTAACGCAGTCGACTTTCGCGCCATGTTGCGAATGCGTTTGAGCGTAGGTCTTGGATTAGCGGAGCAGGATCGCCTCCAGCGAAGACTGTTTGTTGGCCCTCCGTCAATCGTACAGGACTCTCTTGGCTGTTCTCTTTCGACAGAACGTCGACAATGCCTTCAGCCACAGCTACTTCAACAGCGGATGCTGAACCATAGCTTTCTCCCAAATTACTGCGAAGTCTAACGGAAAAAATCGTCCCAATATCGTTAATGACAAGATCGAGAGCTCGTGCTTGAAACGGTCGTTCGTCTGCGGCGATATCAAATACGGCTGCGCCTGCCAGCAATTTGACTTCTCGTTTTTTATCATTAAAATCGTATTCGATTTTCGATTGCGCATCAAGTTCCACTGTTGTGCCATCTGGGAGTGTGAACTGCTGTCGTTCGGCCACTGCCGTTTGAAAAGAATGATTGGTGTTGGGTCTCAGGAAAACGATTAAAACAATCGCAGCTGCGATGGATAGGAGGGAAGGTATCCAGTATCGATGTGGTTTGTTTGTTTGCGAGGGATATTGAGCGAGGCCTTTAAGTTGCAGGATTTCGCCGGACTTAAATAGTTTCGGTTCGCTCATGATCTCAAGCGTCCTCTGTGCGTTTTGATAGGCCTCTACATTGGTGGGCGATGCCTCTAGCCAATATCGAAAGGCTTTTTCATCGCTAGCATTCCACTCTGAGGCGTTTGCACGACGGGCTGCCCAAGCGATTGCTTCTTGCTCGTTTCTCGAGAGCTCTTCTTCCGAGTCGTTTTCCATACTTTATTGCCACTAAAGAACACGAAGTATCTCGCAAATACCTCTATGTTTTTTTGCTCAGTCTTTATCGCCGCTAGTTCGCGTCGAGCTTTTTCAGGGTTTTGCGACAGTCTGAAATTGCCCGTATCATGTGTTTTTCGACTGTACTTGGCGAGATTTCGAGACGTTCCGCGATCTCATTGTAACTGAGCCCATAAAAACGATTGAGAATAAAGACTTCGCGACATCGCTTCGGCAAGCCTTCGACAGTTTTCTCCAAAAACTCAAGCCGCTCACGTGCATCTGTGATTTCGCAAGGCGTGATATTCGAAACGCGGCAAGTTTCGGCATCGTTGACGCCAACCTCAATCTGGGCTTTTCCCTGCCTTTTTCGAGCACGGTCGATTAAAAGATTTCGAGCGACGCGAAAGAGAAATTGCCGAGGCTGGTCGACCGTTTTGCTAGGCTGATATTTCAAAATCCTCGTGAAGGTGTCGTGGGCCAAGTCTTCTGCTTCATGCTGACAGTCAACACGGCGGCGAAAGAAAGCCTTAATTTCGTCGTAGGACTGCATAACCGAGCCAACGAATGCCGTTGAATGAGGGTTGAGTTGGGATGCAGTTTTAGTGTTCATGAAATAGGCAGGCGCGTAAAATAAGTAAGTCCCTGTTTACCAGATCCGTTGGCTCGCTTCTACCCCGTGAAGGATTAATTGGGCTCCGAGAGGGATTTTTGTCGAATCAATGGGGGTAAGCTCGAAAATTGGAATTCACGAGTTTGACGGGCGAGTCTTCCCATTTTATTAAAGGGCAAACAGTATATCATGCCCGATAAGTTTTCCTCAGGAAACTATTCGGGTTGGGTGGAGCGTGAGTTCATCCAATAATCTCGAGAGCAGGTACTTGCCGAGAGCTGTTGTTGTACCTTATGCAGACTCTAGAAAGAGAGATTAAAAAATGGAGTGGACCTTCTAGAGCATCTTTCATTCATTCAGTCGCATAATTGGCATGCTTGAAGAATGCCTCGCAATCCTGTTTCGTGATGGATCTCAACGCATCGGCCA
>JAKYXN010000083.1 GCA_022538095.1 Puniceicoccaceae bacterium K14 | reverse complement strand
ATGATGGGAGTCGAGCACATGCTCCTTCCCGTCTACTCCCTTTATCTCGGACTCTCACCGGCCTATATTGGCTTTGCCATCATTTTCCCCACATTCTGGGACGGATTCATGGGCCTAGTCGTCGCGCAATTCAGCGACAACCTCAAGACACGCTGGGGACGCCGCAAGCCAATGATCATTTTGGGGGCAATCATCAGCGCAATCGCTTTCACATTAATTTGGATGGCCCCGGCATCCTGGAGCGAAACCGTCTAAAAATACTCTCGCTTCGCTGGTGCATCCAACTCTGGCACGGAACTCTACTCATCCTGAGTATATCCACAATTTCTATACTATTCTTCCTCCACGAAAGCACACTAAAGAAAGAAAAGCTAGCCGTTGAGCTCATGCTATCAGGACCTAAGATCCTTCCCCACACGTTTCCTCCTCGTCAACGCCCACTTAATTCTCCAGACGAAAATCATCCTCGTCGCCTCGACTCCGACAGAGAATCACAGTCCCCACCTGGCCTTGGTCCCACAAGGCAAAGAGCACCCATAAACGAACAGCTACTAACAAGTAGCCTTCTCAGGCCCGAAATGTACTACGTCATTTGGAACTCAAGAGATAAGATTGTTTCAAAATCCCCGAACAGTCCCAAGGTACTCCCTCCCATCGTCCATTCCCTCGATTCTGCCAAAACACAAAAACGAACGCTCAACGGCAATTTAGAGGTCATGCACCTCGCTCCTCGAGGAGGTGGGCTCGTAGTCGGCATCCCGCTAAGCGAACACCGCAAAGAGATCACCGCATTCGGCATCAAACTCTTCGGCTCGACTGTTCTTGTACTCATTCTAGGTCTCGGTACAGGATGGTGGATGCTTGGCCGCGAAACACGTCAACTCACCCAAATTGCAGAAGCGTCACAAAAGATCGCCTACGGAAACCTCTCCGAGAGAATCAACATAGAAGGAACGAGCCATGAAGTTGCTTCGCTCGTATCCGTTCTCAACGACTCCTTCACCCGCCTCGAACACTCATTTGAACAACAGGTTCGCTTCACAGCCGATGTCTCCCACGAACTACGCACCCCCGTATCCATTATTCTATCTAAAGGACAATTCGTCCTATCCAAAAAGCGCACACCCGAGGAATACCAAAACGCGATCGCAACCTGCATCGATTCAGCAACTCACATGAAACGCATGATCGAGTCACTCCTCGAACTCGCCCGCTACGACTCCGGAGAAATCACACTCAATCGAAAGGTAACAACCGTCTCCACCATCGTATCCGATTCAGTCGAACTCCTCCAAACCCTCGCCAATCAAAAACAAATAACACTCACCACCGCTCTCGACGACTCAACTGCCAACATCGACCCACATCGCTTCCAACAAGTTTGCATCATCCTAATCTCCAACGCCATAAAGCACTCCCCCATTGGCACCGAAATCCGCATGAGAACCTACCGAGACAATCAAGACTGTCTCGTCACCGTCTCAGACAACGGTCTCGGCATAGACGAAAAAGAACTCCCCTTCCTCTTCGAACGCTTCTTCAGAGGCAAGCAATCCTACGGCGAACCCAAAGAAAACACTGGCCTCGGCCTCGCCATCACCAAGGCAATCATCGTCGCCCATGGCGGCAGCATACACGCCGAAAACAAACCCAATGGAGGAGCCATTTTCTACGTACGCATCCCAGTAGCAAACGAAGTCTAAGAGACTTCGCCTAGCCCGACTAACTCAATTCAAGTATATGGGAGTACTCTCAGCTATCCACCGGCACATACGCCATCACCCCCTTCTGTCTCAAAGAACCACTACTGAATTCAACAAACACGGCATTACAGTACTGCTGAGTGTACTTGACGAAAAAGCAACTGCAGGTCGCTTTGTTAAGCTATTTGGCTGAAGCCAAAAATCTCTCGATATAACCTCTTCCTCGCGTAGCAAATTGCAATGCACGTAACGGCTCACTCCCGTCCAAACATCTAACAGACTTGTAATTATACTCAATGGGTAAGTTCACCATTTGGGTGAAATACGAATTCAATACAATCAATTGTAAACATCCTCTCTAACCTCTTATCCAGATTCTCTAATGCTTAATCTGGGTTTATGGAAGCAAGTCTGCATTGACTACCTTCTGGGTGCTTGTAGAAATTTGCTCATCTCATGTCTGTCCACACTTTCATCAAGCGAATTGCCCAGCAGGCACAGGACTGCCCCGACGCTTCAGCAGTGATTTACCTTGACCGCAGAGAGCGCGAATACGCTTCACTCAGTTACAGCGAATTGGACCGTGACGCACGCAAGATCGCGGCAGGAATGTTAGCGTCAAAACTGGACAATGGGCCCGTATTGCTCATTTTCCCAACCGGGCCCGAATTTCTTATCTCACTATTGGGCACGTTTTACGCAGGCATCGTTGCAGCAGCAATGCCAGCTCCCAGACAAGGGGAATCTCAGCAACGCACCGCAAATGTATTCCGGAACGGAAAGTTTCATGCAATTCTGACCACTCAGGATCTATCTTTCGATTTTGGCCACAGAGACCAGATGGACCTCTCTCCCGCTATCTATCGATACGACAATCTGGTTTCCGCAGATACGCCTGCCAAGGCCAACTGGCTAGGACTGGAACTCCAAGCGGAAGCGCCCCTACTTCGCCAATACACTTCTGGATCGACCCAAGACCCTCGCGGCATAGTACTCAACAATCGATGCCTTCTCGCCAATTTCGATCGGCTCGCCCGAAGGCTCAATGGCACTCGAACCAGTTGCTTCGTTAATTGGATGCCTCACTACCATGACATGGGATTGATTGGGAATTTGCTGTTTCCTTTGTATCTCGGTGCCCATTCTGTCCAGATGTCTCCCTTGACCTTCATGCAACGACCCTTGCGTTGGCTGCGCACATTCTCCCGCTATCACGGCAACATAGGCGGCAGCCCGCCTTTCGGCTACGACTTATGCGTCGATACTGTGACGCCCGAACAGGTCGCTGAGTTGGATCTGAGCCATTGGCATGCTGCTGTTTGCGGAGCGGAACCAGTTTATCGCAGCACGCTATCCCGATTCACCGCTCATTTCAAGCCAGCAGGACTGTCCTCAAGAACCATTTTTGCCGCTTACGGCTTGGCAGAGAGTACCCTTTTAGTCGCTGGAGGCAATCCCACTACAGATGAAAACAAAAAAAACACTCTTAATCCAAGAACATTACCCACAGACCGAGCACCTTGTTACTTGGATACAGAGACAAGTAACAATCTAAGTATTGTAGATCCTGACACATCTCAACCCCAACCTGATGGCAAGATTGGCGAAATATGGCTACGGGGGAAATCCGTGGCTATCGGCTATGACGAAGATCTCTCAAACTCAGATTCCAGGTTCAACGCCACAATCGCCGAACACTCTGATTCCACCTTTCTACGGACCGGGGATCTCGGTTTTGTCGAGGGGCAGCAACTCTTCCTCACTGGCCGAATCAAAGATACGCTGATCGTCAATGGGACGAACTTCACCGCAACCGACATAGAGTGGATCGCCGCTCAAGACCACAGCTGGCTCAACCTCTCCGCAGCCGCAGCCTTCCATTGCGAAGAGGCTGATAGCGGTGCCGTGGCCTTGCTCATCGAATCCCGCAAAAAAAAACTAGACCCGGCACTAATAATCGAAGCAGAAAAACGCATCCGTACCCAAGTATTGGAACAAGCGGGATTGGTTTTGAAAATAATTGGCATTCTGCCACGAGGTACCTTACCAAAAACTTCCAGCGGGAAGGTCCGGCGTAAACAAGTGCGTGAACGGTTTCTCGACGGCACATTTTCCACTCATTCCACTACACTTGTTCCAGTCAAAAGATGACCGTTCGCCCATCCCCTCTATCAGTTTCCAATCCTTTCGAAATTCGCCGCATTCTTCGTGATCGAAACTTCGATGTTATCAATCTCGCCGATTACTTCACCCAACTCCAAACGGGAAGCGGGCATGATCTCTCGCATCTAATCGGACTGTCGAACCACGTCCTCTTTTTCCTTAACGGCGATGCCCATCTGCAAGGGCGGCGCGCATGGCTTCCATTCTTTCGATCGGATAATATACGCCGCTGGGACGATCAAATTAAGGAGATCGTTGAAACTGTCGCAGACACGCTCCCGCACGGAGAGGACGTCGATTTAGTTTCTGCTTTCGCCTCTCCGGCAGCTGCAACCATCAGCTGCAGAGTTCTTGGCCTCCCAGAAGAGAAGCGGTCAACCTACGATGCCTGGGCCGAAGAAATCCGCTGGATCACCGAACCAATGCTTTCACTCAATCGATTGCGAAAGATCAACCAAGCAGTCGCCGACTTTTGCACCGACTTGAAGCCATACGTAGAACAACCCATCCAGCTTCATCCGCCCTCTTTTATCTCATTCATTACGGACAAAAATCGATCCAACGCGGACACCGCAAGCGTCGTTTGGTCCGTAATCGCACTCTTTATCGCAGGACAATCGACACGACACACGCTAACCAATGCCCTCCTACGCATCGCCGAGCTTGCACCCTCCGCACGAGCTGCACTGCTCGATCCCACCGAATCCGGACCTGAGCTCGACCGCGTAATCCAAGCAAGCGGTGCCGTGCAATATCTCGCTCGGACAGCCCGCAATCCGGTAGACGCAGACAGCAAATCATTGGCGAAAGGAGATCAGGTCAACGTCCAAATAGCATCAACGGAACGCGACGCCACTCCTAGGCAATGCCCTTTCGCACAACCGAATCACTCCGGCGATAAGACGAAGGCACCACAACTAGCTTTCGGTGCCGGCTTACACCGCTGTATTGGCGAAGAGCTAGCTAAGATTACGCTCCGCCACAGCCTCTCAGCCATCCTGAAAAGATCCCCCAATTTCCGCCTTTCATCAGCTGAGATTCCTTGGAATCAATCTAAGGCGATCCGAAGTCCAGCCGCTCTATTTTGTTCACTCTGAGCATCGTTCAATAAAAACTTTCACCAATCGTTCACATGGAGAATCCGCCATCGCCGTCCCTCACTCGAGCCAACCTAATTACTTTCCTAACCGAACGTATCGCCAAACGACTAGACTGCCCACCCGAAGAGCTCCATCCCGACAGCAACCTGATCGAGCTCGGCCTGCAATCGGTCGACGCCGTTTTGCTCAGCGGCGACTTAGAAGATACATTTGGCGAAGAGGTCGAACCCACCCTGCTACTCAATCAACACACGATCAACCAAGTCGCCGACAAATACCTCGCGCCGAATGACCGGTAAACGCTACTACATCGGTCTCGGAGTCTCGGGGCACGACCCCGCATTTAGCATTGTCAATG
The DNA here is from genome assembly GCA_022538095.1 of Puniceicoccaceae bacterium K14. Taxonomy (GTDB): domain Bacteria; phylum Verrucomicrobiota; class Verrucomicrobiia; order Opitutales; family Opitutaceae; genus JAKYXN01. The sequence goes on along the minus strand of JAKYXN010000083.1, from coordinate 12,007 downwards.
AGTCCGGCGAAGTGTTGTTCGCCGAAGCAACCGAGCGTTTTCTGCAAGATAAGCGAGCGCTAGGCATTCTGCCCGACCATATGGCGCATTTAGCCGGGCCCCTGGCGGACTGCTGCGCGGATGCGACCCATTTTACTGTCGCAACGTCATGGCTAAATCCCAAGCCCGGCGATGACGCTGCTGCGCCGAGCGACCACCCGCCCCTCGAACCATTCGATCCAGTCACCACACGCTGGTTACGCCACCAGCAGCGCAACGCTCTGCTATCGGTAGGCGTCAACCTTTCCATGCTCACTGGAATCGACGCGATCGAATCGCACGGCTTTGACCACCACCTCTGTCACGCCGCTTTCGCCAGCGCCAGCGCCCCGTTTTCCGATGGGCATTGTTTGGTACTCGACGGAGAAGGCGAAGTCGGATCGATGTCTGCCTTCGTCCTGGAAAACAATCGCCTCCGTCGGCACAAACGATCGTGGGGCCCCGGCAGTCTCGGAAGCTATTATGCCTGGCTCACTCTGCAATGCGGCTTTCATTGGCTCAAAGGCGAGGAATGGAAAGTCATGGGACTGGCTGCTTTCGGAACGCCCCAAGAAGACGTGGTCAACGAACTGCAGCGATTGCTTTCCATTGAAGGCGGCAAGATCCACACTGCCGCGCCCAACGTGTGGCGGCAGGTGAGCAGTTTTCTCAAACCTTTCAGACCCGCTCCCGGCCAACCGATCGAGTCCGCAGCAGACCTCGCGGCCAGCGGTCAGGAAGCATTCGCGCGTTGGACGTGCCAGCTCATCGCTCATCTCGGCTACGGGCCAGGCAGCAACCTGATCCTCACCGGCGGTTGCGCCCTAAACTCGTCCTTGAACGGCTGCCTCAAACAAGAATTCGATTTTGACCGCCTGCACATCCCCTGCGCTCCCGCAGACGACGGAAACGCAGTGGGTGCAGCCTTGCTCGCGTGGCGAGCAGATCATCCGGCTGCGCCCGACCCAAAGCCGATAAGCTCACCCTATCTCGGAAGCCGTTGCGATCCGCTCCACATAGACAAACTCAACCAATGGAGCGGGCTGTCGCGCAGTGATCTGCGTGCTGCAGGCCACGGTCCCGTGGTCGACCTCCTAGCCCAGGGAAAGGTAATCGGCGTCATGCGCGGGCGAGCCGAGTTTGGCCCGCGCTCGTTAGGCAACCGGTCGATCTTGGCCAGTCCTCAGTCTCCTGGGATGAAGGACCGCATCAACCAACGAATCAAGGGGCGCGAGGCGTACCGACCCTTCGCTCCCGTCCTGCGACAGGAAGATGTGGCCAACTGGTTCGAAAATCCGCAGGAATCGCCCTACATGTCATTCGCGCTGCGCTGGCGGGCCGATCGGGTAGATCAAGTGCCCGCAGTTGTCCACGAAAACCAAACCGGCCGACTGCAGACCGTCACCCCCGAATCCAACGCGTGGTTGCACGGACTGATCTCAGCCTTCGGCGAAGCGACCGGCGTCGCAGTCCTACTCAACACCAGTTTCAACATCATGGGCAAACCGATCGTGCACTCGGTCGAAGATGCTCTCGGAGTTCTTTTCACCACAGGGCTCGACGCAATCGTGCTTGAAGACCACTTAATCATGAAATCCTAGATACAAGGCGGCAAACAGGGTCCCTATTATCTTAGCCAAGTCTTCGCCAGCAGCGTCCTCAGAAATGGCCTACCACTCATACATTTTCATTTTCATTTTTCTGCCGATCACAGCCTTGCTGTATTACTGGATCAAGCGGCGCAATGGCAGCGCCTCTGGCGTCGCGCTCGTGATCGCATCGGCGCTGTTTTACGCTCTCGGCGACCTTCTCTATCTCCCCGTACTATGGACCTCGATCGGCTTCAACTACGCGGTGGGAAAATACATCATTCGACGCGCAGCGCGGCAACAGCCCCACCGGTGGGTCCTAGCTGTCGGAATCATCGCCAATCTCGCGCTGCTCGCAGTCCATAAATTCAACCTGCTGCCGGTCAGCCGCCCGCCTTCGCTGACTGACATAACCGCATTGGCCCATGCCGGAGCGATCCCTTTAGGCATGTCGTTTTTCACATTGCAGCAGATTACATTTCTCGTCGACGTCTCTCGTGATACGCGACGTCAGATCGGGTTCTGGAGCTATGCGCTCTATGTGACCTTCTTCGCCCAACTCATCGCAGGCCCCATCGTTCGCTTCGCCCGCGACGGCCTGCAATTCTCTCAGTTGGCAAAGCAACCGTTTGATCGCCAATCAATTCACCGAGGCCTCTCCCTCTTCATCTTTGGCTTGGCCAAAAAGTGCCTGCTCGCCGACTCGCTAGGCAGCATCGTCACCCCACTGTTCGAACAAGCGGCAACCGGAGAAACAGCGCTCAGCCTCGGTCAATCTTGGCTAGCCGCTTGGGGCTTTCTTCTGCAGCTCTACTTCGATTTCTCCGCCTATTCCGACATGGCAATCGGCATTGGCCTGATCTTCGGCATCGCGTTGCCGATCAATTTCAACTCCCCGCTGCGCGCTGTCTCGGCTACCGACTGCTTCAATCGTTGGCATATCACGCTCACAACCTTCATTCGCGACTTCGTATTCAACCCTATCTTCAACTGGGTCAGACGACTTGCAGTTCCCCTCAAACGCTCCAAACGCAATCTGCTCGGTTGGATCGTCGCCACGCTCCTCAGTCTGACCGCAGTCGGCGTTTGGCACGGCGCCGCGCCCCAATTTGTCGTATCCGGTTTTTTGATCGGCGTAGTCGCAGTCACCCTGCAACTACTTAGCTTGCAGTTCAAACGACCGCATCGATCAAACGCAAACCGGAGCCTCGTCCGTCTGGCAAACCGAATCGCCCTCCTTCTGGCTTTGACCTATTTCGGAGTCTTTTTCCGTGCGGACGGAATTGGAAACGCGTGGTCAATCATACAAAGCACTTGGAGTCTGAATACAATAAACCTCGCTCAGTTCACACAGTCTTGGAGCGACCTCAGCGGGATGAAATCCGCGCTTATCATTTTGGGCGGAAGCATAATTGCTCTTCGCTTTCCCAATACCAATGAAATCTTCATCGCCCGCTCGCCAACCAGTGACAGCCCTTCGGCGGGGTGGTTAATGAAACGACTCCATTGGCGGGATACTCCCATTTGGGCGCTCATCTCCGGCATGCTGCTCATGCTATCGGTTGGCCTCATTGCTCTCCGCAATCCTTTGCCCTATATATACGGCCAATTCTAATACCGATGAAGACGCGTCACTATCTAGGCTGCATTTCAGCGCCGCTCGCAATCGCCGCTCTGCTCGCTTATTGTCTCACCATGTGGGTTGACCCCTATTATGGGAGGCAAAATCTTGAGGACACCTCTCCTTCCGAACACCCAACGCATGACCCCAGGGTGAAACAAGCTCTCCTGGCCGAAGCCTTGATCGATACTTACCTGCTTGGATCCTCCCGCGCCATCCGCGGGTTCGACACCCGCTCCTTGCCGCGCGCGTTCAATTGCGGCACCTACGCTCCTTCATCGCTTCGTATCCGCAATCAATTGAAAGGATTTCTCAAGCACGCCCAAAGCCCACATCTTTACTTTATCGAAGTCGGCGACCACGAAGGAAATCCCTATGATTTTCCCGCAACGTACAACTGGCGGGCTCGATTTTCCAGCGAGGCGCTTCGCTCAACATTGAAGCTCTTGTACCTAAAATTCATTTACACACTAAATTCTAACGCGGTGGTAGATTTTTCGGAGCAAATAGAGCCATCTGACCCAGGCAAATTCACTATCAAAGCAAAGAGAATACAGAAAGCGCTGGCTTCGTTACGCGCGTCGGAGCTGACTCAATCCGACATCGCATCCATCATCTCCACGGTCAAGCAATCGAATCGCGGATCACGCGTGGTCTTTTATACCCCACCCATTAATCCGCATTTCTTGAAGGACCCCTCCATCGCTAACGCCAACCAAAGCTACAATGCAATGTGGCAAGCGGCCTTCGATCCCAGTCGCCTCAAATCCGAAAACAGTGCAGCGATATTCATAAACCTATCCACACCCGAAGCATGGGCAGAACAAGCCAACGTGGTTTGGAACGAAGACCAATGGAGCGATCTTATCCACTTTAAACCAAGCGTCGGTGCATTGATTTTCAAACGCCTGCATCAGGCTGCGTCGCACAGCGCATTGAACATCGATCCCGCAAACCAATAGAATACTGTTTCCGCTTGTCTGCCTCAGAGCGAAACGGCGCGAACGCGATAGATACGACTCCTAGCGCAGGGAACCTGCTGGATCATAACGCATTCGATACATCAGGCTTTCTTTCCTTCTTTGGAAAAATAGCAGAAGCCTCATACGCAACCAGAACCGTAAACGCTCGATGGCCTTCGCGCCCTGTAACGATCAATCCTCCAGCTTTCATCCACGCATGCGCTCTCATGGGATTCAAAGGATCCCCTGCCTTGGTCACCCCCAGATAGATTACGCACGAGATGCCGTAAAAACCCAAAAATACGCGCCCCAAAATGGCCTGGGACAAGCACTTCGTCTCCCACGGCGTATAGCGGGCAACCAACGCGCACACTTTCCCAATACGACTGACCAGTGACTGCTCCTCCTCCGACAAGACTGTCGAGGGTTCCTTGCTCTGTATCTGTTTTCCCATGACACATGAAATCACGCGAAAGGGCAAAATAAGCAAAGCAAGCCGCACCACCGCGCTAAGAGGGTACATAAGACAAAACCAAAGCTTCTCTCGAGCAGGCAACGCCAGAGCCGTCTTCGTCTTCTTCATGAACCTTGAAAATCTTAGCACACCATAGCCGTTAGCCAGATTTGCGAGCGGAGCAATCCATTTTCGCCGATACCTTGACGGCTAGCTGACATGAGGCTGAAGCGGATCATACCCAAAATACTGCAGGGTTTCTGCGCTTTGCGAAAAACGCTCGGCGAGCGTTTCAATATCGCTTGCCGATAGTCGGGAGACCTGGTCTGAATTCATATTTCGGAGCGTTTCGTTATACATCCCTTTCACTTCCACCTTCTGATCGAGATCGATGTCGCCTAGCTCAGGTACAAGAGCCGCTATCTTAGCCGTCGCCCGCTGGGGATCCGCGCACATTTCCTCATACGTGAAATGGGCAGAGCAATCTGGATTTTCTTCGATATTGGATCTTTGCTTTTCTAGGCAATAGGCAATGTGACGCGCGACTCCCTCTAAGGCTGCTCCGCGCGATTCGAAGTCCTTTTCTCGGCGGCGTAGAATGCCTTCGGCCACCGCGAAGGGATCTCGAACGAGAAAAACGAATCGTGCGTTGGCGAAGTGTTTCTTCAAGGCCTTGACGTGGAGCAAAAATGGAGGCGATTTTTCCACAAAGATGGTGGCCTCTGGGTTTTGGGCGAAGGCTTGAAAATACCACGCTTTTCGCGCCGAATGCCAATTGTATGCGCTCTCGTCTTGGATACAATTGAGAACGCGCGGATCGCTAGCCCAGCAGAGGGGACAATTCAATTTCACCGGCGTGGGGCCGCTAAAGCCAAAGGCATGTTGCCCTTCCCGTTTGAGATTCCAGGTGTTGGAAGATAAGGCCAATGCATTTTTGAGAAAAGTGGAACCGCTATTGTTGGGAGAGATGACGAAGAGGTGGGCTCGTATCAGTCGCTCCAGATCGTAATTCGCTCCGCGATGCGAAGGCATTTCCCCAGCAGCAGGCTTTTCTGCTGCGCCGCTTGAATAGAACGGGAAGCCCGCGCTCGCTTCCTGCCAGCTTCGGTAAGCGAATTCGAGCGCCCTGTCACCGCCTTCTGTGAACGTTCGCATGTCGGTATCCCAAGGACGCGCAGGAAGATTGTAATGAAGCGTCTTCGCGTTTTCAGGCGCGAGCTGACGCTTCGCTTCAAGCGGTTCCCGATGCCTCAGAACATAATTGTAGACGGGGTCGACGAGGAAAACGCGAGCTTTGAAGTAGCGATTCAAAACCGCTTGATCCGTATGGCCCGTATGCCTCTTTTCCCATTTATCAGGTTCGAGTTCGTCGAGGATGCCGTGCCGTACCTCGTGGTTCAGCAAGGCTCCATCAAAGATGAATAAGCCGCTGTTAAAGGTATTGGCAAGGTCTCCCTCTGTCTTCTCCACAATGGCGAACGTTTTCGCATCGCGCGCCATTCCCTGGATGCTAGCGCCATCTGGAGCAGCGATGAAGCAATGCTCCAATTCGAGAAGCTCTTCAATATCCGAAAGAAAAAGCAGATCGCTATCGCAGAAGATGACCCGCTCATAATTGAGCAGGAAGAAACATTCCAAGGATGAAAACTGAGCTTTCGCCGGTGCTGCGAATTGTCTCGAATTTGCGAGTTCGTTGACGCGTTTCGAGAGGTCTTCACTGATTTTTTGGATACAAACCCGGCTATCGATATCGCGCAGAAAGCTCTGAGCTTGCTGGGAAAGATTTCCATCATGAACAATCCGTATATCGCCGCCAAACCAGGGGTTTCTTTGCAGAAAGGATCGAAGGGTGACATTCGTTCCGTTGATGAAGGTTTCAGAGGTGACCGTAACGAGGGCGATCCTCTTGCTGCTCTCGCTCATACGGCTTGATCGTAGACCTCGAAGATCAAGTGATTGCGGTCCGTATCTCCTCTATTCTCCACACCGTGAGGCTTTATGTTGTTCACTTCGTAGGCAATTCCTTCTTCGAGATGGAACCTATCCTTCTCCGTGCAGAAGAACGCGTCTGGATTGGTAGAAAGAGGAATGTGGATTTTATGTGTTTTCAAGTTCGATCCCGCCCCATCGACATGCCGGTCTATAATGTGGCCCGCGGCGACCCGCGCCAGCATCGCTTTGGGGAAGACCGGTTGAGAGAACCCATACGGGGCGATTGCCTTCTCGAATAGCGGCAGCAGGATGCCTTGGCACAGATGCCATATTGGGTTGGCATACGATTCTCTTGGATCCCGATTACTGGGAATGAAGCGAAATACGATGTGACGCGTATGATGGAAGCAAGGGAACTTGTTCTCCTTACGTTCATCTTCCTGGTTCCATATCGTTTCGCTAAGCCGGGAAACCCAAAGCTTAAGCTCCGTGATGTCTACTGGCCCGAGCTCTCGAATGGAATCCGGTTTCTCGACGTCGGGAAGAGGCTGCTGCTGTTCTGTATTCATGGATTGACTATTCTATATCTAAAAAGGCAAGCGCGCAGATGATGTGCCTGAATCCTGTTCTTTGGGCAAGGGCCTTGGGCTCCAGATCGACGAGAAGTCGCTTCATATCAAAATATCCTGACCTACGAGGCTGCGTCCGACGCGTGCGGAGCGCGTGGCCTATCTCGGCTAAACCTTCGCGCACAGAGCTCAAGGTCTCTTTTACTCTTTGGGGATCATTTTTGTCGTAGTTGGTTCGGACTATTTCCGGGATGGCTCCTTTCGTGGCGTTCCTGAAGACTTTGCGCCTTTGGCGACCATCGTTTAACTGATCCCAGGGCAAGCCGAGGGCGAAATCGATAATGCGGCGATCAAGCAAGGGGTAAGTATAACTCAGGCCGAAACGGCGCCCGATATCGTGCCAAGCTTCGATTCGGTTTTGCAGAGGCCCCCAATGGATGAGCTGGGCTTGGTAGTCGCTGAGCGATGCGCCCACGGGAGGAGCTTTGCCAAACTGGCTTTTATCGAAAGCGATATCTGGGCTAACATAGGGCGATACCCATTTGGGAGAGCTTCTGAAAACCCTCTCTCTCTCAGGAAGGGCCTCAAGCGCCTGGCGGGCCACGAGCTTTAGAAATGATAGGGCTGAGTTTTGCTTCCCCTTTTTTATAAGATCGAAAAGCGAGGCCCATTGGCGGGCCTTGAACAGCGCTATCCGCACTGTCGATCCGCTGTGAGAGATGGCCTCGTCTCCTCCATAGCCGCTGAGAATTCTGCTGATTCCCCGTTCTTTAGCCAACCCCATAACGGCCCATTCGTTCAGAAGCGTGCCATCGAAGGCTTGGGCTGGATAATCCAGTCGCAGGACTTCGACGATATCCTGACTGCGCGCAGGGCAGTAATAGGCTTTTGCTTCACACCATTTGGCGCTCTCCTCAACGAGCTGGTATTCATGATCGCTCCGGGAGCTCTCCGATATCTCGGGAAGCCAGCTAAACCCGATACGATTGTCAACGGCTTGGCCTTTGGCAGCAATGCACGCGACCGTTGTCGAATCGATGCCCCCGCTCATATGAGCCGCCCACGAATCAGAGTCTGATGTATAATCACGGATTACCTTATGTAGAAGCTCTCGGAGAGCTTCTGCATACGCTTCGTCAGAAGTGTAGGTCAGCTTCGGAACGTCTTGCTGACGCCAATAAGGCGAGATAACGATTCCCCGCGTGTCTGCTTTCAGGATATGGCCACCAGGCAATTTGTTCAATCCTTTGATGGCCGTGCGCTGGCTCGATCCATAGCCAATCGAGAGGAAGCGAGCGATTTCAGACTCTTCAAGTTCACTCTCATCCAGAGAGCCTTCGAATTGCTCATTGAGGCAGGAGAAACAGTGGAACGTCTCCTTGTCGCGCTTATAGTACAACGGAATAGAGCCCACCAGATCTCGGGCCGCAAAAACTCGATTTCTATCCGCATCAAAGAGAGCAAAGGCAAAGCTTCCAACCAGATGATCGACGCAAGCGTCTCCCTCTTTCTGATACAATCTTATAAGCTCTTGCTTCGAGATTCCGGTGCTGCCTATCGGCGTCGCAACTGCTTTCGCTTGCCCTTCGAGCAGCAAAACCCTTGTGTCCCCAGACGATCGCCAATCTACTCCCATTGGCAAATGGTCCTCTATTCGAAACAAAAACGACTAGTGTTTAAGAGGTGCGATAAAAAGCACCACTCTCAAAACCAGTGACGTTGGAACCACCTTTGGTTCGCTTTGAAACCTCCAGCTCCTCAAGCACGGGCTTGACCCAAGTTTTCTTCTCGTTTGGGAGAGTCGGTTCGTTGCTATTCTGCTTGTCTTGGGATTGTCTATTCATAATTGGGAAGCTCTATTTGTGAACTGAGAGGCTAGCTTAGAGTGACGATCTCTCTGTCCGCGAGCGTGGCAATGAAATCAACCGTATCGGAAAGGCATTGAGCTGGATCGACACTAAATTCACCGACAAGCATATCGCAAAGAACGGCAATCGATATTGGCTTTTCGATGAGTTGCCAAATGCGTGATCCAGTTTCTCCCAAACCATAATAGTTCCCGTTCTTCACATCCATCATTACCGTTTGTTCTTCGATTTCAGAGCCAAGAATCTCGGTACTGCGTACAACGATGGTTTCGGGGTCTAAGGAGATTCTACTCATGTTGCATCAAGCAAGCCTTATTCAACGCACTCATCAAGCTAAAAAAAGGTTCAGCTCTGATTTTTGCGAAGAAAACAAATACGCTCGATAGTAGCTTTAACATAAGAATTGAGTGCATCTCTTGGCCCTCAAAGCCAGATGACTAAACGTAGAGAGAACAACCAATGAGTTCCGCGACTCAAACGACTTCTCTTTGTATAAAATGCATCCCCCAGAAACCGGAGATAAACCTAAAAACAGTATCCAAAATGGCTAAGATTTTTCCGATTTTTCAAGACCAATCGGGCTACTTGGGAAGGAGTTAATTGGGTATTCCAGACGCCCGCCTCTCCAGATTTGAAGAAGTTCCTTACATTAGGGTTCTTACCATTGAATCCCTTACTGGCCTCCTGTCGCTTGAGCATTTCGAATTGAGTGTTCTCAATCGCACCCTTCAACACACTTGGTTGAAGCGGGCATTCTAGAAAATCTAGCAGAGACGAGAAAGCTTCGATAGGATCTAAGATCATATCCTCATAGCGGATAATATGTCTACGCAAAGGAGCGCTCAACCAACTATTCGCATGCTCTGTCCAAGATCCCGTCTCTTCTGGAAATTTGCCAAACACACTATCAGACCGGCCATCGAGAACGAAGCTGGAGGTGTTCATCACTTCTATCGCACCCTCAATGCTTGTCTGGAGATGATTCGCCAAGGAGTGAGCAATATCTCGAGGATCGCGCACAACCAGCACCACTCCACGCGTCCCTTCTTTGGGAAAGATCGCTCTGCCATCGCAGGTGAGCCGATAGCGCTCATGCGTTTTGTAAATAGGGTACTCCAAGTCGCTTTCGACAAGTCTAGAGTGAATCTCTGGTCGATAACGATCCACCTCCTCGTCTGGCATGTCGGCCGATTCCATGCCAAGCCAATCATCAATAAACTCCCTCTGGGAAATCAAGGGTCCGAAAGGTAGAGCATTGATATCGACGCCTTGTCCCATGCGAAACAGGTAACTCGCCAAGAAAGCCCGAACCCAAGTATTCCCAGATTTCGGATACGATGCAAGCCAGTACACACCTTTCATAACCTAGTCGCCTTCTACAAATTCAATGATACGTTCGATCGAAGCATTGAGGTGCTTAATTCCTATAGGACGGCTTACCTCAAAGATCGATACGGTTTTTGCTAACTCGATGGTCTGCTTATAATGAGACTCACGAAAGCCCATGCCAACCGCGAAGCGATAACGATACGTCCTCTTTACCAAGCTTTCGACTGCTTCTATAGGTGAGAGTTTCCGAAACTTCACTTGTTCGTCTACACATGGCTTCAGAAAGACAATACAATAGGGCTGTGCTCCTTCCTCGGGCAATGTAGGCTGAAAAGTCTCGAATTTGGGCCCTTCCAACGCCATTGGTTGGCAAGAACTGACAGGCCATTTGAGAGCTTCAATAACGTCTCCACAGAGCCGAGAAAGGGGAAATGCAGGTGGCGTCCAAAAGGTGCCGTCATCCATGTATTTGAGAGCTGTCACATCATCAGCAAGCACACTATAGCCTCGCTGAGCGAAGCCCGCAGCCAAAGTCGATTTTCCATCCCCCGACAACCCGCAAAAGAGAATTGATCCCTTGCTCGTTAAAACGGAACTGGCATGCATGACCGAGTAGCGACGCTGATGAAGCAACGCAGCAAAAGCAGAACCAAACAAGAAGATTCTTGCCTCGCGTTCTTTTCCGGGTGCGAGGTAGTCGACATCTATTCGATTGCCGCCCGATACGGCAAATCGAGCAACATCTTTTACATAAAGCTCGAACTGCCCCTCTTTCGCTCTCCAAGCAACACCTGTTTCGGTTGGGGCGATAATCGTCTCAACCGCCCTCTCCGAAATAATGACATCAGCCTCGCTCGGTTCGAAAAAACAAGAACGCAGTTCCGGCAAATCTATAGCTGACTTTATCTTAAGATCGTATGCGAGGTTGTGTTGCATGATGGTGGAGTTCTGATCGCAAAGCATTTCAATTTCTAACGTGGTCCAATTACCCAAACTGAACCATAGCTTTCGTTAGCTTGGACGATAGGTTGTGTGGTAAACATTGAACAGCATGTCAATGTCAGGACACAATGAGGTCCGATATAGCTTGGGTTCGCATTTCTCAGGAAGCCCCTAATTAAAACTTTTATAGAACTGCCAAATCCCTAAAAATCAGAAAAAAACAACCGGACAGTATTATATCCATATTGCCAGCCTAGACCGCGGATTATGCACCAAATATCAGAATGGGACGAACAATTGCTCGAGTATTCGAATACATCTTGGTTCCTATCAAATGGATTTTTCACTGTAGAATCCTCCGAAGAACTTGCTAACGGCTTACATCGAATAACTCTCGCGACGAGCTCACCAACTCGCTTTTTGAGAGTCAGAGTAAACTTCAAATGAGTGTCGCGAATAAAAAGCCACTAGCCCAAAGCACTAGAGAAGACGAAATAAAGTCCAGTCCAAGAAACTTGGAGATACAGCTTATTTCTTGAACAGAAGAACAGATCAATAAACAAGGTCCTTCGGTATTAGCCATCCAAGCCTAGACCGATACCGATAACACAGAGACTGACTCAAATAAGGGAGGTGTAATTTATTTTGTGTAACTAGCGTTTCTGATGTGCGGTTATTTGTAGTTTTGAGGCATCCGTTCTTCGAACTCAATGGTAAATCGAT
>JAKYXN010000082.1 GCA_022538095.1 Puniceicoccaceae bacterium K14 | reverse complement strand
CTGGCCGATGCGTTGAGATCCATCACGAAACAGGATTGCGAGGCATTCTTTAAGCATGCCAATTATGCGACTGAATGAATGAAAGATGCTCTAGCATCAAATAGGGATCTTCCAACAAGACCTCCTCAGCCAAACCCTCATTAGTCAGATAGGGCCCCACGCCACGCACTAAAATATACTTAGTGCTATCACCCTCGATGACAAACCCCGCAATCAATTCCTGCCCAGGTTCAGAGCCGACCTTGCCTCGGGTCGAAATATTGATTAGTTTAGCTGGCGACTCTATGGCAACTAAGCCGCTGGAAAAAATTCCCATCTGCAAAACCAGAGCTAAAATTATCTTTTTTGCACAACACAAAACCAAGAGATGTTTGATACGGCTTAAGAAGAGCTTCATGGGCCATTCACTGATTCATATACCTCAACCAAAGCGATGCCAGAGCCACCTTTGCCCGAGACAATCGCACTGTAGATACCTGGCTCGAGCATAATCGTTATCTCGGCATCAGTGCTTTGCCCTCCGATGTACCCCCAAACGGGAAATGGCTGCAAATCGACTCTAACCTCATCCCAGGGCCAATCGTCGTTCTCCTCGAGCACTTCAATCGAGCCGTCTTCGAGGTGTCTGACCAGCATCAAATAAGGATCCGTCAAAAGCGATTCGGGTTCCAGCCCTTCGCGAGCGAGATAGGGACCGACCGCGCGTATCAAAATATACTTTTCAAAATCGCCCTCTATCACAAAGCCCGCGATCAACTCTTGCCCCACTTCGGAGCCAACTTTGCCTCGGGTCGAAATATTTATTAATTTTGGCTCCGTGTTTTCTAAAGCGAAGGAGCCGCTAAAAACCGCTCCAAATCCGCTAGCCAAAATTATAAACAATCTTATTAAATTCATCTCCTGATCTTTCTTTTTATCTATATTCAGTTACCTCCAGTACGCACAATCCCGAACTGCCCGATTCAATTTCTAGAAGAACCGTATAAATCCCTGCGAAGAGGTTTGCCCAAAGCACTGAGTCTGAACTATCTAAAAGCACAATACCTCGACCATCCAATTCATCCTCAAATGGATTGTGCGAACCATTTCCGTCATAATCCTCCCAGTCGCCATTTGTATCCAATAAATTCGAAAAGCTTGAGCCTTCATAGAGTGACAATTTGGGATTGCTCAGGGCAGGAGATGATATGTCAGGATTAGACGCAAGCGAAGGACCATTGGTTTTGAGAATAACTCGACGGCGCCCACTTCCAGAAACCGCAAAGGAAAAAATGCCCACCTCATTGCCATTTCCAACCTTTAGTCGACCAGAACAATACACTATTCGAGTCGTGTCGGATCCATTTTCTTCATAAAAATTGATAAGTCCTATATCAGTAATTCCCTGAGGATTAATCAAAATACAGTATAGTTTCCCGAGTCTAAATCCTCTACAATAGCTGATTCAGTCGAATCTGAAGGAGTAATTCCCATACTCGCGAGAACCATGCTCAACCCCGATCAATTTATCGATTCATAAATCTCCACCAAGGCAATTCCTGAACCTCCTTTGCCTGATAAAATCGCACTATAAATGCCAGGCTCCAACCCTGTCGTAATTTCCGCATCAGTACTCTGCCCATCGTAGCCCCAAACTGGAAATATCACTAAATCAATTCTTCCGTGATCCCACAGCCAATCATCATTTTCCTCAACGACCTCAACCGAGCCATCATCCAAATGCCGCACCAGCACCAAGTAGGGGTCTTTTAAAAGAGCCTCTTCCTCAATTCCTTCCTTCGCCAAATAGGGACCCACTCCACGCACTAAAATTAGCTTAGTCTCGTCCCCCTCTATCACAAAGCCCGCGATCAACTCTTGCCCCACTTCGGAACCCACTTTGCCTCGAGTCGAAATATTTATGAACTCGGACCCTGGCTGCAAAGCAACAAGCCCACTTGAAAGAAGTCCAATGCCAACGATAAAAAATAAAAACAGTCTTTTTGTATACATATTATAAATACTTATTGGCTACATCCTTTTACCTTCACTGCGACTCCTGATTCGGTCTCCAACAAAACAGTGTACTCTCTGATAAAATGATCAAAGAAAAACTAGTGTTTATACCTATCTTTAAACAATTAATAAGGTATTTCTAGTACTATCGTAGGAAATGACAATAGGCTGGGACTCATTGCTGAATATCGTGAGGACAGTCGATCCTCCGAAAATGTCACTCTTATCACTGGACAAGCACCGCTTACAGAACACATTAGCTAAGTAAAGTGAACGTTGGCGAAGCACAGTTAGAACAAGAAGAAGTTGGTGAAATCGGTCTGGTAACCCCAGAAGATTTTCATTGGTCTGAACCTTTCATATTCGAAAGCGGCCAAACAATCCCCGAATTTGACCTTCGCTACGAAACCTACGGTCACTTAAACAGTGATGGCACAAACACCATCCTCATATCTCATGCCTTAACCGGCGATCACCATTGCGCCGGCGTTCATTCCATCAAGGATAGAAAATCTGGCTGGTGGAATAATATAATCGGCCCCGGTAAACCGATCGATACCAATAAGTATTTCGTTATTTGCATCAACACCCTTGGTAGTTGCAGTGGTTCCACTGGTCCGGAATCAATCAATCCAGAAACCGGCAAGAGCTACGCCCTCACCTTTCCTTTCGTGACCATCCGAGATATGGTGCGCGCTCAAAAAATCCTCCTGGATCATTTAGGGATCAATAAATTGCACGCTGTGATCGGTGGGTCCATGGGTGGCATGCAAGTCCTTCAATGGGCCATAGAGTATCCAGAATTTGTAGAACGCATTATTCCCATGGCGACCACTTCGCGCCAAAATTCGCAAGCCATCGCCTTCAATGAAGTCGGTCGCCAAGCGATCATGCAAGATCCTGAGTGGTTCGAAGGAAACTATGATGTGGACAAGGGCCCCAATGTTGGCCTCGCCATCGCTCGCATGATGGCTCACATTACCTATCTTTCAGATACAGGCATGGACCGGAAATTTGGTCGTCGACGCCAAGCAGGCAGCGATAGCCAATATTCGTTCGATATTGAGTTCGAAGTGGAAAGCTACCTACGCTACCAAGGTGAGAGCTTTACTAATCGCTTCGACGCCAATGCGTATTTGTATCTTACGCGTGCCCTCGACTATTTCGATTTAGCAGGTTCGTATGGAAGCTTAGATAAAGCTTTCGCCAACTTAAAATGCCGCGCTCTGGTAATCGGCTTCACGTCCGACTGGCTATTCCCACCAAAGCAAAATCGAGAGATCGCCCTCGCGATGCTCCGCCAAGGCATCAATGCCTCTTACACTCAGCTTGACATGGACTTGGGCCACGACTCTTTCCTAGTGGAATCTCCCGAGCTCTATCAGCTCGTCGAAGGCTTTTTATCTCGCTAAGCGTCTAAGCTGTAGATCACTGCAGCTTGGATTCAAAATTCGCATACGCGTTTCTACGTTTTCTTGGTAGGCTCTCGCAATTCCTTTGGCTACGCCTTCTAGAAAAGGAGCTCCGCGTTTATGGCAAATCACACGAATACTCAAATTATTCGGTCCACACGATAACACCATAGCATTTAACTCATCAAAGCCTGGAACAATTGCTGAACGCAACAGGCTTAGTTCCGTAAACACCCAATCAATACAATTAAGTGAAGAGTGAAATTTCCCAATTTTCAAAACGCCACTCTCAAATTGTTCCCAAGCCCATCGCTCTCCGTATACTCGCAATAAATCTTCATTATCCATTAAAAGACTACGCGAGCATTCCCAAATCGAACGATCAAAATCCTTCTCGGACACAAACCGGTTCAAATTGTCACATCCGCTTCCCAATGAACGAGATTCAAGTACTTCTACGATTTTGCTGTAGTTGGGTTTATACATTTTGAGCTTTTTCCTGAGACCAAGAAAGAACCCCGATTGTTCAGTTTAATTACCTCAGAACCCAAAGCTCACGATTTTTTAACAAGTCTCTGTTCAGTTCTAATCCACCCCCCGAACCTAACAAAAAACGAGATTTATGTTTAGCCTCGAGGCAGTTCTGTCTACTGATGCCCCGCTGACAAATCGTATATCGCGTAGCCACAGAACCAGTTAGGGACGCGTTTCGCCTCGCGCTTCCAGTCGCCCCGCAAATAAACAGAACGTTCGATAACAAAGCCTTGAGCTTCACAAAACGCCTCGAATTGATTAACAGAAACCGGATTCGCCGGTCGAGAATCCCACCAGGCATCCGGGTACACTTCGTTGACCACTTTCGAGCCCTGAGTCAGCATGCTGATGCGGTTTCTCCAATAGGCGTAATTAACAAAGCCCACAGTAACATTCTTGGAAACCCGCAATGCCTCTCGGATTATTTTCGTGGGATTCCCCAATTCTTGAACCGTTCGTGAACAAAGCACTCGATCAAAATGTTTGTCAGGAAACGCCTCCATAAACTCGGTCATATCCCCTAGATATGCATTTACGCCTCGCTTGATGCAGGCGTGTATCTTGTTCGGGTCCAAATCCACGCCGATTGTTTCAGCCTTACGCGAATTTTTGAGGTATTCTAGCAAGACGCCACGCCCACAGCCTAAATCAAGCACACGGGCACCGGGCTCTACCCAGTCCCTCATAATCTGCATGTCTACACTTCGCTTTTCTTTCGTCTTAGCCACTAGGGGGGAAAGGAAAGCTAGGTTTCCGCCGATCTCAAGTTATTAAACCGTCATTGTCAGATACCGATAGCTGCGACCACCTGCTTGCCGATCGCCTCAATCACATCGGCGACCACAGCATTTCCAAATTGCTTATACGCCTGACTCGGTCGCGGATCGATTTTGTAAGTATCTGGGAATCCCATCAAGCGGCAGCATTCTTGCGGATGGAGCTTACGCACGACTCCATCTACCAAATACGCTCCTGTCTTTGCAGCCGCCCCTCCGCCATGAGCAGACAAAGTAATGGCATGCCCCTCAATGGAGTAAATTCGCTCGCCTTGGCCGCCTTTGTTTATTTTCCCAATTTGAATAGGCTTATTCGGACGCCGTTCGACTTCCTTTGAAACGTCTGTTTTATAAATTTCCTGATCTTCACGATCAATGCGGACCTGATCAATTGGCAATCCAGAGACTAAATACTCCTTTAAGGAAACCTTCCGCTGTGTTCCGACCGGAAAACTAAATGAATTCGTTCCTTCAAGATCTTTCCGAATACCAACGATATACAAACGCTTACGAGCCTGCGGAACGCCATAATTGGATGCATTTAAAACTTCACTACAAACTTCATATCCCGCTTCTCGCAGCATACCCAAAGTTCGTTTCAAGGTTTCGCCGCCTTGGTGTGTCTGATAATTGGCTACGTTTTCCAAAAAAACTGCTTTTGGTTTATGATGCTCAACTAATCGCATCACTTCAAAAAACAAGGTTCCTCTCGCATCCTCGAAGCCTAAGCGTTTGCCACTAATAGAAAAAGGCTGGCACGGAAACCCGCCACACAGCACATCATGGGCGGGCACCTCAAGCGCATCGATTTTTCTGATATCCCCCGCCGGCAAGTGTCCAAAATTTCTCTCGTACGTTGCCCGCGCATGCGTATCGATTTCAGAACTAAACAAGCACTGTCCGCCCAGGCGCTCAAGACCAATACGGAAGCCGCCTATTCCGGCAAACAAATCGATAAAAGTAAACATTCTCAGCCAGCGAACTACTCCCGCACGTATTACTCAAGATCAAAGAACGTCCCTACTCTGTCTCCAATTCCGAAATGATCTCATCAATTTCTCGGATTTCTGAGCCTGGATAGAAACTATTAACCTTAGCGATGA
Source organism: Puniceicoccaceae bacterium K14 (assembly GCA_022538095.1). Classification (GTDB taxonomy): domain Bacteria; phylum Verrucomicrobiota; class Verrucomicrobiia; order Opitutales; family Opitutaceae; genus JAKYXN01. The sequence continues at coordinate 11,764 of JAKYXN010000082.1, read as the reverse complement.
TTCGCTGTAAGATACCATCCGGGCAGGACGCGCCTCCGGTTAGCAGGACTTTCAATGGCTTTTCCTCTTTTATAAAAGGTCGTGTCTCCATCCGCCCTTGCTTTGGGTCCGTCGGATTGTATGGGAAAACAAAGTGCTCAATGGATTCCTTCGATAGGATGTTTTTCTCCGATTGAATATAAAATGCTCGATCTCCAAAGCGACTCTCGCACAAACGGTAAAGTTGATACGTATTCGAACTATTCTTACCACCCACAACGATTGCGACATCAACACTTTCCGCCGACGCCTTGGCAAGCGCGTCTTGGTTTACCTGCGTCGCGTAACAAAGCGTGTCCCCTTTGCTACTCATAGCCATATGCTCTTCGACGTGGGCTTGACCGAACTTTGTCACCAAAGCGGACTGTAAGCTCTCGATGATTTTTAGCGTCTCATTACGCAACAAAGTCGTTTGATTCACAACGGCCAATTTTTGCAGGTCTCGCTCCAAATCAAAGCCTTCCGTGCAGCGGTTAGCAAACGGTTCAAACAATCGCCTTCGCTCTTCCTTGGAATCCGCCAGGATAACGAGCGACAAGGCTGCGGCCTCCTTCATATCACGCACAATCAGCGAAGGAGCGTATTTCGAGCTATTGGAGAAGGTTGCCTTGGTCTCCTCATGCTCCGCTTTACCATGAATAACGACGGTGTACCCCTGCTGTCCATAACGTCGAGCTGCCTTCCACACCTTTTCCACTAGCATGCAAGTCGCGTCATAACGATTGAGAGGAAGCCCGCGTTCGATCAGCTTCACCTTATCCTCATTGCGAGCTCCAAAAGCGGGGATAATCACCACGTCCTCCTCACACAAAGTGTCCCAATACGGTTCCCCAGTTACAGGATCAATTTGCGGCACCCCTTTATCACTCTGCAAATACAACAAACCACGCCCTTGGAGGTCTTCGTTGACGAAGGGATTGTGTATCAGCTCACTCAGCATAAAAACACGCTTACCGGGATTGGCAGCCAAAGTCTCGTAGGCTCGTTCAATCGCGTTTTGCACCCCTAAGCAAAAACCAAAATGACTCGGAAGACTAAAATGAGTCGCCCCAAAATTTAATAAAGCAGGCGAAGTTGCTGAACGTTCTCGAGCCCGCTTCAAAGCCTTTACCGCATCACATAGGCAACTGTGGTACAGAGTCATCGATGTATCATCGATGTGGTAAATTTCCTTGTTCCGCTGCCTTGAGGTGCGGAAACGGTAGACATAATCGTTATCCGAAAAATAAAGGTAGGGCAGCTTGATTACATTTTCCCGTAAGACAGGCAACACCTCAAAAAGACACTCATCAAGGTCTTGGCTATTCTCTTCCGCCAATCGATAGAGATCGACCAAAGGCATACTGACGAGATCCCCCTCAGGAAGCACTTCCAATTCCAACGAAGCAAAATACAAACTTGTACCGTTGCGATCTCCCACATGCTTAAGCTCTGCCTCGAATCCCTGCTGCGAGACCATGCCTCCGAGGATTTCTTCCGCCTCATCCAAAGACTCTTTAAGGCAAGAAAACGCTTTCAATCCACCCTGCTCATTTCGTCGCAAAACGATTTTATTGTTCGCCAGAAAAAGGCAGAGCACTGCTCTTTGAGTCGTTATTTCGGTAGCCGCATTCATAGAATTCCAGTGGCAACGACCCCATTGCCAAGCTGGCAAAGCGTCAAGTAACAATCAGCGCCCGACGCTACTGAATCGAAGAGAAAAACATATGCTCGCCAATAATCGTCGTTACGCTCATTTCGTGAGACCAACGAGGATTGACATCGCTACGCACATAATGATCCGCCCCATATGTGATGTCAGCCCAGCTTTCGCCGTACATTTCATTCACGATAGCGCAGGCCAATTTCCAGTTCCGATCCCGAGAAGCGCGACGTACGTGATCCGCATACCCACGTCCTCCAGTCTTTCCAGTAGAAGCTGCGTTCAATGACGTAAACGCATAAGGCTTTTTGACCACTCCAATGAATTTTTTCGAGGTTCCCTCTGCGCGATTATGAATAACAGAAGCGACACCTCGCATTCCGTTTTCACCTTGATCCGACGCTTCCAAAACGAGGCATGCCGCAATGATTTGACGCTCCCAAGAAAGCCCACCAGACGAATCCGCCTCAGTAATCTGGCAACCCAAAACAATAAATGTAGCTATAGAAATGACCCATTTCATGCCCACCGCTATTTCCTTCGTTAGACAATCTGACAAGCACTAACAGTCCATTTTACACGACAAGGGGGCAAAACCCACGATTCTCTCAGGTTTAACTTAAACCCTTTTACTCAAGGGATCCGCATTTTTCAAAAATTTGTTAATTCCACCCTTTTCAACAATCTCATCCCCCAATTGGCCTCCATCCGCAAAATCGGTTGGCCTCCAACGACAAAATCCACTCCACTAGCCAACGAGTAAAATTAGCCGACCACGCTTCCAATTTTTCATGCTCAAGAATCCGCATTACGATTTAATCATCCCGGACAACGCATCCCCTGCAGACGCCCTTGCCCGGACAACTCACTTAGCAATCGGGGCCCATCAGGACGATCTCGAGATAATGGCCTATCACGGCATCGCAGCGTGCTACCAAAAAGAAGACCTATGGTTCACTGGGGTCACTGCGACCGATGGGGCCAGTAGCTCACGAAGCGGCCCTTACGCCGACTACTCCAACGAGGAAATGATGGCCAAGCGGCTGGAAGAGCAGCAGGAAGCTGCTAAAATCGGACGATACTCCGCCCAGTTTCAACTCGGCTACAGTAGCTCGGAAGTCAAAAGCTCGCCGAGCAAAGCCCTCCAAGAAGATCTGAAGATTCTTCTGCAAAACGCTCAACCCGATATCCTTTACCTTCACAACCCAGCCGACAAACACGACACCCATGTCGCCTTACTCGCAGCCTGCATAGACGCTCTGAGATCCCTCGAACCACAGTACTACCCCAAACGCGTGCTAGGTTGTGAGGTCTGGCGCGACTTAGATTGGCTCGCTGATGACAAAAAAGTGCCTCTCGACTCCAGCCAATATCCCAAGCTCGCAGAGAAACTACTACAAGTTTTCGATTCTCAGATAAACGGTGGCAAGCGCTACGACCTAGCCACTCTTGGAAGGCGGCGGGCAAATGCTACTTTTTTCGAGCCAAGGGGCTCAGATTCACAAACAGCGACCACGTTCGCCATCGACCTATCTCCATTATTGGCGAACGACGCTCCCACTCTTTCTGAATTCACCCACAGCCTAATTAGCCAGTTCCAGAAAGAAACCACAGCTCGGATAAATCAGTTCCTTCACACGACAAAATAATCTGCATGCAATCGCAAACCACAACGTACTCTTAAATACAACATGGCCATCGACCCGGAAGTCTCCGAGAAATTTCAACAAATAGCCAAAGGCGCTATCCTTTCGAGCATTGAAAGCAAACACGTGCAATACATCAGCATGGCCGACCGCCGCGCCCAAGGTATCCTCACAATCAGCTCCATCCTAATCCCCTTCTCCCTAGCTCAAATAAACAAACCCGAATACCACGACGGCGTACTCGTATTTCTGGTCGCAGCCATCATCACAATCATCGCTGCTCTCCTTTGCTTAAACCCCAAACGCTACAAACGAAAAGAAAAGGACCGGCGCCAGCTCCTCCACTTTTCCGGGATCACAGAATTTGATAAGGAAACTTACCTCAGCCGAATGGGTGACCTACTTTCCAACACAGACAAACTCGCCAAAGAAGTCGCCTCTGACCTGTATCATTTGAGTAATGACGTACTCGCCCCCAAATTTCGCTATCTTCGCATTGCCTATTGCACTTTCGCCATCGGCATCGTCAGCGGAACCCTTCTCATTATAAATGGCTTTGCCCACCTTTTTTAACCCCAACTATGAAGTCTAAAATCTCGATTGATCTCCACAAACTATCTCGGTTTGTAAATCTCTTCCTTCCCATCCTCGCCATAATCTTCTTCCTCGCAGGATTAAAGCTTTCGTTTTACTACCATTTCCTAACGGTCTCTTTTCTTTTCGCCACTGCCCTAAACGTTTTCTACTTGTACTTACAAAACGGGCACGCGCTCCTAAGAAATTTCGGCCTCCTCGCCCAAGGACGCTACATGCTCGAAAGTGTTGGCCCGGAACTGCGCCAGTACCTGTACGCCAGTGACACCGAAGAAAAACCCTTCAATCGCTTGGAGAGAGCCGAGGTCTACAGAAAATCGCAAAACATCGACTCCGCCTCCTCATTCGGATCACTACACACATTCGACGCAACCGAACTAAAAATTCGCCATTCGCTTTTCCCCACTCCCACGTCAGAACTCACTCCATACTCCCTCACCTTTGGAGAAGAACGCGGTATTGAAAATACGCACACTATAAGAAAACCATACATCATCAGTGCAATGAGTTATGGAGCCCTTGGAAAGAATGCCGTCCGAGCACTCGCCCGGGGAGCTAAACTAGCCGACATCACCATGAACACCGGCGAAGGCGGCTATCCAAAGTACCACCTAATGGAAGGATGCGATCTCATTTTCCAGCTTGGAACAGCTAAGTTTGGCGTCCGCAATAAAGACGGCACCCTAAACGAAGAAAAATTAAAAGAAATCGCAGACAAACCCACGATCAAAATGATCGAAATCAAACTTTCCCAAGGAGCCAAACCGGGGAAAGGAGGATTACTCCCAAAAGAAAAAATCAGCGACGAAATCGCGGAGCTTCGTGGCGTATCCAAAGAACACGACGTTGTTTCACCTGCCTTTCACTCTGAATGCAAGGACTACACCAGCCTCACTCAGTTTATAAAACGTGTTCAGAACATTGCTAATATTCCAGTTGGGATTAAATTATGCATTGGCGATCTCGCTCAATTCGAGAACATGATTCAAGAGTTTAAAAAACAAGACATCTTCCCCGACTGGATTACCATCGATGGCTCCGAGGGAGGAACTGGCGCTGCCCCGCGAGCCTTCATCGATCGAGTCGGTATGCCACTACTCCCCGCCTTGAAAGGTGCCAACGATGCGCTCAACGAAGCAGGGGTTCGCAATCGCCTAAAACTCCTCGCATCGGGTAAACTCATTGGCCCAGGACGTCAGATGCTAGCCTTCTGTTTGGGGGCTGACGCAATTTGTTCCGCTCGCGGATTTATGCTATCTCTGGGCTGTATCCAAGCAATCCAATGCGGGAGCAATGCTTGCCCTGTGGGAATAACCACCCACGACCCCAAGTTAGAACACGGTCTAGACATTTCCATTAAAGCAGCGCGCGTGAGAAATTACGTAAATAACCTAAAGCACGATATCGACGAACTCGTTGCTGCAACGGGATGCCAAAGCATAAACGACCTCAGTTTCAAGCACCTCTACGTACCCGCTGACTCTTCCATCAGCCCGCACGTACCCAATAATTAAATTCAAACATTATACCAATGACAAAAGCCGCCAAAACAACTTCATGGGTATTCCAAATCATCGCCGTGATTATCATGGGCCAAACGCTCGCATTCAAATTTTCCGGACACCCAACAACCCTGGCCATTTTCGAAGAAATCAATATGCCATACGGCCATATAATAATCGGTGTTCTTGAACTCGCAGCCTGCATTTTACTTTTGATGCCTCAAAGCATCGTTTACGGGGCGACACTGGGTGCCGGATTAATGACCGGAGCAATTATAGGCCACATAACCGAGCTCGGCTGGGAAGGGGAACGCGGCCAACTTGGACTCCTTGCAATCGCCACCCTAGTCTCTTGTAATATCGTGCTCTTTATAAGGCGAAAAGACATTCCACTCATCAAAGGAATCCTCAGCGAAAGCAACCTCCCCAAAGACTAGACTCGCTTTTGCTACCATCTCGTTTTTCTCCCCCTCAAGCCGTTTAACAAACATTCTGCCAGTGAGTGAGAAAATCACTACAAGTCGGATACCATTACTTTGGATAACTATCCCCTTTGCATTTGGCATCATTGCAAGTGAGCAGTTCCTTCGCCTGCCTCTAAGCCTCAGCCTAGCGCTGTCAGGGACTGCAGCTGCGCTATCCGTCTATTTCAGCAGGAAGCATACAATCCTATGGAATGCGTCGATCTGCACCTCACTGTTCCTCGTTGGCAACCTATACTACAGTCATCTAAGATCAGCGAATGAAGTCCGCCAAGACTTCCCCTCACGCGAAGCAGCTCTCGAAATACGAATCAAACGGATCTTCACCCAAAACGATCTACGAACAAGCGGCATAGCCACGATTTCCCACACTGATATTCACCTAGAAGATTTCGAAGGCCGATCACTGTTTTTCTCGCTCCGAAATAACCATCCCGAAAACAAGCCGCAAGTTGGATCACACCATCAAGTCGTCGGCCAGATAAAGAGCTTAAAAAACGAAGACGACAGCAGCTTCAACGATTACCTCAAAACGACAGGGCAATGGGGAAGCCTCACCTACGGCAATTTTAAAAAGCAAACCAAAGGTCCAAACATACTCTACATCGTATCCCTCCGAGCGCGCCATTGGATTAAGGAGACGCTTGGACACAGCTTAGATCCCCAAGCCTCATTTCACAAGGCCTACCAAGCAATCATGCTCGGCGAGAAAAAGGCGCTTTCATCTAATCAAAGAGATATTTTTTTGAGAAGCGGGACCATGCATCTCTTCGCAATTAGCGGTCTCCATATCGGAATTATCGCTACATGTTTTGTTGCCCTATTTAAATTGTTCCGCCTTTCAAACAAAGCCATCCCAATTGCCACTCTATTCGGAATCGCAGCCTTCGTTTTTGTATCCGGTGGTGGAGCATCAGCTTGGCGAGCACTTCTGATGATTTCATGCTATTTCTTGTGTCAAAATTTGAAATTGCAGAGATCCGCTATGAACGCCCTCTCTCTTTCCGCTTTGATTTGTTTGCTCATCGATCCACGGCAGATTTTTCAAGCAGGGTTTCAAATGTCCTACTCCGTTGTATTCGCAATTTTATTATACGGAGTGCCGCTGGCTCAAAAAACCAAGGCATTCATTCAACCATTTGCCTTAATCCCCCGACCACTTTGGCAATGGCATCACACACTAATCCACAAAGCACTGCACTACATCATCGATATAGTGAGCATCAGCTTAGCTGCATCGACTGTATCCGGATTGCTGACGATTAAGTACTTTGGCGCTTTTCCACTTATCGGTATATTGCTGAGCTCCTTCATCCTCCCCCTCGCCTCCTTAGCGATCATCGCAGGATTTTGCTCTTTAATCAGCAATCTCGCATTCGTGGCTCCGCTCAGCGCTCTCTTTAATCATTCAGCAGCGCTTTTGCTACTCACCATCGAATCCCTGTTGCAAAAGATCACAGACATACCAAATGGAGCTATTCAAAACATCCCTAAAGAAAACCTCAGCCTAATAGCCGTAACAGGCATCCTTGGCATTATGCTTTGGGCTTATGCTCATTCGTGGAAAGTCTCGCTTCGATGGCTTTGGACGTCGCCAATCGCCTTACTCGGAACGATTTATCTTTGGGTTTCGTAACAAATATAGGGGAAGCTTGGAATGAATTGGCGCATTCACTGCTATTTGGTGGTCGAATTTACAATTCAGCCATGAAAAAGCAAAATTCAGCAGTTTCAGGACTCGAAGTCCTAACATTAGAACAAGCCTCGCAGCTTGGCGACCTGCCATTGATCAATTGCGAGACGATACAGAGCAAGTTGCACGAAGCTCTCAAAAGGCTAATGCAAGAAAACTGGCTCCCGCACGGATTACGCAGCCTCTTGGTTGAAGAACTTCTTTCTGTAAAGGACGAGCTCTCCGCCGATCAACCAGATGTGAGCAATATCGCAAAGCGCGTCCATTCCATTGCCCTAACTACCTTTAGCTATCCAAAAACGATTTTGAACTCCAAAACCGTGACGATAGTGAGGGTACTGGATCTCGAAATGACTCCATTCGCTACCTTGCGACAAACAGAGAGCTTTTCCCTCCTCGCTAAAAAACAAGCCAGCTAAACGAAACTAGTTATTTTTCGGTGGATCCTCAGCAGCAATAAATACTGTTCCATCATCCACAATATACTCAGTACGTATTTTAAGATTCTGATTCTTAGCATGTTCCAGGACATGCCTTACATATTGCGATAAGCTCATTGAAGAAGCCTTAGCTAGCTTCTTCAAATCCTTGTGCAATGCGTCAGTCACATTAACAGTGAGATTCTTTGTACCTTTAGGAATTGGGTTGGTCGCCATTTTGACTGAAGATGTTATTACCTAAATTCAATCAATACACTTCAGGCGACACTAAAAAGCCTAATTCTTAAAAAATGATTTGCCTAGACTTATGCATTTCTTACTAAGTCTTAGTAAGAAAACCATGAAATTAGATTTAGAACTGACTGATTCGCTTCTAGAATGGATTGAAAAAACCGCGACTGAACAAGGAATCGAAACCTCTGAACTCGTTCTAAATTTGATCAAATCTCATACTGCACAGACATCGAAAAACGATAATCAAAAAAATACCCCGCCTAATGGCTCAGAGCAAAAAGACAGAACCTCAAAACCTAACACAACTAACCAATCGCCTGATCGCAGAAAACGAATTTCTCAGGGTACAAAACCAAAGCCTCGAGTCTAAGCTAAAAGAAGCAGTCGACCTCCTTCACATTTGGAAAAACAACGCTCACGCTTATCGATTGAAAGCTCAGATGGTTCTGGTGGCAAACGGCCAAAAAGACAATTCGCTGTTCAATCAAGAAAGTGGCCATCAATGACATGAGTTGAATACAATTAAAAACAAAACGAAGATGGGCCTTTGCCCATCCTCGTTGCATAAAAAGCTACAAATCAACTACCAAGCCAGTTGCCAGCCAAGGGTAATCGTCTCCTCGCGATTCATACCCACACCGTTCAACTGCTGGTAAAAAGGCACACTCGCTTCAATCGCTATCCGATTTCCCCGAAGAGCTCCCTCCTGAAACACATAGTTCAACGAAAGAGCCCCTTCGAGAACGTCACCCCCATAGTTACTTGTAAAATGCGGTGGAGCCGAATGGTTATGCGTATCGTTATAATGCCCTTCCAAAGCCCCTTCAGCGCTATACTTCAAACGTCCTCCGATACTAATGTTCTTCGACGCAATCCATGACGACCAAATCGTTGCCTCCAATGCATCTGCTCGAGAAAACCCAGAAGAACCTTCATCCTCCAAACGAATCGTGCTCGAAACCTGGGCGCCCCAGGACCCATGCTCGTATGATTTGGATACAAACGTCGCGCCCAATTTAGCATCCCAAGTTCCCGACCCTAGCTGCATCCCATACGGCTGAAACGCCCCATGCATCACCTCATCCACCGATCCCGTCGGAGCCGATACACCCAAATTTAAATGGACCTTCCCTGCTTCCGTTTGAAAAACATCCACAAGGGCTGCCAAAGAAGTGTCCCCAAAACCCTCTGTCGAGTGCGACATCGTCGTCGTACTCATTTCGTCATGGGTCATATCCATACTCATATCTGAACTCATATCCATTTCCGAGTGACCATGAGAGCTGCCGCCCTCACTTACCATAGTCATGTCACTTTGGATATAGTTCGCCATCAACATCAAGGTCACCTTGTCGCTTGGAGCATACATCAGCCCAAGCATCTGCATGTCCATATCCATATCAATCGCAGCTGTCGTAAAGCCGCGATCATAGACCTCATCAACAGATAATTTTTCTTCTCCGGCACGATGTCCCTCCATCTTCATGCTCATTGACCTGACGGATATCATCCATTCACCCGCCTTGTGAATATGATCTCCCATCACACCAATTGGAGCATGCGAGTCAGGGCGAATCATGCTAGAATCGCCGTGATTTGAGTCCGCCAAAAGATTTGTCAAAGTAAGGAAACCCATCGTTCCCAACGCAAAAGTTGTTTTCGTCTTATTCATAGTCGTTGTACCTAAACTCTAATTGTAATCGTTATTTCTATACAGTTTTCCCGTCACTTGCTGATTTAGACAGGCAAAGCCAGCAACACATCACTCGATGCAAAGGCATATCGATTCTCCACCTTAACATAAGGCGTTGAATCTCGTTCTCTCCTCAGAAAGAGAGCCCAACTAAACGAGTTCAGTTCGGGGAGGCGGAGGCCGCAACGACAACAGCGTCTCCTGTAATTCTCTTATCCCTGAACACAACGCTTCAGCCCCTCGCTCTAACACCTTTGGTATCTCAACACCACTATCAGCTAGGGTCACAATAATACTCACCCTCGACTCTGCGAAGTCGTCCAAGACATCATCCATCGAAGTTCTCAAATCCTCAGCAATCACACAGCCTCCACAAAGTTCTTTCCCAGAAAGAGTGTAATCAAGAGCCTCACTGACGCTCATAGATTCGCTGTACTCATCGTACATTTTCACCCAAGCCATCCCCTGAAGCGCAACAACGTGAACTCCATTCGCCCATGCGAGCGCCAGCAGCATAAACGCCGCCATAAATTGCCTGAAACGCGGTAGTTCCATATCAGAACAGCACCCAAACAAACTGCATTCGAAAGGGTCAAGGGAAAAGGGCGTGTTGCCCAAATTCATTTCTCTTCATTCCAGCTCAACTAACCACGTTGAAGTTTTTTGTATTCAAAATATTGTATTTTTTCTTTAGTCCTTCGTAAGCGTCATGCCAAGCGCCTTGATATAGTTCTCTGCTGTTTTTGATAAGTGTCGTATATTTCGTAGTTATGACGAGACTGTCGGACTTAACTTGAATAAGCTCAACTTTTTCATAGTTTTTGGGTTCTATGGCAGAGAAATTTGTTAACGTTGATCGTGATACTGACCTGCTTCCGTAAAAGTTAGCCGGTTTTCCTCGTAGTTTGCCAGACCTGCAAAAATTGCCGAGCTTCCTCGCCGTCAGCAAGGCCGAGGCTCAGCCAAGCATGTGCAACATTGCCAGAGATTACTGCAAATTTTATACATTTTCCTTAAGCTCGAGCTTCCCCACTTCCTCTTTAGCCTTCGATAAAAGAACTACCTCGCTTGGCGACTTCCAGACCAATTTGCCTAAAAAATTCACAAACGCATATTCGCTTGGGCGTTCTTTAATAACTTCCTTATCACCAAGAACCTTTCCAGAAGGGTCTTCAACAATTAGCCTAGCGGTAAAAGCATCTATCTCATGTTCACAGACTAGGCGAGCTACGGATTTTCTATTCGGTGAACTTTTCTTACCAAACTCCCAGCAATTGATAAAATTTCGTTTTCTAACTTCTGCGTATCCTTCTTGTAATATTTCAGAATCAATCTTTCTATTTTCGACTAGAAGGTCGAGTCCCTTAAAAAGAACTTTCATGATATATTTTTTTTTGCCTAAAGTCCCCATTGAGAAAAAAGACGAAATATCTTCCTGAATCTTTACTATACATACATTTAAACAACAAGAAACGAGTGGCTCAAGGTTGTCATCACCCGTATAAACTTCAACAACGACTTTCTTAAAGTCCTTTGTTTTATACTTTTTAATCGAACTCTCAAAAAGAGATAGAACGGATCTGCTCTGTAAACGTAAATCAGCTGCTTGATCACGTTCTAAACTTTTGGGGCTTACTGCAAACTCTGATAGTATTGGCATTATCGTTTATATTAATTCGGTTGAGGTCTAAAATGAAGATCTAAAGAATCTTAATGGTCTCGAGCCTCTGCTAGGAGGAGTGTTTGCCCCCATGGCTTTCGTGGGTTATCAAGCTTTCGCTTCACAGAGCCATAATAAG
>JAKYXN010000081.1 GCA_022538095.1 Puniceicoccaceae bacterium K14 | reverse complement strand
AGGTACGATAGAAAACCGGAAACTTATATGGGATTCGCAACGCTCTCAGCATTAACTGATTGGATCAAATTCGATATTGTCCACACGGCCTAGAATCCATAGCAATTAATCGAGTTTTCAATTCAAAGAACCACTCTTTGTCTCTCGAAAAATACTGAAGATTCGTTCGATAAGTCTCTTCCATCAAATCCAAGAACTTGAGTCATCTTGCTAGCATCTCTACTGGTATAATTTTGCACGATCTCATTGGATAAAATCCCAATATCCATTGCAGGGCATTTAACAATATGTCGCAGCATCTTTCCAGCATCCAAACAAAAACAATCAATAGTAACCCGCTTTAGTCAAAATGATAAAATACTCCTTGCGGCCGACTATAGGTGAATATTCTTAGGCTTATGACGAAAATGCCAATACATTAGTTTCCGTTCCACCTGAACCGAACTCTGTAATATGAAGCGATGTCTCTAGGTATTTGAGACGGTTTTCTCGGGACATGTGGGCTGTTCGAAGGGACAAATAAGCTCCCAAGGAACGGAAGAGGGCCTTGTTGTCACGTAGTTTGTTCATTACAAGAAGAGCACTCATAACTTTACTCTGATATTCTCCAGGACTATCATATTTCGCATATTCGTCGTTTTGCGTAATCTTCGCGAACTTGATAACCTCTTTAAGGTCAACGATTGTGTCATGATTTCGGTGACTAAGGCACGATATAAGGTCATTTTTGAGGAAAGTTAAGCTTCTCGGTTTACCCCCGATTCTAATTCTCTGGGCCGAAACCTGCCTATTGCCTGCTGCGAACTTAGCCTCGAGCTCTTTTTGGGCAACCCACTCTAAATCTATTTCTTTTAGGTTCCCACGAGCAATAGAAACAGTAGTTGCAATGTTTGAGGAACTACGGTCCGCAGCAGAGTATGCGTATGAGCAAGCCTCTGCATATCCTTGTATTCGCAGATCTAGGTCGATGAGCCTTGGTTCCCATTTATAAGTAAACAAACTCAAAGCAATCGCCTCTCCAAAGAATCTCTCATCCTCGGCAGAGGGGATTGCCAATAGCTTCGAAACCCCGAGGTCTGTTAGGTTGAGCACGCAATTAAACTTTAACTTAGCCCCGCCATTGAGTTTTGACTGTATCTTTATCTTTGCTTCATCCAGAGATTCTTGCGAACTTGGAACTGCTCCCCATATTCTGGCTGTATCCACATATTCAAGGAATTCATGTTCCTTAACCTTTGAATCGAAGTTCGTATGGTTGAGACTGATAGAGAAATCCAAGTTATCCATGGTTAGCAATTCTGGATCTTGAAACTCTTTGCCCAACGCACTTGAGCCGATCATTACACTTTTGTTTTCCTTGTTGGAGCCTACTAGCCTATCAGTGTTAATTGTAAACGAAGGCCTTTGGAAAGAATCCAAGTTTCTCGACCAGAACACTTCTTTCTTTGTTGTTAGTTTGTTGAACCAAGCGAGGTCGCCGATGGAGATACCAAGCGAAAACTTGAGGACACTTTTTTCCACGATTGAGTTGAGAAAGAAACTGTAGTCCGAATCAGAAACGGTGCGAGCATGCTCTTGAAGCAATGACGATTTACCTTTCCTAAGTTCTTTGTGGATTTCCGCAAATTTCGCTGCATCAAGTTGCACTTGAGTAAATTCAGTTCTAACGAGCGTTTCTTCCGAACTTATTCTACGGTAACTAAAAGAAGCTCCAAGGGATATTTGTCGTTTAGCGGTTTCCTCGGCCTTTGATCTAATATCCTTTAACCATTCTTCTAGTTTCGCTTTTAATTTTGATTCGCCGCCCCCCAACTCATCCAAACTTACCCCAAGAATCTTCTTGCTAGCATTGTTCGCAATCTCTTGGAGTTCATCTGGCAGTTCGTCTGCACTTGCGACCCATTTCTTGATTTTCACAAATACTTCTTCGCTCGAGTCTATGATCTGTGTCGCTATTTTTTCTGAGAGTTTTTGGAGAGTTTCCTTTGCTTTCCCAGATAACGATGATGTTATATAGATTCCAGCAGAGGCACCCAACCCTATTTCTCTGCCATCTTGTTTCTTGATCTCAACAATTATACCGCCTCGATTTCCTTTTGGTTTGTAGAAGACAATTTTGTAGGTATCCTGAATCGAAAAATCAATTGCAGTCTTAAGTTCAGGGCCTATCTTTATATCAAGAATTCCTGCCCGGTCATGCAAGATTGGGAGACTGGCTACAGTTGGCGCGATTATATCGCTCCAATTAACCGATGCTTTCATGGATAGGCCTCCACTCCACAACATAGCCATTGCATTTCCTTCATCGAGTGATCGTATCGATGAAACAGACAATGGAATAGCTAATTTCGCAATGTCATGAGAGACAGCCTCGTACAATAAATCAGACTTTGCATGCCCTAGGTAAGTGTGAAATCCGAGATTTAACTTTCCTTGACCCTCTACTGAAATTGGCAGGTCAAGCATATCGTCGTCCGAAACCTCTAGGCTTGCTCCAGTTTCGATGCTATACTTGAGGTACGGTGTATCACTATCAGCAGGAATAAGCGGCGGAGGAAGATCTTTATCTTTCTTATTGGACCAAACTTCTACACTGTCTTCGTCCTTCTCGCTATTGAGTATTGTGATTCCAGCCTGAGCAGTAGCTTTAAACGTGATACCATTTTCTGGTTTCCAGTCTTCATCAATAGAGTCGGAGAAATCCCCAGGAAGGTTCTGATTTGACAGAGAACTTGTGTATGTCTCTACTTTCTTTTTCAGTTTTTCTAGATCTGGCCACAATGAGCTTGGACTAATTGGACTGGTATTTGTATCTGACATTTGGATTCCTTTTTCTTGTTATTAGCGTTCGATTAAAAACTGCTCAAACTCAAACAGGTCGGCGACTTGAACTTGTATCCAGGTGAGAGTAGAATCAGTTAAATATTAATGGTTATCGTGACTGGGCGAGGGTCGAGAATTGAGAGCCCCTGGGCCTGATTTGCCGCTTTGCTCTGTTTCAATTTTCGAGTTTGAGTCTTTTGCCAATAAAAAACCTACGATTGTACCCATGAGGCCAAATGCTGGTGCTACCTGTTTTTCCCCAAAGCCCACAACGATTAGCATCGTGCCACAAATTACTATTAAAGGTACTACAAGCAGTTTTAAGATAGATTCTATTGTTGGGTCTTTCGCTTTTCCTATTGAACGGTTTGCGATGTAAAGGACGACAAATCCCGTTATAATAAGGAGACCCGCTGAAACAAGTGAAAGTGCAGGAGTCCATACTGCATCGTTAGTTGGAACTTCAACAATTAGTTGCTTCAACTGAGCAAGCTGCTCGCTGCTAAAAGTATCATCGGAAGACTTCAATATTTCTTCGTTTTTTTGTATCGCATCTTTGGCGAATTTTAGAGCATCTGTCGTCTCAGCCACCTTTAACCTCCAGCGATTCTACCAGTTTTATTAGTGCCTCATTGGTATCTTTCAGCCGTTCCTCAAGAACAATAACTTCGTCTTTTAAGGATGCGTTTTCCCTTTCCAACCTTTTCACGCGATCTTTGCAATCTTTCACCTCATCAACCCACTCCGAATCTTTCTTTGGCACAGCGGACCCGATGAAATTGACAGGTATATTATACTTTGCCTGGGTTGAAGCGCTACCCCATGGTAAAATTCCCATCTCCCCAGATGAACTTAGGGTCATTCCAGATTCTATAATTTCCTCTTTTTTGAGATTATATTCGGAAAGAAGGTCTTCATAGACTTCAGTATCCTTTGCATCTACGTCAAATGTCTTAATTTTCGTATCCAATTTTGCTAGCTCTGACATCGCATTTTCGAATTCCAGCCACTTTTTTTGGCGAGCTTCAGTTGCAACCTTAAAATTTTCAAGAGCGTCAATTTGCTCCTTGTTTAAGTCTTTCGTTGGATAGAACTGACCAGAATCCGTGGCCTCGGCTGAGAATAAAATTCGCGTGAACACAAAAGCGATAGAGGTAAAATTTATAACTTTCATTGCTAAGTTGGATTCTTTTGAAAGAAATTATCTGTTGAGTTTTCTGAAAAAAATAGGGGGGGGTGCAAGGGTCCAAACTTACCCAAAAGATTATTTTGGAATTGGCAAATATTAGGTTAATAAATAGTATTCTGAATACAAATAATCAATCTCTCATATTTAGAATATTGCCTATTTTCGCTAGAAACTTAATCAATCCATCATGCTCATACAGCTCGCTCATAAGCGTAATCGGGTCCTGCCTTAACGTATCACTCTCAACTATACCCTTCCAATCTAAATTCGCATTCTGATAGGCACTAGAATGAACATTCTTCATCTCTTTCAAAAATTCATGAGCAATCAAGCCCTGCCCGATTGCACTTGGATGAATTCCATCCAAACTAAAGACACCCCCTTTTTCCAATTTACCATCTCTAGTAGAGTGGTAGTATTTTGTATCTATTTGCGGGTGCAGGAAAGCTAACTCCTTTGGAAATTTGTAAGTAGGCTGCCCTATATTTCGCTTCCATGCCATTTCCGATAACGCTTTTGAAGTATCCACGACATGAAGCCTATCTTTACCCAAACTTTGATTCACACTAGAAACCAAATCTTTGATAATCTTGTTGAATTCGATAATCGTTTGATCGATAAACAAAGCGTCCTTGAACTTTAAGTACTTCCCAGTTTTTAAAGCCGACTCCTTACTAAGTGGAAAATATGTATAGTATTGATAGTACAAACAATCTCGCCCAGTTCCTGCTGGATCTTTAATAATGCGATGCTCTCCCACACCTTTAGCAAGAGGAGCAATCGTAACAAGAGGTATATTTCCAATAAAAGCACGCCATTCGCCGCACTTATTATTCTTCATCGCACTAACGATCTTATCTAACAGGATAGTATATTCTGCTCGAAAGTCGTTTGGATGCCAGAGATTCCACTCACTACGCTCGTCACGATCAGCTTTTAAAACTCTATCCGGATCGTTCGGGGTTTGTTTTATGTTCAGCGATAAGACTGTCCCGAGTGCATTGTTCGCACCGATCCAAAGGAGTAAGTTTTCCACCCCTTCTTCCTCTGAGACGTGCCTAAGCCAATCCACAGCAGTATAATCACCGTACTTCTTCTCTCCTTTCAGACCTTGAGGGTTGAGCGTCCTATAAGCATTTCGGTAAAATGAGGCATTGGCAATTCCGAGGAACTCATCTTTTCGTTTCTTTGCCGTCCTTATCTTTGTCCGACAAAGCTTTGGAGTGACTTGAAAAACATCAGCAACGTCCATTCCTTCAACAGCAACATTATGAAACCCCTCGTTTGTATGAGGAGACAAAACAGGTTCGCCCAACCTTCCATCTCCTCTTTCAAAATAATCTTCCGCTTGATCTAAGACGCTATTGATTGTTGGAGCCACACCAACCCATTCAAGCCCTCTAATATTAGAACCATAACGTTTTTCTAGAGTTCTCAATATCCTCTCTAAATCGACCTTCGTCTTATAGCGCTGGTCCCACTTGTTGTATCTATAATTCTTTTGCTTAATGGCATCAGATATCAATGTACTGTAGCAAAACTCTGTATTTGCTGCTGCTCCTGACATAAATCCCTGGGAAATGCTGTCTCCGATTGTGAATATTTTTGCTGTCATAATTTAATTTTCTAACGGTTATTTCAATAACACAAATCGCCAAATGTCATTTTTTATAAATACATTATTTACTAATAAATCCTCATTAACAACGTTGCTTTAGACTATCAGACGATACGACAGAAGAGCATATGCAGTTCCCAGAACACACAGCTCTACCGATTTCCAAACATGCATTTCGCATACGCTTCTATCGCAACTAACTTAGCATCAGTAGACTCAATTGGCGAGGCATCATTCGCCCCCGCTTGCGCACTGACAGACCTTTTTAATTTTCTAATCAATACAATTATCCAATCAAAGTTTTCAGGATCAGAGTAGAAAACATCATCGGAGAACGCACTACTGAGAAGCCTTTTTTCATCTTCCTCAGACAAAGAATGGCCTAGCACATTCAAAAAACATTTTGCGTACACAACGTATCCAGTTCCTGACGGATGAACAAAGTCAAAACTGATCAGTCCTCCTTTTTCGAGATACCTTGGTCCATAGCGACGTCTATGACGGCTTCGAGGCCCTATACGCTTTCTCTTCGTTTTAGGAACCAAGTTCGTGATAAAGTAATTGCGAGCCAGTCGCTCGTCAAAAACGAAGATTCCATCTCCGTCATGACGTGAATCAATCGACTCGTAAACATCCGACGTATCTAAAATACAAATATTTTTACGATCAAACGTCTCTCGAAGAAACTTGTTTAAGTTTCTGACTTTTTGGTCAGAAGCCATCATTTCACTTCTCGAGACACTGACTTTTTGCGTTAAACTGAAAAACGATTCATAACTTTCATAGTACCCATTTACTTTCGCACCTGAAGAAATCAATGCAGTAGGTATCCGAGATAGTGGATACGATGCAATGTATACCTTTGAAGACTTCCCAGCTTTTTCCAAATGTGGTTTAAGGGCGAGCATCACGTTCTTGACGCGAGTATCATCCACTGAAGTTACACCTCCTCTAACTATATCCAATATACCGTCATTATGACCTATGGAAACCAAAAGATTTTCAGGCCTCAATTTTTCAACAACATCAAGAACCGTCCAACTGCCTCTGCCAGGCAAATTCCTCGGATTAATACAATATACAAAAGAAATCGCAATGGACGCTTCAACAACGTTTCCGATTAGCATCCCAATATTTGCAAAATTAAACTCTATACTTTCTACTCTTTTCTTAGACTCGACGAACGTCGCCCAGTGCTGATCCAAAGTAGTGTATAAATGTCGAGCCTCAGCTCCAGCCACAGCCATGTTGTGTACAAATTCAGGGATATCTGAACCTTTTTCAGATTTAAAATAATTTTCCCAATAACTTAAGCGACTCACTATTTTATCCTTGATTCCGAATAGAGTCCATAAATCTCCAGCAGCAACATCACTTGCTATCTCTTCTAAGTCTACGATTACAGGCCCATCCAAAGGTATATTTTGGAAATCCCATCCCAGTTGCTTCGCAACAATGTTAGCAGGAGCCCATTTAACGGTTTCTGGTGTAACCGACAACGCCTGAGTTCCTTGCCCGAGCGAATCTCCAATTACCATTAATTTAGTTGTAGTCGAGGTAGTCATAGTTTCTTTCAAAATCTGCCCAGCAGCGATCACGAGCATAATACAATTAACTTTGAAGATCACCCCCTCAATTTACGTATATTTAGGACAAACGAATAGGTAACCTAATGAAGAGCTTTTGAGTTAACTGAATGAGCTCCGCCTGTCCCTATTGATTTAATTTCCTGTGGACTTTCTTCTCGATGAATTCGTACGCATCCATTTACTACTTACAATAGTAGATGATCGAAACCCATGATTCTATGTTCGGACGTTTACTAAGTCATTAATTCGAACTGTTAACAAGCACGAGGCTATTGAACTTCTTCGACTCAATTGAGTGGGTATTAACTTCTGTCCTCGACCTCTTCTTCCAGCTCCGCTTGGCCGATTCCTAGATAGGCCCAAGCAATCGCGATTATAGGAGTAAGCAGGTTAAAAAAGGCGAAGGGCAGGAAGACGAACGGATTGACTCCGAGGGACGCAAGCATGGTTGCCCCGCAGGTGTTCCAGGGGACAAGAGCGGAGGTCATCGTGCCGCCATCTTCAATCGTTCGTGAAAGGTTTTTCGGGGCGAGTTTGAAGCGGGCGTAGTCTTTGCCGAACATCCGCCCTGGCACGATGAGAGCGATATATTGATCCGAAGTCGTAAGATTCATCCCCAAGCACGAAGCGATGGTCGTAAATACTAAACCGCCACGCGACTTCACCCTGCTAAGAATCGCCTCAGTGATGCGGCCGATAAACCCCGTCGCCTCCATGATGCCGCCGAAAATCAAAGCGCAAAGTATCAGTGAAATCGTATACATCATAGGTTCCAAACCACCACGCGAAAGCAAGTCATCTACTTCTGTATTTCCGGTCGAGCCTTCATAGCCAAAATGGGCGATTCCGATCAGTTCCCCCAGTGGCACGCCTTGTACCCAAATTGCCATAACACTACCGATGAGCGTCGCAATCACGAGCGAAGGCAAAGCAGGCATCTTTTTTAAACTCATCACAAAAACTGCTGCAGGCGCGAGAAGAAGAATAAAACTAAGGTTGTACTCTCCTTTGATTGCCGTCTGGATCTCATCCACCGAAACGAGCGAAGAATCTCCGCCTCCAACAAAGAGCCCCAAAGCAAAGAACCCGATCAAGGCAAGGCCGAAGGCTGGGAGGGTCGTATAGAGCATGTGCCGGATATGAGCAAACAGGTCGACCCCCGTGACCGCTGCTGCCAGGTTTGTTGAATCGGAAAGCGGGGATAACTTGTCCCCAAAATACGCCCCGGAAACAATCGCTCCGGCTACCATGGGAAGGGGAAAACCTAAGCCTGTCCCCACTCCGATAAAAGCTACGCCAACCGTTCCGGCGGTCGTCCATGAGCTCCCAGTTGCAAGTGATACTAACCCGCAGATAACCGCGACCGCTGGGAGAAAAATCGATGCACTGAGCAAATCAAGCCCCAGAGTAATAAAAAGTGGAACGATCCCTGCTGCGATCCATACGGCGATGAGAAGCCCAATCACCATGAGGATTATAATCGCAGACAGCCCAATTTGCAGTCCCTTTTTCATCCCCTCCTCAAGGTCTTTCCACGAGCTACCTGCATACAGTCCTACCACCGCCGCTACAATCGTGGTAAGGATCAATGCGATGTGCGCTTCTTGCTCTGCCACGAGAAGCGTCCAGCTCATTGACCCGATTAAAAACAACAGAGGAATAAGTGAGAGAAATAGAGAAGGCTTAGACTTTGTAGTCATAAAGTGTGATTATCTAGCAAATACAGATTTTATACTTTCATGAGGCAGAGCATGGATCGTATTACCGTTGATCCCCGTCATCGTTTCGGCAGCGACAAGGGCATTGATAATCGCCTCTTCAGTGGCATGGGCTACCGCACGGAAAAGTTCGGTCACTGAGCCGTTGGGCAAGAAGCTCGTCGAAAGCGTTCCATCTTCCGCACTCACTGGGCGATGAGTGGAAAAAGCGAGGAAGAGATCCCCAGAAGAATTCGCGCCGTACCCGCCTACCCGAGCCAAACCGACCGTCGCACGGTTGGCCAGACGCTTGAGCTGGTGTGAAAGCAAAGGCGCATCCGTAGCAATTATAACCATGATAGAGTTCCCCTCTTGAGCAGGTTCCAAGCCAGACATCTCGGGCATCAGATCGGTAATCTCAAGCCCTACCGGGTGCCCCGCGATGATGAGATCCTCCCGCAAACCATAGTTTGCCTGCACGAGTACGCCGACAGTGTATCCGTTTTCCGTAACACGCGATGAAGTTCCGATGCCTCCTTTGAAACGGTGGCACACCATGCCGGTGCCGCCGCCCACATTGCCTTCCTTAACAGGACCACCCTTCGCCGAATCCAAGGCCGCAAAAACATCTGCTTCACTCACATGGCCACCATGGATGTCATTGAGCCGACCGTCCCAGGTTTCACCCACAACAGGCAAAGCAGCCCAGCCATGCGTGCCTGGTTCTCCATCATGATAATTTCGTGCCCTGCGCCACTTAATTGAGGCATCGGCAACCGCTCCGACACTGTGCGTATTTGTCAGCAAGATGGGTTCTTCCAAGAAGCCGGATTCTTCGATCCAGTGCGTCCCGGTAAGCTCACCGTTTCCATTAAGCGATGCCCAGGCTGCAAAAAAGGGCCCATACTCGAGGCCTTGTGGCAGTATAGCCGTCACACCGGTACGGACAGGACCTTCTCCAACGATCAAGCTGCCCTCGCCTTCGATCAAGGTGGCATGCCCTACGGCGACCCCCTCGACATCTGTAATTGCATTCAAGGGACCAGGCTCTCCTCTAAAGGGTATGCCCAGATCACGAGCTCTCTGCGCTTGAAGCGTCAATGCCACAGCACAGACAAAGAGTAATAAAGTAGCGTTGCGAAAAGACACGCTCATATAATCACCTGCTTCGCCCGCATACGCAAGATTGGAAAATCTTTGATTAAAACTGGCAACGGTTGGCAATCTCGCCCAGTCTCTATTCACTTCCAACCAATAAGGACACATTCTATGAAAACGCTCATTACTTTCTTCGCTTCTCTCGCTATCGGCACTGCAGTTTTTGCTGATGAGCCTATGAAAACTTCAAAGATCACTTACGAATTGGACGGCGTGTCCTTCGAAAGTACCTTGGTCTACTCGGGCAGAGCCGACAACAAACCGGGAATCCTGATGATCCCGAATTGGATGGGGCCTACTGAAGGTTCACTCGACAAGGCTAAGAAGGTCGCGGGAGACGACTATGTTGTCCTGATGTCCGACATGTACGGCGTTGATGTTCGCCCAAGTAATGCCAAGGAAGCGGGCAAGGCTGCGGGAGCGATTCGAGCAGATCGGGATTTGATGCGAGCTCGAGCAGCCAAAGCAATGGAGGTTCTCAAAGCTGAAGGCTCGCAGGTTGGAATGGATACAGAGAAAACCGCAGCCATTGGTTTTTGCTTTGGTGGTGGAGCAGTCCTCGAACTTGGAAGATCCGGAGCTGAGGTCGATGCACTCGTAAGTTTCCACGGAGACCTCATTTCTCCCACTCTCGAAGCGGACGCTGCGGAGACACAAGCGAAAGTCCTCGTTCTCCACGGAGCTGACGATCCTTACGTGCCTCAAGATCATGTAGAGACCTTTGTATCCACAATGCAAAGCACACAAGTCGACTGGCAACTGGTACAATACAGCGACACGGTGCACAGCTTTACTAACCCCGCGGCTAATTCGGACGGAGCCCGTTACAACGCCACCAGCGCAGCCCGCTCCTTTGCGGCAATGCGAGCCCTTTTCGAAGAAATCTGGCAGTAGCGCGGCTTGGTATATTCACAAAGCGAAGAGGCCGCTTGAGATTAATAGCTCTACGGCGAGCCGGCACAGTAAAGGCAGACCGCAAAAAGGTAACCCTTCGAGACCGGAGACGACTAGCTGCTAGTGTAGCTAATAGCATACGTTGACGTCGTCGCGGCTCCAATCTCATCCCAGCCATAGAGCTCAAGATTAAGTGACAAGCGAGTTCCATTTCGGAAAGTTAAGGTTTCGGCAACCCCCTTCGGCAGAAGAACAGTAAGGCCATGAACCGATCAAATAATTACCAGTGTCTACCGACTCCCAATCATCAGTTAGCACAGCGTAATCAAAACCCGCTCTTACTACCATAAGAGCTTGGGGGCAAGAATGGCACTTACTTCCCCTTAAGAAGCTAGAAAAAACCAAAACTAATACACGGCAGAACGGGCATCAACGCATAGCAAACACGCATAAAAAAGCTCCGGAAAATTCCGGAAAATTCCGGAGCTTTTCTAGTGAAATATTTGAGTGCCTCAAGCAAGAGAGGCACTCTTAATTATTTTTAGGCCTTAGGGCTTAGTCAACAGTAGCTCCATCAGGAATCTGGGCCCATCCTTCAATTACAGCTCCATCAGCGATCGTAACATTGTCTCCGATACGAGCGAACATATTAATAGTAACGCCATTACCGATTACTGTGCCTTCGCCAATCTTGACAAATTGATCGATCGCAACGTCGTTTCCGATACTAATATTATCCTTCAATTTGGCGAAATGCTTAATTTCAACACGGTCCCCTATTGTAACGTTATCTCCAAACGTTCCAAACATTGAAAGCGTTGAATCTTCGCCGACCAAGAAGCCGTCTCCAGCCTTAGTGAACTGCGCAAGCTCTGATCGAGCACCGATGTAAGAACCTTCACCAATCCAGCTGAATTGCTCGACCTCAACATCATCTTCAAGAACCGTGTCATTCCCAATAATGATGAATTGACCGACAATCACATCCAAACCAATATAGATGTCGTTTCCAAGCCAGGTATGTTGGTCAACAAGGCTACCATTTCCGATCGTAGCTTCACTACCAATAGTAACGCCTTGTTTAATTGTGACGTTTTCACCAATAACTGGGTTGTCCAATACCATCACGAATGGGTCTATTACAGTACCCGCTCCAACGTATGGGTTGTACCCAAGGGTCGCCAGACCAGAAACGGTGGAGCCAGTGTCTACACAAACGTCTCCATAACCGTCACCATTGATATCAGCTTGATCACTGTTTGCGGCGGTTGGGCAGCTATCTACGGTATCTTCGACTCCATCGTTATCGTCGTCGAGGTCAGCATTGTCTCCAATGCCGTCGTTGTCATTATCACTCGTTTCCGTTGGGTCGAAAGGAAGATCATCTTCCGTATCCAAGACACCATCATTATCGTCATCGAGATCGGCGTTGTCTCCGATACCATCGACATCGTTATCGCCTGACTCAGTAGGATCAAATGGGAAGACATCTTCGCTGTCTTCAACACCGTCGTTATCATCGTCGAGGTCAGCATTGTCCCCAACACCGTCACCATCATAATCGGCTGTTTCAGTAGCATCTAGAGGGAAGGCATCTTCCGTATCAAGCACACCATCGTTGTCGTCATCTGTATCGATGTCATCCAAGATGGTATCGCCATCCGTATCAGGATCGACCAGAACCAGTTTG
Source organism: Puniceicoccaceae bacterium K14 (assembly GCA_022538095.1). GTDB lineage: Bacteria > Verrucomicrobiota > Verrucomicrobiia > Opitutales > Opitutaceae > JAKYXN01. Next base: position 5,060 of record JAKYXN010000081.1, on the reverse strand, counting down.
AACCAATTTATGTTCCAACGACTACCATTCACATCTATACGGATAGTTTGGCTGCCGGCAGGAATATAGAGATCTGCTCCAGTCGTATCAGTTTCCCAATCCTGCCAATTTCCTGTCGCATCGAATACGACCGTTTCCAGTTCGTTGCCATCAATCGACAGTGTAAATGAGGCATCAGATCTTCCAGCAACGCGGTAATCGATGTTGAAGTTGCCCGCAATTGGTATGTCCACGAGATACTCCAAGTAATCTCCAGCATCGGTGAAGCCGACATTCAAACCACCGCCAACGTCCTGGGTGTTCTCAGTCTGAAGGCCTTCCATATCAGTAAAATCTTCAGCCTCCACTAAAAGAGAAAACAACACAGGTTCGATGACTAGTTGACGACTAACATATGGCGCTGCGTTAAATACACTGTCCCCCGGTTGAGACGCTGTAATGGTTACAGTCCCAGCTCCGACAGGTTGTACCGCTCCATTAGATATTGTGGCGACACTTGTATCAGAACTTGAATACTCAATTTCTAAGAAAGAACTTGAGATTGCATCGAGGGCATACGCCGCATCGCTGGCTTTCAATGTAGGTAATTCCGAGAAGGTAATCGTTTGATCAACCATCCCAGGATTTGGATCGCCAATAGCGCCAACGTACACGAGCTTGAACCAATTCATATTCCAAGCAGAATCGTCAACATCTATGCGGATCTGGCGATCTCCACTTTCTATGTCAACCAGGTTACCGGAATGCAAAGTAACCCAGTTTTGCCATCCGTTAGTAGTCGGAAAGGTGAATGACTCTGCAGGGGTACCGTCCACGCTTATTGTGAAGGCTCCACCTCCTTGGGCGCTTGCTAATCGATAAGTTAGCAAGTACTGGCCTGACCTTGGAATGTATACTTCGTAATCTAGAGAATCTCCGATGTGAGCCCCGCCAACATTAGAGCCTCCACCTACGTCAGTGGTGATTTCCACAATCATGCCAGACTGACTGGTGTAGTCTTCGGCTTGAAATAGTAAAGTTGGCTCTGGCTCTACTACTAGAATTCTGGATACAGTTGGAGCTGCAAAATATGTCGAATCCCCTGCTTGAGATGCTGAGATGATAGTCGTTCCTGCATTCACAACGCTTAAGATGCCATTGGTTACAGTCGCAACACTACTATTCGAACTAGAATAAGTGATGCCTAATCCAGAACTTGCAGTCGCTTCGAGTTGATAATCAGCATTCCCCTCAAACGTAGAATCCAAGACTGGGAAATCTATAGCTTGGTATGATTTCGCAGGGGGATTACCATCTAACGTGCTTACAAGTACTAGCTTAAACCAATTGATATTCCAACCTCCTTGATCCGCATTAATTCTCAGGGTATTATCCCCTTCGGCAAATTCGATAGCTGTATGAGTTTCTACGGTTGTCCATATTTGCCAACCACCGGTAGCCGGGAAAACGATGTCGTCTACTTCATTGCCGTTTACAACAGTCGTAAGAGCGCCTCCACTACTACGACTCGCTACGCGGTACTGGAGCTGGTACGTACCTGCAACTGGAACAGGAACAGTGTATTCAACAAAATCACCAGCGTCGATGTTCGCGACATTTATACCGCCATCAACGTCAGTTGTCGTTTCTGTTTGAACACCTAACTGATCTATATAAGTATCTGCCTCTATTAACTGAGAAGACCCAGTTGGGTTTACTTGAAGCACTTGGCTCACGTCAACTGCAGGATCAAAAACACCATTTCCTGCTTGTGAAGCTGTAATTATCGCAGTACCCGGTCCAACAATTTGAACTAATTGACCGCTAATAACAGCTACGCTTGTATCCGAACTCGAATATGAAACATCGAGAGTTGAGCTAGCTGTTGCGTTTAGCCTAAAGTCAGGGTCTCCAAACTCTACAATGTCCAAGGTTGGAAAATCTATCGTTTGATCTAATTCGTCAACGAGAGTAACAGTAATTTCCTTCAAGTTGAACGCACCGTCAACACCGCCAACGAACACTCTCATAGCTTGAACGCCTTGCGAAAGAGTTACATTGTTAGCAATTTCTAGATCGCTCCAATTTTGACCGCCGCCTGACGAAGGGACTTCAACAGATCCAGTCTTATCAACACCATCAAAATGAACGCTTAGCGTACCTCCTGCAGCGATTCCCGCGACTCTCGTTGAAATATTGTATTCTCCATCTCCAGGAACATAAACTGTGTATGTCACATATTCACTGTCTGATAAATCGAACAAGTTATATCCACCTTCTGAACATGTTTGAATATCCGTGTTTTCATCTGTACGATACTCACCGCCAGCGTTTCCAGCTGTAGTGTCATTGTAGACACGGTCCTCAGCATCACCTGAGAAAAAGTCATAATTCACTGCTTGAATCGTCATTGGCAATGCATTCATTGAATAATCAGGCAAGCCGTTTGAATCGAAACCTGCGATAGGGTCTCCCGCACATCCCTCAGGACGACGATAAGATAGACCACCCCAACCTGGACAATGCACACCGTCACTCTGCTCGAAGCCTTGTTGGCTAATTGCGAAATCGCGTGTTTGAGTTGTCCAACTAATCTCAGAGCCTAAGCCAGCTCTGATATCGTAATGAGCAACAGCTAGCTCCCAGCGTGGAGCGAAAATACTGTTACCACCTCTACTGTCACCGCCGCCACAAGCGATTTCAGGATTGATTTTAAGACCTTTCCAACGTCCATTCCGAGTGTGGTTTTGATAGAACGATGTTGGTTCTAGCGGATTGCCTTGTTCAAAGGAAAGATTATATCTCAAGAGATACTCGCACCCATCCAAGATTCGATTATCAAGGTAGCTGTATATATCATCTCCTTGATTCCAAGCCATCTCTGCTGCTTCAAGAATCGCCGAAATACCTAAATTTGAATGATTTTGATCTCTGAACGCTTCTTGGCACTGACCATTGTCATAGATGTAGTGTTGGATCTGATCATCGTATCCATAATCCGGAATTGTTGTCAGCTTTTCGTTTTCGTAAGATTCCTCAAATTCGCAAAATGCAGTTATTTCTCCGATTTCGACAGGACCTGCAGTGTAGGGCAAATCGTCCGGCCTAGATGGCTGGCCAGTCAAATAGCGAAATGCTCGGTCGTAGATAATCTCATTATCTAAAAATATCCCAATTGCCATAACGGTTCGCCAAGCTAGCAAGCCTTGGTTTCCGTGTCTTGACGGGTCGCCCATGTACGTTCTCCAGTAGAAGGTAACATTGTCATTATCAATGTCATTTTGAGGAACGGTCGTATTCGAGTAACCTGGATAAACAAGCATATCTTTGAACGCTTGAATATCGCTTTCTGCCCATCCCGAGTATGTATTCTTGATAATCTCCGCAGCATTAATCAATGGAGCTCCATACAAGCCCGCCGACAAAGGCTCTGTTCCCCCGCCATAGAAATTGGTTAGAGTACTCCAAGCATTGAGGATTTCAATCGCCTTCTCAGCATACCTAGAATCTCCTGTGATATACCACATGAGCGAAAGTTGGTAAGCCGCGACCGAATCCGATTCGTACTCATTTCTTTGTTCACGAGGGTTCTCACGTGAAAGGTTGTTATTATTAGGGTCCTTTTGAACCACATAATCATAGCTCGACTTCGCGTCTGCTTTCAGCGCGTTAAACGAAGTGTACCAAGGATCTTCCTGAGCGGTGACCATGTGCTTCATCCGATCAAGATCTGATTTCTTATGCCATATCCCTGGGTGGGCGAACTGCGCGTAAACATTGGCCGTAAGAAGCGCCAAAAACGCGACTACGAAGCCTCTGATGTAACTATTTTTATCCATTGTGTTTAGTTATAATTTTAGTGTTAACATAGGGTGAAAGCTGTTGTAGTTGACGGTTGCTTCGATAGTTCTCTTCCCACTACTGAAACTTCGCTACTTTTGTCCCCCCCCTCGAGCCGGGACTCTATAATCTGAGATTTCAACGTAGACACCAGAGGGGGTAACACAAAAACTAGAAATACTTTTTTCATCATCAACAACCATTACTTCCCCTTTTTCCAAGTATGGTCACAACTTCCAATTCTCCAATAAGAAGAAACAGCTAAGCGCACGAATTTTAGGGGCAGTAACGACAAATATTATACATTTGCCAATATCTCTTTGTTCGAAAAAACAAACAACCTTGGTCGTAAGTACACTGTTAATTTGGGGCACTTCAAGTTGTGAAAACCCAGGAAAACTAGTCGGTGAGCACTTCAGATTTTTTCTGATCAAGACGTAGTTGGAATTGGATATAAAAATGACTCACTTCGAAAAATGAGCCATTTGCTAAAAGATTTAACTGAAGGTTATATTAACTTTCTGTTCCCAATGCATCGCCTTCCCCCCAATAAGGCTGGCAGACATATGTTTGACATTTTTACAGCCTAGTTTCTCAGCAGCTATTGCCGCTCTCTTATAAGCTCCATCACTTCGGGCCGCTACAATATGCCACAACACAAGCTATCCTCATCTTTCAGAAAGCACCGTAACCAGCTCACCAACAATAGCTTGTAAGCTGACAGCTGTTGGTATAAGAACCAAATTCATTAGCATTGATCACAGTAACTTCCTGCAAACACAGTGAGGTAGAAGCAACAAAAACGACATCGGATATATCGTTGTTTCATCTCCCGATGAAACAGTCGTGATTCTGTAATGATTGCACGGATAAGCTATTTGTTGAGAAAAAATAGCCCCCCTGAGGGTACATATTACTCGCACGTTTTAGAACACATCCCAAGTTTCGCAATGAAAGCCACAGAAAGATACAGTTCTGTGACAGCTATAAAAATCATAACTCGACACTCCCCAAACAGCTCTTCATTTTACGCCTTATGGATCCCGACGTGCCTTAAGATCATGTAGAGATCTTTGTATCCACAATGCAAAGCATACAAGTCGGCTGGCAATTGGTACAGTACAGCGACATGGTGCACAGCTTTACTGTAAGCGACACAGAATCGACCTCCTTCCTATTGTTCGTTTTTTCGTATAGTCTTCGCGGATGAGCAAAAGCAAGGGAACCCGATACACGAGACA
>JAKYXN010000080.1 GCA_022538095.1 Puniceicoccaceae bacterium K14 | reverse complement strand
TCCATGCTTAACGGTTTCATGGAAGAGGCACCCTAACTGCTTTTTGAGAAAAAGCGCTATTAAAATGCGACTATTTTAAAGAAAGTTGCTCTAGTCTGAGCAGTTCACTCATTAGACGTATTACGGATCGCCTCTAAAAACGCTCTTTGAGCAGTTCCTTAAAATGTTTCATGCATTCAACTAGAGCCTTTTTTGCACGGTGTAAAAGCGTCCACACATTGGACTTCGATATTTTGAGCTTAGCAGAAATCTCTTCTCCCGAAAGTCCGTCTACTTCCGCAAACATGAAGACTTCCATAAAGCGACTCGGCACACTATTGGAACAGTGTTGGAACATACTGTAAGCTTCTTTGAGTTCACAATCGCGATCCGGACAATCTTTCCATTCACTAGGAAAAAAACTTTCATCCATCACCCAATCAGCGCTTCCATCATTATCGCCTTGGTTGAATAACTCTCCCAATTTACTCATGGGTAAATTGTTTTGATTTTTTCGACAATAATTAGCGATTTTATATTTCAGAATAGCCGTCAACCAGGTTTTGAAACTGGAATCACCCTTAAAGTTAAAGCGCGAATTCCAAGCAGCTAGGAACGTTTCTTGTGACAGATCTTCCGCTATAGATAAATCGCCCGTCCGCTTATAGGCGAATTGAATGAGATAATCTCCGTATTTATCCAGCCAGTCGCAAGAATCATGGGCGTCTTGTAATGCGATTTCTCGCTCGGTTTTCGTCATTGGATGCTTGTTTTATTAGGTGTCCTGAATAAAATGAAAATACTCTGTCAGGTTTCTTCTACTCGCGACACTAAGTCTGAATAATGGTCAAAAAACACAAATCAGTGAAGTGATCATCAAACTTCAGGCTCAAATCAATTTTTTATCTGAATTCCGACTAAAAAAACTGCAATCTAACATCGTACACCAATCGTATCTCAAGAGCTACATCACCAAAACACACCTAACAACATTCATGAAAATTACATCTATCCTCCTCCTAGCCCTCATCTCATTAACTCGCACCGTACTTGCAGCGGACTACGAACTGACTGAGCACAACATTAAATGGACAGGGAGCATGCCATCACAGACACACTATGGCCTGCTGACGCCCTCAACGTTCGAGATCGATATAGATGATAGTGGCAAAGTTGAAAAGCTACATGTCGTCCTTGATATGAACTCTCTCAACGTTACTGATTTAAAAGAAGGTAAGATGAGAAATAAACTTACTAAGCATTTACTCAGTGATGATTTTCTCAATGCTAAAGGATATCCAACTTCAGAATTTGAACTTTCCAGCCACGACTCAGGAAAGTTGGTAGGTACGATTACAATTCGAGGAATAGAAAAGGACATTGCTTTGCCAGTAGAAGTTACTGGAGACGCATCCAACGGATGGATACTAGAAGGTTCATTCGACTTCGATCGTCAAGATTTCGGTGTAAGTTACCAAAACAGTGGTTTTCTAGGAGCAGCCAAGGACAAACTCATTAGAGACCTTGTGACGATGGATATCCGCCTCGTCGTTGAACCCAAATCATAGATAGTTCAACGTTCCCCCCCCTAAAAAAAACTCCCCCTGAATCACACTCCTTAACAGTTGATTCTTAGTAAGTAGCAGTAGCTTTGACCTTAGTTCAGCTCATGCCTACAAGCTAAACTAATGTCCTTCATTAACAAAAATCCGCACACTATTTAAATAGCCTTGGATCCAACGCTTCAAGGCAGACATAAATCCTAAACCGCTGTCACAATGGCCTCTTCACTCCACATCGATCTCCACAAGATCTCCAAGTTCGTAAACTTGAGCATACCCGCTTTATTCGTGGTATTCTTAAGCGCCGGACATTTTGTAAGTTTTTATTTCCACTTTTTCACAGTAGCTTTCCTCTTTATGGTGATCGCTAACTTTTTTTACATGACTGTGCAAAAGGAGCACGTCATCCTAAAGAACTTCGGCTTGATGGGACAGGCGCGCTACATAATCGAAAGCATCGGCCCGGAAATGAGGCAGTACCTCTTTGCGAGTGACACTGAAGAGCGCCCCTTCAATCGCGAAGAACGATCAGAAGTTTACCGCAAGGCAAAGAACATTGACTCTGCGAGTTCCTTCGGGTCTCAGCAAAACTTTGATCCAAGCGAGATCAAGATAAGGCATACAATGTTTCCGACCCCGAAGGAAGCGCTTCAACCCTTTAAAATAACTTACGGGGAAGAACGAGGTTTGGAATTTGCCTATACGATTACACGGCCTATAATGATTAGCGCGATGAGCTATGGCGCACTCGGAACAAATGCGGTTCGTTCTCTCGCACGGGGAGCAAAGCTCGCGAATATTCCAATGAATACAGGCGAAGGTGGCTATCCAGAATACCATCTCATGGAAGACTGCGATTTGATATTTCAAATCGGCACAGCCAAATTCGGAGTACGCACAGACGACGGCTTACTTGATGATACGAAACTTGCGGAAATTGCTAGCAAACCGCAGATTCGAATGATCGAAATCAAGTTCTCTCAAGGTGCGAAGCCGGGTAAAGGCGGCCTGCTCCCAAAAGAAAAAATTACTGATGAAATCGCAAAACTTCGTGGCATCAAAAAAGGGGCGGACGTAGTATCTCCTCCGTATCACCCAGAATGCGACACGGTGGAAAAGACAGTTGCATTCATTAAACGAGTACAGAACGTCTCCGGACTTCCTACAGGATTCAAAATTTGCCTCGGGAAAGTATCTGAATTTGAAGTCCTTGTCGAAGAAATGAAACGACAAGATGTCTACCCAGATTTTATCACAGTCGATGGAGCCGAAGGCGGCACCGGAGCAGCTCCTAAAGCATTTCTCGACGGAGTCGGTTTGCCACTCCTAGTTGGACTTGCCTCTATTCAAGATTGCCTGAAACGCCATGGCATTCGCAATAAGATGAAGCTGAATGCGTCCGGAAAACTAATTAGTCCAAGAGCGCAGCTCGTTGCCTTTGCACTCGGTGCAGACGCAATTTACAGCGCGCGCGGCTTTATGCTATCGCTCGGCTGTATCCAAGCTCTCCAATGTGGAAACAACACCTGCCCAATTGGCATCACGACCCACGACCCCGAATTACAGAAAGGCCTCGTCATTGAGAGTCGCGCGCCTCGAATCGCAAACTATGTCCACAATATAGAGCATGATCTTGAAGAACTTCTTCGAGCGACAGGATGCAAAAGCTTCTCTGAACTCACCGAAGAAAATCTCTATATTCCTTCAGATACCGTCCTAGGAAACTACCGCCTCAACTCTCCCGAGGTCCAAGCAGCCGCTTCCTGATTAACAGTACAACTAATTCTCCACATATGAAAAATAATATAATCTCCTGGATCGCTCAATTGATCGTAGTCTTTATTCTCGGCCAAACTCTCTTCTTCAAATTTACAGACGCACCCGAAGTGGCTGAAATGTTTGCTAAACTGGGTATGGGTCCTTTTGGATACAAGTTGATTGGCTCCCTAGAACTAGTCGCTTGTATCTTGTTACTCATTCCATCCAGCACGATTTGGGGTGCGATCCTAAGCTGGGGACTTATGTCCGGTGCAATCATGGGTCACATCTCAAAAATCGGCTTCGAAGGCAATGCAGGCGCAATGGCCGGTATGGCAATCGCAGCCTGGTTACTAAGTTGTTTGATTATCTTTTTCAGAAGAAACCAAGCCTCATTTATCGCAAACATGTTCGGCACGAAGAGTTCGAATGAGATGCAATCCTAATTGAAGAATTCTATGAAAACATCTGATCTCTTTATCAAAGCCCTCGAAAATGAAGGCGTAGAATACATCTTTGGCGTACCCGGCGAAGAAAATTTGGACTTCCTCGAATCATTACGACAGTCAAAATCGATCAAGCTCGTCTTGACTCGCCACGAACAAGGCGCGGCCTTTATGGCAGCCACTTACGGACGATTAACCGGACGCCCAGGGGTTTGTCTTTCAACCCTCGGACCCGGAGCAACGAATTTCGTTACTGGAGCCGCTTACGCTCAATTGGGAGCTATGCCACTCATCATGATTAGTGGTCAAAAACCGATCTACCACAGCAAGCAAGGACGCTTTCAGATTCTGGACGTGGTCGGTATGATGCATCCAATTACAAAACTATCTCGTCAGATTGCTCACGGAAACAACGTCACTTCGCTCGTCCGCGAAGCTATGCGAATTGCGGCAACCGAGCGACCAGGCGCAGTTTATCTTGAATTGCCCGAAGACGTGGCAGCGATGGAAGCCGACCAGACCCACCTCTTCAATCGATCCACCCGTAAATACGCCACTGCAGACGACTCGGTGCTCGACGAAGCTGCTGCAAAAATCAAAGCCGCAAAGATGCCGCTCGTTTGTATCGGAGCCGGTGCCAATCGTAAGGATGCACGAGGAGCTATTCGAGATTTCCTAAAGAAAACAGGGCTCTATTCATTAAGTACCCAAATGGGGGCTGGTGTCGTCGATGGCCGCAACGAGAGATTTCTAGGCGTTGCTGCCCTTTCTGACAAAGACTACGTGCATTGCGCGATTGATCGCTCCGATTTGATTATCATCATCGGCCACGATGTTATAGAAAAGCCACCCTTCTTCATGGAGCATGGCGGAAAAGAAGTGATCCACCTAAACTACTCACCTGCAGAAGTAGACCCAGTTTACTTCCCTCAGCTTGAGGTTGTTGGTTCCATATCAACGTCAGTTGAACGCCTTGCAGAACGTATCGGGCATTTTGAAAGCCCAGATTGCGAGTTCTTCGAGCGTGTCCGCACGGACGCTTGGGCGCACATACACGAGAAAGATGAAACCGCTAGTTTCCCAGTCATACCACAGCGTTTCGTAGCCGATGTACGTCGCGCTATGCCAAGCAATGGAATTGTAACGCTGGATAACGGAATTTATAAAGTTTGGTTCGCCCGCAACTACCCTGTGCACGAATCAAACACGCTCTTGCTCGACAACGCGCTTGCCACGATGGGAGCTGGCCTTCCTTCAGGCATGGGAGCGAAAATCGTCAACCCAGATGTGCCCGTTTTAGCCATTTGCGGCGATGGAGGCTTTATGATGAATTCGCAAGAGATGGAAACTGCCGTACGTCTCGGACTCGACATCACAGTGCTCGTACTACGAGACAACGCTTACGGAATGATTAAGTGGAAACAAGCAGGTATGGGCTTCCAAAACTGGGGCCTTGATTATGGAAACCCAGATTTCGTCAAATACGCCGAGAGCTATGGAGCCTATGGCGTTCGCGTCGAAAAGACCGAGGACTTCCTACCAATTCTTCAAGACTGCCTCTCTCGAAAAGGTGTGAACCTCATCGAACTTCCGGTGGATTACTCAGAAAATGAGCGTGTACTCATACAAGAGCTCGAAAAGAAAACCTGCCTACTCTAAGTTAAGCCGATGTCAGACCCACTAATCGTACACTCCGCTTGGACTCGAGAACCCGTTCGCGAGCTAAGCTATGACTCTGCGGAGACCTGCGAGCGCTATCTCTCAGAGGCTCACCAACTTTGGAAAGCCGGTCCACTGCCAAAGTCGCAGCGAATTGAGATTCTAGAAAAAGCCTCGAAGCTCATTAGCGAACGGGCCGAAACGTTGGCTCTTCAAATCGCTCTCGAAGGAGGAAAACCTTATCCAGATGCGCTTGTTGAAGCGCATCGCGCAGCTGCCTCCGTAAAGTCCGCCGCCGAAACGCTCGCCCACAAAGCGGGTACCGAGATTCCCATGGGGCTAACGACCTCAACGGAAGGCTACCGAGCCTATACTCGTATCGAGCCAATCGGTCCCGTAGTCGCCGTCAGCGCCTTTAACCATCCGCTCAATCTCATCGCTCACCAGGTCGCTCCTGCTGTCGCAGCCGGTTGCCCAATCATTGTTAAACCGGCAACAGCCACTCCACTCTCCTGCCTTAGCTTCGTCGATATACTCCGCGAAGCGGGACTACCAGAAGCGTGGGCACGTCCCGTAATAACAACCAACGAGGTCGCAACCAAACTCGTTACCGACTCACGCGTCGCTTTCTTCGCTTTTATCGGTTCCGCAAAAGTTGGCTGGTGGTTACGCTCGAAGCTCGCTCCGGGCACTCGTTGCGCCCTCGAACACGGGGGATCAGCGCCCGTAATCGTCGCCGCCGATGCAGATCTCGAGGATGCTGCCAATAGACTCTTAAAAGGGGGTTACTACCACGCAGGACAAGTCTGCGTATCCTCGCAACGGATATTCGTAGATGCTTCGATACATGAAGCGTTCCTCGAAAAATTCACGCCGTTAGTAGAAAGCTTAAAAGTAGCGGATCCCCAATTAAAGGACACCGAAGTCGGTCCCTTGATCAACCCGGGAGAAGTTACACGAGTCGACGAATGGGTCCAAGAAGCCATCGCCTCTGGCGCGAAGTGTATGACCGGCGGCAAGGCGCTCTCCGAGACTGCCTACCAACCAACGATACTCGACGCTCCTGCGCCTGAGACGAAAATCTCCAAACTAGAGATTTTCGGTCCCGTTACAGCAATCTACCCATTTGAAAAAATAGAATCTGCCATCGCAACCGCCAACGCAGTCGAATGGGCTTTCCAAGCATCCATCTTCACTCAAAACCTCAAGACTGCTGAGTTGGCGACTAACCAACTCAATGCAGCCGCGGTTATGGTCAACGAACACACTGCCTTCCGTGCGGACTGGATGCCTTTCGCAGGTTGGGCAAGCTCTGGACACGACACAGGCGGAATTCCTTACACATTCCACTCTATGACTCGTGAAAAGTTAGTCGTTACACGAAGCGTATAAAAAGACACTGAGCAATCCAGACACATCCACTCACGATCATCTGATGAGTTGAAAAAGGCTTCCACTCTCCACAACTAGAGACGCGCTATAGAATCACGTTTTTCTCTTTTGTGGGGAGGTACTCTAAACGTCTTACAGTTTATCGGAGTACGATGAGTAACGAAAAACATTTTCCAAGGTGGAACAAGCTACTAGCATATTTGGGTCATAGCACTCGTATCTCCAATAGGTTCATTCCTAGACTTGATCATTTATTGTAATATTTTTTTAACTACGTTCATATAATTTAGAAAAATAGGCGACCGTTCCTTTATGATCGTACTTACCATACGGCTTGAATTGGAATGAATCGAAAAAACTGATTTCACCAAGGTGAAAGGAATCAAGTAGCATAGAGTCGTCTAAGCAGAAAATTGTATGGCGCTCTATCGAGATTTCCTATTTGATTTTCTTATGAGTATTTTCGAGGAATCGACCCAGAATACCTCGGGACGCGAGAGTGAATTGATTGCGTGTCACCAATGCGACTTGTTGGTCGAGGTAACTGAACTCGAAGAAGGTTCCAAGGCCCATTGCCCGCGATGTTCGCATCAACTTCTAAAGAAACCGAAAGGTGGCGTTTCACGACCTCTAGCCTTATCGATTGCTGCACTTGGACTTTTCGGTTTATCCAATGCATTTCCATTTATGTCTTTTAAAGGGGGTGCAGGGCAAGAACAGATGATCACCTTGTGCCATAATGTTATGGAACTCTATCGGCATGACAGCCAGCTTTTGGCATTGACCGTATTCGGCTTAGTGATCGTTTTACCCTGCCTATACTTAGTAGCCACGATTTTAATACTCGTACCTATGGCTAAGGGGCAACGTCACCCAAATTTCCCACGATTGGCCAAATTAGTATTCGCACTCGCGCCATGGGTAATGGTGGATGTTTTTCTTTTAGGAATTTTAGTGAGTCTAACCAAAATTTCTTCGATGGCCAAGGTTGAGATTGGGCTATCCTTTATCTCATTCGCATTTTTCGCCGCAACATTCTCGATGGTAGTATCGAGCATGAATAAAGAATGGCTTTGGAGAGCATGGGAACGATTGGAAACGAAATGAGCGATTTCGATAAAACGGCAATGGCCCACGGTTATGCGAAGTGCCACTCGTGCAGCAATACGCAAGCAATTGGAGAGGGTCGGTGCGATCGGTGCGGAGCAACACTCCATTTCCGAAAAGATTTGAGTATCCAAAAAACTCTAGCATTTCTCGCGGCTGCGATAGCTCTCTACATTCCAGCAAATGTCCTTCCGATCATGTATACGATCAACCTAGGGCGGACCTCATCCAGTACAATTATCGGGGGCGTGGTAACACTGTTTGAACACCATTCCTACGGGATTGCTATTATAATATTTGTAGCCAGTGTTTTCGTTCCTATGGCTAAAATGCTGATATTAGCCTATTTATGCATGGTCGCGAAATGGCCAAAGCTATCCAGTCCGAACCAAGCATCTTTACTCTACCGAGTGACGGAAGTCGTAGGACGCTGGTCAATGATCGACGTTTTCGTCGTCGCCGTACTGGTTGCAATGATTCAGTTGGGAGGCATCATCGCGGTCGAACCCGGGCCTGCCGCCCTCTCTTTTGCAGGCGTCGTATTCTCTACGATGCTCGCTGCCATGTCTTTTGACTCGCGATTGATTTGGGACTCAACCCCTAGAGAAAATGAAAACTGAAGTTCGCTTCACTCATACTCAATCCAGCACCTTCAAATAATATAAGAAAAATCCATGAGCAATCCTCAAGCGAAAATAAGGAAAAGCAGACGCATATCTTCTATTTGGATACTTCCAATGATTATATTTATAGTAGGCGGCTATGTCATCTACCACTCTATTCAAAACCAAGGACCAAAAATTACAATTGAATTTTCGAATGCCGAAGGGCTGGTAGCGGGAAAATCAAAGATCAAAGCTCGCAGTGTGGATGTTGGGCTCGTTGAAGACATTCGTTTGAGCGCCGATCATAAAACAGTTCTCGTCAGTGCCCGTTTAGATAAGGAAATCGAACCCCTATTGACTGAAGATGCGGTGCTCTGGGTTGTGAAGCCACGAATTGGAGCAAGCGGTATCACCGGAATGGGGACCTTGCTTTCGGGTGCCTACATTGAGCTCTCCCCAGGTTTGGAGGCACCTGGTCGGAGAACATTCAAGGGACTGGACGGTGTTCCCAACACCCCCTTAGAAACGCCAGGAGTACGTTTAGTGATTCAAAGCAAAAACGCAAAATCCCTGAGCGTGGGTGATCCAGCAACCTACAGAGGGTTCTGCGTGGGGCGAATCGAGGCCGCAGATTTTTCTCCCGAACAAGGTGTTTTCGAATACGAAATTTTTGTCGAAGCTCCGTATCACAAATTGATCACAACATCCTCTAGGTTTTGGAACGCCAGCGGAATTTCAGTACAAGCGGACGCCAATGGACTCTCAATCAATACCGCTTCTATGGAAACGATGCTGTCGGGTGGTGTGGCGTTCGACCTACCCGAACAGTCGCAGCCAGGAGACACAATCGAGAATGGACAAGTATTCGAACTTTATCCCAATGCCAAAAGTGTCCAAGACGATCCATTTGAGCACTACATCAGTTACATCTTGCTGTTTGATACTTCAGTGCGGGGCTTGAAGAAAGGCGCTCCTGTGGAGTATCGAGGGATCAAAATCGGATCGGTCACCGATATCTCCTTCGAATATTTGCCGAAAGGTTCGAGTATCAACATCGACAAAATTCCGGTTCCAGTGCAGATCCGCATCGACCCTGCACGCCTTGAATGGCGTGATTCGGCAGAAGCATGCATCAATTTGGCCGGCGAACTCTCGGACCGCGTCGACATTGGCATGCGAGCCAGCCTTGAGACAGGTAGCCTATTGACCGGCAATTTGTATATTTCTCTTGATTTCTACGAAGGCACTGAGCCCGCCGAAATAGGGACCCTAGGCGAGCATATGACTTTTCCCACCATTTCTACCGGATTGGCTCATATCGCGCAAAAAGTTGTGGACGTTTTGGATACGGTCCAAGAACTACCCCTCAAGGAAACATTCGAATCGACAGGCGGCGCCCTAGACAAAGCAAGCGAAACGCTAGAATCGATCAATCAAGTAGCGATCAAGCTAGAAGAATTGATAGCGAAAGACGGAACCCAAAAATTGCCTGAGTCCATACAAAAGACTCTCATGGATTTGCAAGCGGTGTTAAGCGGATTTTCCAAAGACTCCGAATTTCAACACAACCTCGAAAATGCGGTAAAACAAATCGAAAGCACGATGCTCAGCTTGGAAGAACTAACTGACACGATTAAGTCGAAACCAAATTCGCTAATTTTTCCAGGGAAACGAAAAGACGATCCGAAACCAAAGGCCTCTGCTAACAGCAAGTAATTGAAAGAAAAATTCCATGCGATTGCTTATTAACATTATTATTTTGCTAGGCCTCACGGCTTGCTCCACTACGATACCGAACGTATCCTATTACAAATTACCCGAAACCGAAGCCCGGTTGGACTCCAATCGACTTGAGGTAACCAGTATAAAGCTTCCGGATTATATCGACCACAAAGATGTTGTCTTGGAATTAGACGACGGGACCTTACATCGAGCGAATTTTCACAAATGGGCTGAAAATTTAGATGATGGAATCGTCCGACTACTGGAAGGATCAAAGAGTGAAGGGGTTTCGACATTGATCGAATTAATGATCGTTCAGTTTCACGGTTTAGAATCGGGCAGAATAAAGCTATCTGGCAAATGGCGAAAAATGAGCGGTGATAAAACATTATGGAAGTCGTTCGACATGGAACTGAGCGTAACGAAGTCCGGTTACGTCAACATGATCGAAGCACAAGCGAAACTCATAGAAGAGCTTCGATCAGATATAGTTAGCTCGAATGAAACAGACCTTAAAAGTTAAGCCATTGCAGGAAGTGAATTAGAGAGTTTTGTAGAAACTAGCTATTATCGCCCCCCAAAAAAATAATTTAGTAAAACACCGGTCGATTTATGTACACCAATTCCACATTTTAGGTTGTTGCAATCGTGCGCACCTTCAGTTCGTCCGCCCTAAACCAAGGTACCACAATTGCCTGCATTCTCTACACACTCAACAACACCTCCTCATGAACATTTTTTCCAAAGGTTTACTTATCTTAGCCAGCATTGCCGCAATCGCGGTCATCGCTGTTGTAGTAGTCGTAATAAAGATACAAGGATTTGGTCCCGAGACAGGATCGACTGAATTGGAGTTTGTCGAAGTCTCCCTTCCATTCACCCTAGAAAGCGACTTAGATAATAGCCTCCCGTTCACCGGAATAGCGACTCTCGATTTCGATGGCGACAAGATCGATGAACTCGTGATTGGAGGAGGTAAGAACCAAGCAGATGCCTTCTTCAAATATACTGAATCAGGGTTCCAAGCTCTAGAGATTGAAGGCCTTGAAAAAGAGCCAAACGACACGACTTTCGGCATCGCATCTATAGACACGACGGGCGATGGGCTAGATGAACTCTTCATTGCTCGCGAAAGCGGAGTCTACTACGCCATCAACACAGGAGACGGCTACCATCAAGAGTTGCTCGACTTCGGCATCGCCGATAACACGACCCCTCTCTCTATTGCTCTCGGTGACATAAACCAAGACGGCTTCGTGGATCTCTATATTTCTGGATACATTAAACTAGACCTTATCGAAGGAGAAACAAACTTCAGCGACACCTATGGCGGCTACTCGCACCTTCTTCTCAACGACGGCCAGAACCACTGGACTGACATTTCAAAAGAAGCGGGCATTTGGCGTCAGCACAATACTTTCTTAGCCACCTTCGTAGACCTCAACCAAGATCAGTGGCCAGACATCGTAGTCGCCCAAGATACTGGCAAAGTAGAAATTTGGGAAAACCTGAAGAACAACACATTCAAGCGACACGCTGATCCAACCGACTACGCTTATCCAATGGGGATTGGCGTAGGAGATATCGACAACGATGGGGACGCAGACCTCTACTTCTCAAATGTCGGCACCACCCTGCCACGAGCTCTCCTTGTTGGAAACCTCACCGATGATCAGCCATTCAACATGGATTACATTCTCCTGAGAAACGACGGCGACTTTCAGTTCACCGACATATCCATTGAAACCAATGCCGCAGAATATGGATTCGGATGGGGCACGACCATCGCGGACTTCAATAGCGATTCGCATATGGATCTGTATTTCTCTCAAAACTACGCGAGATTCCCTGGAGTTGACTACTTAAAACTCTATCCAGGGCGCCTACTCGAACAGCAAGAGGACGGCACTTTTCTTTCAGTCGAAGAAGATGCGGGCTCTTCCAACGAGGATTTCGGAATCACTCAAGTCGTCTCTGACTTCAACCAAGACGGACGCCTCGACCTCGTAATCGCCAATCTAAATGGACCCGCACGTGCTTTTATTACTGACACTACCGGTGGGAACGCCGGTCTCACCGTTCGATTGCCATCAGGCACCGAATGGTTGAATACGATTGGCGAAGTCACACTTAAAGATGGGAGCAGCATCAAGCGACAATTCGTCGCCTGCGAAGGACTATCTTCTGATGGCTTTCATGGCCTGCATTTCGGACTTGGTAAACAAAGCGACCCTGTTGACCTGAGCCTCGTTCGGCCTGATGGAATACGCCTAAGCATATCCGATCTAGAGCCCAACCAGAGCTTTATCGTCACACACAACTAAACCTAGCGATGACGACAGCTCAACGACGTTCTCAAATCGTTCTAGCTTGCGGCGGGATTGCCGCAGCAATCAGTGTTGGTATAGGCGAGTGGATCATGCAGTTCGATCTCTCTGCCACCCACGATGACAGCAGCTATGCCTATTTCGCCAACATCCCGCAATGGAGGCTTACTTTAGGTCACTTCCTTTGCGTTTTAACAGCACCTCTCTACTTTCTCGGATATCTTCATCTCGGCCGAGCTCTCGACATCCGAAACACCTGGCTTGGTAAGTCTATTACTGGACTCGGAATTTACTCGTTTGCGGTTGGCATCGGCTGGATCGGCGGACGCGTCTACCTTGCAATTGCCAAACAAGGCATTGAAGTAGGCACGTCTAGCGAGAGTTTACTCAGCGCTCTCTCCAACCACAATGAACCGCTAATACAAGTTCTTCGCGTATCGATTTTGCTCATTTCCGTTTTATGGACTTACGCCATCCTTAAAGGACGATCTTACTACCCAAAGTGGATGGCCCTTTTTTCACCCATCGTACTGCTTCTTGGAATTTTCGCCACCTATGCGTTTCTCCCCGCCATCGGTGCATACTTATTGCCGACCGCGATGAACGTGACCCATCTGGCAATCTTCGGATTTTCGCTGTATCACACAATTAGGATACCCGTTAACTAAGCTATCACTCGTCCATCCAAACTATGTTTTCGCAAACAATCATTAAGCGAATTTCCAATTGGATTGCACTGTTGCTTTCCTCGATAGCCTTACTCTCGATTCTTCCCCTCAGCTACCAGGTTTTACTAGGCAACAAGTCCTGCCCGACGGTATTCAAAATCCCCTTGTGTCATGTTATAACGATTGGCTATGCTCTTCTTATCTCTTCTTTTCTCTTTAAACGAAAAGCTCTGTTCTACATCGGGTGGGTCCCTGTATTTCTTTTTGCTTCGTTCGGCACGATTTCCGAAATCATCTCCGGGAATGCTTGCCCTCGATCGGAAGGCGGCATTCCCCTTTGCTACTATTCGCTCATAATCGCTCTGTTGATTGGAGGAGCGCATTACCTATCTCAAAGACAATCAAACGACCGGTAGTCGTGAGAATGTTGACTGCCATTTATCTATTCTTCTAGAGCTTTTCAACGTCTTTAATTTGCCCGAGCCTCTACCAAGCAGTTCTCTTCATTTGAAGACAAGCTTCAGAAAGGCCTGCATCGAATTCCAAGACTTTTCGTCTGCCTCTTTGTTATACGCTACACTACTATTAAATTTTTTGGCAATCGCATCGGACTCAGGATTCGTAAATCCGTTTATTACGCCTGGGTAGGTTTCGAATGTAATATCCGTTTTAAGAGGTCTAATATCTTCATAAAAATCCGAAAGAGTATCAGGCATAATAAGAGTATCATCCTCTCCATTACATATTAATATTTTGGCATCAATCGACTTCATTCCTTTAGGGATCTCGATATCCGGCCCCGAATGGAAAGCAACCACACCCAGTAGATTTGGGATATTGCACGCAGCTGCCTGCATAGCCATAGTTCCGCCCACGCTATAACCTATAGATGCGATTTTTGAACCATCGACTTCAGGCTGCTCTTGTAACACTTGCATCCCAATACTAAAACGCTCCTCGACAATTCGATAATCCTGAATCACTTTAACCATGAGGCTTCCCGCTTCATGGACTTTGTCGACAGTAACACCGCCACCGTACATATCGATAGCAAAAGCAGCGTAGCCGAGTTCAGCTAACATTTCCGCTCGCTTGCGAGGGTATGCAGTCTGTCCCCACCATTCATGGACTACAATAACACCTGGAACTGGATTAGCAGCAGAAGCTCCTTCTGGAAGAACCAAGTAGCCAACGCCGCTAAAAGTTCGTCCATCAAATTCAGCTTCGTAATCAATGAATTTTCCGTTGCGTTTGGGGGGGGATTTAACGTTATAATTCTTCGTCTTTTTAGCAGAAGCACTGGCTTCAACCTCCTTTACGTTGTCAGATACCGGTTCGGCGAAGAGCGGAAAAATCGAGAGAAAGAATAGGGCTAAAATAGATTTCATTATATGTGTTTTCATTCGCTTGGTTGTTAATTTTTAGAAATTCGTGACCTTTACTTTTTTCGATTGGGGGAGAAACCTTTTTGCTCAACAGCCATGAACGCTTGATAGTTCTTGTGACGCTTGTTTTCGCAGTCCGTTTCGATTCGGATCACTCCGAGAGCTTGGGAATTGACCGCCTTAGGTTTAATCCGAACTCGGTATTCTTTCCCTTCTGCAATTGTCTCGATTTGATGATCGAACTGACTTGGGTTGGAGTTGCTGATTGTCTTTATGTTAATCGGGTAATCTGGGCTAAGCTCTATCGTTATTGTCTTCTCATCCCTCTCCGATCCGGCTGCCCATTTAAGATCCTCAGGCTCGATGGTCATAAGCTCAGGTGTTGTCATCAGGATAATTAGTTCACGGCGATTGCCATTATCCATAGTGAAATAGATTCTCTTTTCCACTGTCCCTCGGAAAGTGCCGATCTCGAACACGCCTCTGATAAAACTGCTTTCTCCAGGTTGCCAGATCTTACGGTTATCTTCCCCTATTTGGGTTTTCAGGCACGTACAGGGAGTATCAATAGTTTTGATAACCGCAGGTTCGCTCCCTTCGACTGTAAAGGGGAAATCTACTTCAACAAATTCTTCGTTCGGGGGAGCTTCTACCTCAACGATCATTTCTTCAAAGACCAGAGCCCCCGAACCATAAGTCGATAAAACCAAGATAAAGAAAATCAATCCACTCTTTGTAATTCCTATTATCATTTTGAATATTCTCTCTTATCAATATGCCCCTTGATCACTGTTCGACGAACCGAATTCAGGAACCAAATCAGGAAAGTATCGAAGAAGT
The DNA here is from genome assembly GCA_022538095.1 of Puniceicoccaceae bacterium K14. Lineage (GTDB taxonomy): Bacteria > Verrucomicrobiota > Verrucomicrobiia > Opitutales > Opitutaceae > JAKYXN01. The sequence goes on along the minus strand of JAKYXN010000080.1, from coordinate 3,401 downwards.
ACCGACTCAGGGAGATCTTTGTAATTGTACTCGACCCAAGTCTGAGCAGCCACTTGATCCTCAGATGTCCAATAGCTGAGCACTTTGTGATAAAGGCGTTCCTGCTCTCTCTCAGAACTTAGAGCAGTGATCCATTCTGCAGAAATTTGAGGAGCTATCAACGTGGCATCATCGACAAGAGTTTTCACCGCAGGATCGTAGTTGCCGTCTGGATTCGTTGTGAGCAGGCCTGACATCCACTGAGCAGTTTCCAGAGGGTCCTCCTTAGTCGATATCATTACGACCGCATTAGCCGCCTTTCCGACAGCCCACTCTGGCAAACGAGTGACCCAGTCTTTGGTTGCTTCTGGGCTATCATAATAGCGGTCGTGCGCAATGTACTCCGCGACGCCAGCTAAAGCGCTTGGATCCTCCAAGGAAGAGACCCAATTAGAAGCTCCTACTGGGTCTGTCAGTGCCATATTTCTGGCAACAATAGCAAGCGCCTCCGAACGGTCCTCGCTATCTTCCATTGCGTAGGCCCATTCCTGGGCAAGCTGAGGATCAGTAGCGTGCAAATTAGAGAGAATTGTGGACAGCGCATCTTCCCGCTCTTGGGTGTCTCTAGGCATTGAATCAAAGACAGATCCTGCTAATTCGAGGTCTGAGGCGATCGCTCCGCGAACGACTCCCAAGAGCCAAGGATTAGGTTCGTGGCTATCAGGACTAGCAAAACTTCCCCTTGCCCAAGCAAGAGCGGCACCCGGATCCTCAGTAGCCCAGGTTTCGAGAATCGTGTTTTTAGCGAAGGTTCCGTCGAAGAGTCTTGAGGCGTGGCCCATCGCTTCTTCTGGAGCGACCTGAGCCCACGCAGTTAGGAGTATTCCGTATTCAATTTTTCTTAGGTCTTGAAGACCCGATTCTTCAAGACTCTGGACAACCGCAGGAAAATCAGAACGACTTAACGTATCCACCAAAGCAAGAATAGCCTTAGATCGTGCAACCGAATCTCGATGCCTAGCAATCGCTAAAATTGTATCTATTTTCTCACTGTTTTCAGGAATGAAAGAGAACTCGTCGAATGGATCGACATTCGAGGAGAGCTCAGGTTTCGACGAAGTAGTCGAATTCAAAGGTGCGAGAGGCTTGGAATGATCCCGTCCAACCTCCTTGCTAACTATCTCCACTTGTTTTTTAGCAGTTAGGCGGCCGATAACAAACGCCGTTCCCAATGCTAAAAGAGAGAGACTAATTCGAAAAATAAAGTTACGAGCCATTAGATGAAATCTATAAATTCTGAATAGTAAATGAAGCGGTCCTAATAACAAAAATTGCGACAAATTTAGATCAAATTAACTAGCCTATAAGGAAGCAGAAGCACCCCCAAAGACTACAGATGCATAGGACGAATTTTGGTGATTACAATAAGTTAGAAGCAGCTCGAAGCCGCTTCTAACTCACAGTGTTTCCTAGTAATTTCTAGGATCAATTAGGTTGTAGCTATTGCCAACGCTGCCTGTTCTCACGCACGATCCAAGGTTATCGAGGTACAAAATTCGCACTTCGTTATTGGAATAATTCGAAGTATCAAAACAGTACATACCCATTTTCACGCCGATGACAGCATCGGCCATTTCATCGTTGCTCCAGCTTCCGAAACCGAAACTGATGTTAGTTTCTTGATGCTCAAAGGAACCGTTCCTTTTGAAGTCGATTCGGCCATTTCCTTGACCTGAAGCTCTGGCACGGATTTGAAACGCATGATCCGTATTTGTAGATACATTATCGTAAATCTTCACCTCAGTAGAACTCACACATGCAGCGCGATAGTTAAGGTAGAGATCATCATTAGACTTTAGTTCAACGTGAGCGGTCCAATTACTGCAACCGGCTGAATTCCAACAATACAACTGCCATATAATAGTGTTTTTATTCAGAATGTTGTTACTTTGGCCAGAAGGTATCCGCCAATGAAAACCAGTGAAGATTTCCTTGTCGTCCACTACGTTCGCTTTGAGTTCATGGCCTCGTTCTCTTCGTGAACCATCGTATTCCGATTCCTTCCACGTAAGCTTCAAACGAAGGCCACCAGTAGAGCTATTAGTGAAACTCATCCCCTCACCGCTAATCGCAGAACCAGTAAAACCCTGATCTTCCAAGAACGGCACGATGGAGTTATTGTCGAAATCATGCTCGCGATGAGTGGATGAATTTACCGTATCTGCCGATAATGAAGCAGAGAAAAGCGATGAGAATAGAACCATCGCCGTAATACATATTTTATGAGATTTCATGTTTTATTAGTATTATTGTGTTATAGGATAGTCAGATGAGATGAACTGGTTAAGTCCTTCACATTTGAACTAGGTGAGTATCTCTATTTCTAAAAATTAACATTGGCTGATAAGTTGTAATACAAACGGCACTCCAATCCTAAGTGCTTCACTTAACCAACAAGGGGATTTAAAGTAGGTATGATACAATTAGACTACAGTTGTATTCAATTATTCGCCACAGATTCACAGAGCTTAAATCAATTCACCTCAGAGTTGAGGTTTACTGCTCTTACAGAAAACGGCAAAGCCTAAGCAGGATCACTACATTCTGGATATAACACATCAATTGCAGCACGCTGCTGATAGGATAAAGCAACCGATTGCGACTAGCTATTCATGCAGAAAAAAGTAATCAGAAAATGGCATCCCAATTCACTTCCAGCTTTGCGAAAATATTTGAGGCAGAAACTAATTAAAGCTCAAGCGTCCATCCTAGGTATTCCCATCTTAGGTTCCATGTTCTTTCATAGTTTGTTGGTTTAAGTCATCGGCCAAATTAGAGGAAACCAGGCAAGCACCACTACAATTTGAACCGGAAAATAGGGGGGGTATAATTGCCTTAAGCAATGATGGTAGTATCAGATACAATACAGCGTTTTTAACAAACAAAAATGTGTTTACCCTGTAAACCTATTTGTATAACACCTATCGTTGCTGCAATAGATTCAACAATATGAGATCCAGCGAGTACTACATTCCCTATTCTTTAAGTACTAGCACTTATTCGAAGGGGCAATTTTATTGAATAACGCACTATCACCTCAAAGGGAACCTGCTCTACCCCACAAATCAAAACCTCACAAACAACTCACAACAAATATCTTAAAAGAATCACTTAAGAACCTACAGAACATCCATACCTGCACTCACTATCGGTATTTACATTACACTTATAATTACTTAACAAGCAAAAGCCTAACTCTATTCGTAACTGCAATGTCACAGAAACACACCCAAACAGCATTTGACCCAAGACTCCTACTTACGTAGCACTTAACCTAAACGTTTCAAAAATCCTCACGCTGCATCAAGGTAGTTTTCCATGTATTGCTCAACGACGGGATTGGCGTTGAGAGTCAAGGTCGG